>NZ_CP064942.1:3660000-3960000 GCF_015679265.1 Pontivivens ytuae
AGGTGGAGCGGCTGCGCGCGACGCTTGCGGATCACACGGTCCGCGCCCCCTTCGACGGTGTGGCGAGCGCGCGCGAGGTCTCTATCGGCGCCTTCGTGACACCTGGGATGCCTCTTGCGGAGCTCAAGGACGTCTCCGTCGTCCGGGCGGAGTTCGCGCTGCCGGAGCGGCATCTCGCCCAGGCCCGCGCCGGTCTGCGTGTCACGGCGACGGCGGCGGCCTGGCCCGATGAAGTCTTCGAAGGGCAGATCACGCTGGTCGGAACGAGAGTGGATACCGCATCCCGGACCGCGCCCCTGCGCGCCGAGATTCCCAACCCGGCGGGCCGGCTCGTGCCCGGGATGCTGCTGAACCTGACCATCGAGCTTGGCCACAGGGATGGGCTCGCTGTGCCCGCGGGTGCTGTCACAACCGGCAACGGTGGAATGCACGTCTTTCGGATCCGCGACGGCATCGCGGAGCGGATACCGATCGCCGTGCGCAGCCGCGACGAGAGTCTGGTCGAGGTCGCCGGAGATCTCTTCGCAGGTGACCGCGTGGTGGTGGACGGGGCGATGCGGGTCCGGCCCGGCGCACCCGTCGTGGAGACACCCTCTGCCGACGCGGCACTCCCTCCGGCGGCGCTGCGCCGGAACCGCAGCACGACCGACATCGTGACCGCGACGTTCGCGGAAGGGGATGCAGAATGATCTCCATCGAGGCCTTCGCCCGCAACGCCCTCGTCACCGGCATCCTTTCCGTCCTGCTGTTTGCGAGCGGCGTGCTCGCCTATCTCGCCCTTCCGGTGCGCGAGTATCCCGACACCGAGACGCCCATCGTCACGGTACAGACCGATTACCGGGGCGCGGCCGCCGCCGTCGTCGAAACACGCGTGACCCGCGAGATCGAGGAGCGGCTCGGTGGTCTGACGGGCCTCCGGACCATGGAGTCCACCAGTCAGGATGGCCGCTCCTCGATCCGGCTGGAATTCGATCTCGACCGCGACGTGGATGTGGCGGCCAGCGATGTGCGCGATCGCGTCGGTCGCGCGATGGCCGATCTGCCGCCCGGAATCGATCCTCCGGTCGTCACAAGGGTCGATGCGGATGCGAGCCCGATCATGTGGTTCAACCTTGCGAGCGACCGCCTGTCCCCGATGGAGCTGACCGACTACGCGCGCGATGTGATCGCGGAGCGGCTGAGCGCGCTGCCGGGCGTGGGCAACGTGATCATCAGTGGCGGCATGGATCGTACGCTGCGCATCTGGCTCGATCCCGACGCGCTTGCGGGTCGCGGGCTCACGGTGACCGATGTGGAGGATGCGCTCCGGCGCCAGAACGTGGAGGTTCCGGCCGGGCGGATCGACGGCGCCGAACGCTATCTCGCCATGCGCATCGCACGCGGCTTCGACACGACCGATGACATGCGGAACATGATCATCCACCACGCCGCGGACCGGGGGACTACACGTCTCGGGGATGTCGCCGATGTGGAGATAGGTCCGCGGGACACGCGCGCGGAGTTCCGCGGCAACGGCGAGCCGATGGTCGGGATCGGCACCGTGCGCCGGTCCGGCGCCAATGCCGTCGAAGTTGCGGAGAACGTGCGTGCCGAGGTCGAGCTCATCCGCGCTGCGCTCCCGGCGGGTCTGACCCTCGCGACCAGCTACGACTCCACCTTCTTCATCGGCGCCGCCCTGCAGGAGGTCGGCATGACGCTCGCCATGGCCGCCATCATGGTGATTGCCGTGATCTGGGCCTTTCTGGGAAGCTGGCGCACCACGGTCGTGCCTGCGATTACCGTTCCATTGTCTGTCGTGGCGACCTTCACGGTTCTCTGGGCGATGGGGTATTCGCTCAACCTCGTGACGCTGCTGGCGCTGGTGCTCGCCATCGGCCTTGTCGTCGACGACGCGATCGTCGTGATCGAGAACATCCAGCGACGCCTCGACGATGGCGTCCCGCCGATGAAGGCCGCCATCGAGGGCACGCGGCAGGTCGCCGGAGCCGTCGCGTCGACCACGCTCGTGCTGATCGCCGTCTTCGTTCCCATCGCCTTTATGGACGGCAATCTCGGGCGCGTCTTTACCGAACTCGCAGTGGCCGTGTCTGCGGCCGTGATGTTTTCGTCGGTGATCGCCCTCACGCTTGCTCCGATGCTGAGCGCGCGGCTCCTGCGCCCCGCGGCGGTGCCGCCACGGCCGGGAGGCCGAAGCACGAGGCTCTATGCCGGGGTGGTTGGCGCGCTCGCCGCGCGGCCGATCGTTGCGGTGGCCGTCGTCCTTGCCGCCTTCGCAGGCATCTGGCGATTGGGCACGAGCCTGCCGGAACAGTTCGCCCCGCCCGAGGATCGGGGCCGCTTCAGCGTCGCGATGACGGCGCCGGAAGGTGCGAGCTACGCCTACGCCCAGTCGGTGATGCGCGCCGTGGAGGACCGCCTGCTCCCCTACCATGAAAGCGGCGAGGCCATTCGTGTGCTGGTCCGCACGCCGGCCCGCATCGACGGGCGCGAGATCTACAATTCCGGCTGGGTCACGATGGTCCTCGACCCGTGGGACGTCCGGACCCGCTCCGCCCAGGACATGATCGCCGAGGTGCGCGAGACGCTGTCTGGCATTCCGGGCGTCCGCTTCGCGGTGTTCGGGCCGCGGCCCTTCAACATCCGCGAGGGGGCTCCAGTCCAGGTGGTTCTCGGCGGCGCCACCTACGCGGATCTCGCGCAAGCGCAGGAGGCGGTGATGCGCCGGGCGCGGGACAATCCGGGGCTGACCTCGATCCGGACGGACTACGAGGAGACGAAGCCGCAGATCGACCTCTTCATCGATACCGAACGTGCGGCGGCACTCGGCATCTCTGTCCTCGATATCGGGCGGGCATTGGAGACGGCGATGGGCGGGCGGGAGGTCACCACCTTCCCCTTCAATGGCGAGGAGCTCGACGTGATCGTCCAGCTTTCGGGAGACGAGCGCCGTCAGCCGGCGGATCTGGACCGGCTGGCGCTGCGCGCCGCGGAGACCGGCGCTGTCGTCCCCCTGTCGTCGCTGGTGCATCTCGAAGAGACCGTGACCGCGCCGCAGCTTCCCCGGACGGACCGAATGCGCACGGTGACGATCACGGCCGATCTCGTCGGCGATTACACCCTTGCCGAGGCGCTGGCCTTCATCGAGCAGGCGATTGCCGAGGAGGCCCCCGAAACGGTGACGCGCGTCTCCTACAAGGGAGAAAGTCGGGAATTCGTTGAGGCGGGGGCCGCGGTTTACGTCACTCTGGGTGCCGCGCTGGGGCTGGTCTACCTCGTGCTCGTCGTGCAGTTCGGCTCGCTGATCCGCCCCGCGTCGATCTTGCTCGGCGTGCCGCTGGCGATGGGCGGCGGGCTCCTCGGCCTGCACCTCACGGCGGGATCGCTCAACGTCTACAGCCAGATCGGCCTGCTGATGCTGGTGGGCCTTGCGGCCAAGAACGGCATCCTCGTGGTCGAGTTCGCACGACAGCTCGAGGCCGAGGGCCGCTCGGCGCGCAACGCGGCGGTGGAGGCGGCGCGCCTGCGCGCCAGACCGATCCTGATGACCGGCCTGTCGACGGCAGCGGGCGCCCTGCCGATGGTACTGGCCAGCGGTGCGGGGTCGGAGGCGAGGATCGAGATCGGGACGGTGGTGCTGGCGGGCGTCGCTGCATCGACCCTCCTGACGCTCGTCATTGTTCCGGCGCTGTTTGTTCAGTTCCCTGGCCGGAAGACAGAGGTCCGTAGCACTGACTGGGTAGAGAGCAGACATCACTCGGGCTAGCTGGCATCGGTATCGTCATATCTTGCTTGGTGATGAAACTCGACCGCGGGACGTATCCAGCAGGGGCAAGGCCGGGCACAGCGACTGGGTCGCGACCATGTTGACGCATCTGGACCGACGTCAATAATCGCAGGGGCTTCTCCTTCAGCGAGGTCGCCATGCAGTATCACCAGAACGGCTTTCGTCCCGGCGACCCGTCGGTTGCCCCGGCCGGACCCGGCGCGGGTGAGACGCTGCGCGACGTCGACGTGCTGATCGTCGGCTGCGGACCCGCGGGGCTGACGCTGGCCGCGCAGCTCTCGGCCTTTCCCGACATCTCCGTCCGGATCGCCGAGCGCAAGCCGGGGCCTCTGGAGGTCGGACAGGCGGACGGCATCGCCTGCCGCTCGGTCGAGATGTTCGAGGCGTTCGGCTTCGCCGAGAAGGTCGTGAAGGAAGGCTACCAGGTCAACGAGGTCACGTTCTGGCGCCCCGGCGCGGACGGTACGCCGCTCACCCGCGCGGATCGTATCCAGGACGTCGAGGACGACCTCTCCGAGATGCCGCATATCATCCTCAGCCAGGCGCGGATCCACGATTTCTACCTGGAGATCATGCGCAACGCGCCGCGCCGCCTGACGCCGGATTACGGGATGGAGCTGATCTCCCTCACGCGCACCGACGATCCGGAGCATCCGGTCACGGCCACCTTCGACCGCAACGGAGACGAGGAGACCATTCGCGCCCGCTACGTCGTCGGCTGCGATGGCGCGCGCAGCCAGGTGCGCCGCTCCATGGGGCATGAGCTGAGGGGCGGGTCCGCCCGTCAGCTCTGGGGCGTGATGGACGCGTTGGTGCGCACCGACTTCCCCGATATCCGCCTCAAATGCGCGATCCAGTCGGCGGATGCGGGCAGCGTCCTCATCATCCCGCGCGAGGGCGGCTACATGGTGCGCCTCTATATCGAGCTCGATGCGCTGGCGGAGGGCGAACGGGCCGCGGATCGCGGGGTGACCTCCGGGATGCTCATCGAAAAGGCGCAGCGCATCCTCGCGCCCTACACGCTGGAGGTGGCCGAGGTCGCCTGGTGGTCGGCTTACGAGATCGGGCAGCGGGTCTGCGACGCCTTCGACGACGTGCCGGAGGCGGAGCGCGGCGTGTGCATGCCCCGGATCTTCATCGCAGGGGACGCCTGCCACACGCACAGTCCGAAGGCGGGGCAGGGGATGAACGTCTCGATGGCCGATGCCTTCAACCTCGGCTGGAAGCTCGCCGCCGTGCTGCGGGGTGAGGCCCGACCCGCGCTGCTCGACACCTATTCGGAGGAGCGGCGGGCGAAGGCGAAGGAGCTGATCGACTTCGACCGCGACATGGCGCGCCTCTTCAGTGCTAGGCCGGAAACGGCGGCGGAGGCGGAGCTCTTTCAGCAGTATTTCCAGAAGCACGGCCGCTACACCGCGGGGGTCGAGACCCGCTATGCGCCGTCGCTGATCACCGGCGGCGCGGCGCATCAGGACCTCGCGCGCGGGCTCATCGTCGGCAAGCGCTTCCACTCCGCCCCCGTGATCCGGCTGGCCGACGCGAAGCCGATGCAACTCGGGCACGCGCTGAAGGCCGACGGGCGCTGGCGGCTGATGGTCTTTGCGCCCGAAGGCGATGATGGCGCGGCAGGCGGGCCGGTCGCGGCGCTCTGCGGCGCCATCGCGGGGCCGTCCGGGCTCATTGCGCGGTTCACGCCGGATGGCGCGGATATCGACAGCGTCTTCGACATCCGCGCGGTCTTTCAGATCGGCCATCGGGACATGGCTGTGGAGACGCTGCCCGGGCTGCTCCTGCCGAAGAAAGGGGCGCTCGGGCTGACGGACTACGAGAAGGTCTTCTGTCCTTCACTCGCTGGCCCCGACATCTTCGAGCTGCGCGGCATCGACCGGACCCGCGGCGCCCTCATCGTGACCCGCCCCGACCAGCATGTCGCGCAGGTCCTGCCACTGACGGCAGTCGCGGAGGTGGAGCGCTTCTTTGAGCGATTCCTGATGGTTACACAACGCGCTGCTGCCGCTGCGTCCTGATGTGCGCGCGGGGTGGTCGCGAGCACCGCCTCTCCGGGTCGGCCAGCCTCAGAGCAGTTCCGCAGACTCCCCGACCCGGATCGTGCCGCCCTCCAGTACCTCCGCATAGACGCCCATATCCACGTGTCCGACCGCTTTGTGGAGCAGGCGGGGGACCGGCAGATCGCGCTCGGCGGTTTCCGGGTTCACCTCCGTCGCAGCGCAGCGCCGTGTCCGAAGAAGGATCCGCAGCCGCGCGGTGCCGAGCGTGATCTCCCTGCCAACGGCATCGAGTTCCGCCCAGGCGGGCCAGCCCTCGATTTCCACGTTCATGCGAAACCGGCGCGGGTCGATATCGGCGCCCACCGCGCTGCCAAGGGCCGCCACGCTGTCCTGCGACAGGATCGAAACCGCGTTCATCAGCTCCGGTGAGACAACGGAGACGTCCGTGAAGCGATGGGGATCCGAGCGCACGAGGGTCGGCGTCTCCGCCAACCCGAGCCGGGTGCGGAGAAAGTCCGCGGCCGCGCCGCGTGCCTCCGGATCCTCCAGCTCGAAATGGCCTTCCGCATCGCCGTCCCGGATTGTGAGCGTATCGCCCTCCAGCCGCGTTTGCAGGCGGGCGAGCCCGGCCTCGCGCAACAGCACGACGAAGCGATCCTTGGGCAGTGGTTTCGGATCGGCAGGATCGAAGCCGCTGTCGGGCTGCGCGAAGCCCCAGCGGCGATCACCGCGGATGCCTTGCCCGGCGACCAGCTCGACCGCGTCGAGCGGTTCGGCGGTCATGCCCTTCACCGGAAACCGGGAGAGCGACCTGATGCGCCCCATCATCGGATCACCCGCTCGGCGGCCAGCGCGATACCGATCAGCGCGCGGTCGCCTTGCGGGCGCCCCATAAGCTCCAGGCCCAGCGGGCGCGCGTCGAACCCCCGGATCGGCAGCGAAATGGCCGGTGCTCCGCTCAACGACGCCGCGAGCGCCCGGTTGGTCAGCAGGGGAAAGAGGGCATGGGTCGTGCCGTTCAGCTCAACCTCGGTGGTGCCGACCGGCGGCGCCGCGATCGGAACGGCCGGGTAGACTAGAGCATCCAGCCCATCGAGCGCCTGCTCCAACAGGCCGCGGATCCGGGAGATGCCGTCGCGACGCAGCTTTTCGAGCGTCGCATCGTCGGTGGTGTCCGAGGCTATGGCGCGAAACACCTCCGCGACATCGGCGCTGGCGATCCGGGGCGGGAAGTCTTCTAGCGCGATCTGCAGCTTCTCGCGCAGGAAAGGCGCCCACCAGCGCCGCGCCTCCGCAACAACGAGAGGCAGTGCCGTCGCCTCAATGGCGTCCGTGATGCCGCCGATGTCCCGCTCCTCCACCGTCGCCCCTGCGGTGCGGAGCAGGTCCAGCGCCTCCTCGACACGGCGCTCCACACGACCGTCGAGGTCCATCCAGAACGGGTCCCTGATCCGGCCCAGCCGAATGCCAGACAGGTCCGCCGGCATGGCCTCCTCCCCGCCACCGGCGAGTGCGGCGTCCAGCCGGGTCAACCCGGCCACGTCCGCCGCCATGGCGGAGATGGTATCGAGCGACGAGGACAGCGTGAGCACACCCCCGGCGGGATAGCGCCCCGTCGTGGGCCGAAAGCCGACTACACCGCAAAAGGCGGCGGGGATGCGGCCGGATCCACCTGTATCCGTCCCGAGGCCCATCGTGGCGAGCCCCCCGGCAATCGCGGCAGCGGTGCCGCCCGATGACCCTCCGGCCATGCCGCCGTGAGGGCTTTCAACTGCTCCGAACGCCGCGTTGTCGGAGGTGATCCCGAAGGCCAGTTCGTGCATGTTCGCTTGTCCCACGATCGACGCGCCCGCGGCCAGCGCCCGGTCGACCGCGGGGGCGTTGCTCTCTGCCATGACGCTTGCCAGCGCCGGAGAGGCACCGTCCCAAGGCTGACCCGCCACCGCGATATTGGCCTTCACGACAAGTGTTTCGCCGGCGAGGGGGCCGCTATCGGCCCCGCTGACCCGGACCTCCCGAATGAGTGCCGTCATTGGGCGGCCACTGGGGCCGGGGTTCTCCCCAATATGTGGGCCGCGTCGGCCATCATCTGCTCCACGATGTCGGCCGCGGGGCGGATGTCGTGGACGAGGCCCACGCCCTGTCCCATCAACCACGCCATCTCCTCGAAATCGCCCGTCGTGTCCGGCGTCGGCAGGATGACGTCGAAGCGGCGCTTTTCATGCGGCTGACCGAGGAAGGTGGTGTGCCCGATCACCGGTTCTTCCGAGCGCTCGACCGGCACGTCCTCCAGACGGCCCTCGAATTCCTCCGTGGGGCGCACGCGCATCAGCCGCATCGGATTGAAGTCGGGCATTTCGGGGCCGAACACGCCCGAGCGGGTCGTATCGCTGCCGGTCGCCGCAACAAGGCGCCGGTGATGCTCCGGATGAACCCATGCCTCCTTCGCCGCGACGAGGCGGGTGCCCACCCAGACGCCGTCCGCGCCCAGGGCCAGGGCCGCAGCCACGCCCCGGCCATCCGTGATGCCACCCGATCCGAGGACCATCGCCCGGTCGCCCACCGCGTCGACCATCGCTGGGATGAGCGCCATCGATCCCATGCCGCCGTAGTTGTGGCCGCCGGCCTCCCACCCCTGCGCCACGATCACGTCCGCGCCCAGCGCGACGGCCCTTTCGCCGTCCTCGATCGTTCCGACCTGCACCCAGATGTCGGCGCCGGAGTCCTTCAGCCGCTTGACCTGATCGTCCGGCGGCAGGCCCCAGTGGAAGGAGACGATCGGCACGCGCTCTTCGGCGGTGGCGCGCACCTGCTCCTCATTTCCGAAGCAGGTGATGAAGTTGATGTTGTAGGGCGCGTCTGCGTCACGCAGGCGGGCGATGTGCTCCCGCAGCACGGCTGGTGGCGTGAAGCCCACGCCGATCGCGCCGATCCCGCCGCCGCGGCCCACCGCAAGCGCGAGGTCGGGTTTCTCACCGGCGAAGGCCATGCCGGCCTGCGTGAAGGGATGCCGTACGCCATAGCGCTCCGTCAGTCTGGTGTTCAGTCCGGTCATGGTCTGCTCCCCGCTGATGCTTCGCAGCAGGCTGACACGGGCGATCAGGACAGATGTGCCAGAGATCAGGACGATTGCGCGGCGCGCCAGTCGCGTGGGCTCATGCCGTGCGCGCGTCGGAAGACCCGGGCGAAATAGGCCGGATCGCGGAAGCCGGAGCGGGCGGCCACGGTCGAGACCGGCAGATCGGTATCCTCCAGCAGCCCGCGCGCGGTCTCCATCCGGGCCGCTTCGATGCGCTCGCCCACGCTGCGGCCTGTGCCCGCGAACAGTGCGTGAAGCTGACGCTCGCCCAGACCGAACGCGGCGGCGATGGGTGCGGCAGACAGCGACGGATCACCGTGCCGCCGCGCGATATGAGCCTTCACCGCCGCGCGGAGCGTCGTGTGATCCTCGTGAGCACGATGCGCGTTCACCGCGGCGACAAGCTGCAAGGCGCCGAGGAACTGCGCCTCGAGCGCCTTGCCATCATCGGGCAGCGTCCGAGCCACGCGCGCGAGCGATGCGATCATCCCTGCAAGCTCCCGCCCGGCGGCGTGGGCGGACAGGGCAAGCCGCCCCGGAGCGAAGCTCTCGGGCAGGGTCTCGGCCGGCAGCGCGATCGAAATGAGCTCGAAGGCCGAGCCATGCTGGATCGCGTAGGGCTCCCCGGTTGGAACGACCGAGATATCCATGGGGGCGGCGTCCCACGTCGTGTTGCCGAGGGTGATGCCGCCGCGGCCCGCGATCTGGAGGTTGACGAAGACGACATCGCGGGACGCCTGCGCGACGTGCTCCCGCCTGCGGATCACGCGGTGCGCGTCAGCGGCGACGCGGCTCACCCGCAACCGTCCGGCACGGACCTGGTCGATCCGCCCCCCGAACAGATCGCGGCTGCCGACCGCCTCCGCATCGAGCCGGACGAAGGCACGCGCCAGACCCGACTGCCAGCGTCGAAGGGCGGTCACATGCGTATCGGGCTGAACGGTCCAGCTTCCCATTCGCCAAGGCTAGCGCCGCCGGGACGACTTGGCGAGGCGGACGGCCTCCGCCTGCAACTCGTCAGGTCTGGGCCAGCCCAGTCGTCCACTCCGCAAAGGCCGACGCGATCAGGATCTTGTCCGATCCGATGACGAAGCAGTCCACGCCCTTCTCGCGCCAGAACGCCATGAGCTCCCCGCACTCGGAGGGGTCGGGCGAAAACACCGGCATCATCACGGGAATTTCCGCCTCGGTCGCGCAGGCAACCATGTCTGTGACCGCCGCGCGCACGTCATTGTGGCGCCAGTTGCCGTTCAGACCCATGGATACGGACAGATCGAAGGGGCCGAACATGAGGGCGCGCAGCCCCTGCGTCTCACAGATCTCCCGGATCGCCCGGTTTCCCTCCACGGTTTCGACGAGACCGATGATCCCGACCCGCGCCTCTTCGGCGGTGACGTAGTCGTCCCAGTTGCGGATGAAGTGCCCGCCCGACCGGCAGCAGGGGCAGGCGCCCCGCAGGCCGTGCGGGGCGAAGCGCGTCGCGGCAACGGCGCGCGCAGCATCCGCCGCGGACTCCAGGTTCGGGATGACAACATGGCGGATGCCCGCATCGAGGGCCTTCATGATCAGCACCGGATCGTTGCGCGGCACGCGCACGGCGCAGGCGATGTCGTTGGCATCCGCCGCGCGCGCGAGGTTCTCGGCGGTTTCTATCCCGAAGACGCCATGTTCGCAGTCGATGATCGTGAACCGGAAGCCGTTGAGCCCGATCAGGTCCACCATCTCGGGCGCGGCGATCTGCGACCACGTACCGAGGACGGGACCCTCGGATGTCAGAAGGGCGCTCAGATCGCGTGTCATGCGTTCGACAGGCCGAGGATGGCCCTGCATCTGATCTCCACCAGGAGACCGGGCATCGAAAACCCGCTGACGGAGAAACCCGTCCATGTCGGGTAGTTGTTGGTGAAGTAGCGGTCCTTCACCGCCGTGAAGGTCTTCAGCTCGTCCATCGAGCCTGCGAACCAGCTTTCGAGCTCCACGACATCGTCGAAGGTTGCCCCGGCCGCGCTCAGCACCTTCCCGGCGTTCTCGAAGGCTTGCGTGAACTGTGCCTCGGCGCCGCGGACCACGTTGAGGTTTTCGTCCCGGCCCACCTGTCCCGAACAGTAGAGCGTGTCGCCCACCAGAATGCCGGGGGCGTAGTGATAGGTCTCGTAGATGTTCTCCATCCCCGCCGGGATGATGATCTTGCGCTTGGGCACGGTTCAACTCCTGTAGCAGACGGATTTCACGGCGTCCGCGATGCGACGGGCGTCGGGCATGTACTGGCGTTCGAGCGCGTCATTGTAGGGCACCGGCATTTCCGGCGCGCCGATGCGGGCCACGGGCGCGTCGAGCCAGTCGAAAGCCGCCTCCGTGATGGCCGAGGCGATCTCGCCGCCGAAGCCGCCGAAGAGGGGGGCTTCGTGAACCACGACGGCGCGATTGGTCTTGCGAACGCTGGCGGCGATGGTGTCGATATCGAGCGGCTTGATGGTGCGGGGGTCGATGACCTCCACGCTGATGCCGGCCCCCGCCAGCCTTTCGGCCGCCTGCACGGCCCGCTCGACCATGGCGAGCGTCGCGATCACGGTGCAGTCGCTGCCCTCCCGCACGATCCGCGCACGTCCGGGTTCGATCGCATACCTGTCCTCAGGCACGGGTTGCGCCTGGCCGAGATAGAGCAGCTTGTGTTCGAGAAAGACCACCGGGCCGTCGTGCCGGATCGCCGCCGCCATCAGTCCCTTGGCGTCGTAGGCGGAGGCGGGCGCGTAGACCTCTAGCCCGGGGATGTTGGCAAAGAACATCTCGAGCGATTGGCAGTGCTGGGCCGCCAGCCGGATCCCCGCCCCCTGCGGACCGCGAAACACCACTGGAACCCTTGCCTTGCCGCCCAGCATGAAGCGCGCCTTCGCGGCCTGGTTGACGATGGCGTCCATCATCAGAGTGACGAAATCCCAGAGTTGCGCCTCGACGATCACGCGCTTCCCGCGCATCGCCGCTCCGACGCCGCAGGTCGCAATGGCCCCTTCGGAGATCGGCATGTCGCGCACGCGCGCCGCGCCGAACCGGTCGTGAAGTCCGCGGGTCAGGCCGAAGATCCCGCCGATGCGGCCCACATCCTCGCCCAGCACGATCACGTCGTCATCGTGCTCCATTTCGAGCGCGAAGGCCTCGGTAATGGCCTGAGCGTAGGTCAGCGACCGCTCGCCCGGCGGCGGAGCGGCGGGCAGGGCGTGACGAGGCGGGACGACCAGTTCCATCGCACCCGCCATCGACGGTTGTGCCTGAGCCTCGGCCCATTCGATCGCGGCTTCGACCTCCGTCTCGGCGTCCGCGACCAGTGTTTCGTAGGCGCCCTCGTCGATCTCCGACCGCCTCGTGATGTCGTCCTTCAGACGCGTGATCGGATCTTTCGCCCGCCATGCGTCCTCCTCCGCTTCGGAGCGGTAGGCGGGCAGGTTGGCGCGCATCGAATGATCGTCCCAGCGGTAGGTCAGCGCCTCGATCAGGGTCGGACCCTTGCCGGCCCGCGCCCGCAACGCAGCGCGCGATACGGCGGCATGGACGGCGCTGAGGTCGTTGCCGTCTATCCGCTCGCTCGGCGTTCCGTAGGCATCGGCCCGTGCGGCAATCGAGGGGCCGGCGGTGACCGCATCGGTCGGCGTCGACAGCCCGTACTGGTTGTTTTCGCAAAAGAAAATCAGGGGCAGCCTCCAGATCGCGGCGAGGTTCATCGCCTCATGAAAGATGCCCTCGTTCGCGGCGCCATCGCCGAAGAAGCTGATGCCGATGGCGCCCGTGCCATTGAGCTGTTCGGCCAGGGCCGCGCCGGTGCCGAGCCCCATGCCCGCGCCGATGATGCCGTTGGCCCCCAGAATGCCGTTGTCGAAATCGGCGATATGCATGGAGCCGCCGAGCCCGGCACAGTAGCCCGCCTCACGGCCCATCAGCTCGGCAAACATCCGGCCGAGGTCGGCCCCCTTGGCGATCGTATGCCCGTGGCCGCGATGATGGGTCAGGATGAAGTCCCGCGGTTCGAGCACCGCGCAGGCCCCGACCGCAATCGCCTCCTGCCCGACGCTCGAATGGGCCGTGCCCTTGATGACGCCCTTCAGGAACAGCTCCTTCGCCCGGGTTTCGAACCGGCGGATCCGCAGCATCATGCGCAGGGCGTCCACCCGCTCCTGTGTTCCAAGCGTATTGCTCGGCGTGCCGTTCGCGAGGGCATTCAGGATGGATGGGTCAGCCATGGATCACCCGTAGACCAGTCGTGGAAGCCAGAGGGACAGATCGGGCCAGAGGATCACGATCAGCAGTGCGAGGATCTGTAACCCGATGAAGGGCCACTGCGCGCTGAAGATGTCTTGCAGCGTCACCCCCTCGGGCGCCGCTCCCTTGAGGTAGAAGCAGGCAGGGCCGAACGGCGGCGTGAGGTAGGCGATCTGCATCGAGAGGTTGAAGACGATGCCGAACCAGACCGGATCGTATCCAAGCTCCGTCAGGACCGGCAGGAAGATCGGCATGGTCAGGAACAGGATGCCGATCCAGTCGATGAAGAACCCCAGGAGGATGAACACGCCGACCATGGCCGCGAGGATGACCGACGGGTTGTCGGATACGCCCGCCAGCATGGTCGAGGCGAAGTCGATCCCGCCCATCAGGTTGTAGACGCCGATCAGCGCGTTGGTTCCGAAGACCAGCCAGAACACCATGCCGCAGGTCCGCAGCGCCTGGACCATCACGTCCCGGACCATCGCATAGCTCAGCGTGCCCCGGACCCACGCGGCGACCGCGGCACCGAACGCGCCCAGTGCCGCACTCTCGGTGATCGAGGCGAGGCCCGCATAGATCGACACCAGCACCCCGCCCGCGACCGCGACCGGCAGGGCGACGCCCTTGAAGAGACGCAGCTTCTCGCCCAGCGGCATGCCCGCCTCCTCGGGGTCGAGCGCCGGGCCCATCGCGGGGTTCAGCCCGCAACGGACCAGCACGTAGGTGGCGTAGAAGCTCGCCAGCATCAGGCCGGGCAACAGCGTCGCGAGAAAGAGGTGCGAAATGTTCACCTCCGCCGTCAGGCCGTAGAAGATCAGGATGATGGAGGGCGGGATCATCGTGCCGAGCGATCCGCCCGCCGTGATGATCCCGATGGCGAGCCTCTTGTCGTAGCCCAGGCGCAGCATCTGGGGCAGGGCGATCAGGCCCAGCAGCACGATCTCACCCCCGATGATGCCGGTCGTGGCGCCGAGGATGACGGCCACGAAGATCGTGACGACGCCGATGCCGCCCCGCAGGTTGCCGGCCCAGACGTGAAAGGCCCGGTAAAGGTCCCTCGCGACGCCCGACTTCTCCATGAAGCTGGCCATGATGACGAACATGGGCACCGCGATGAGCGCGAAGCTGTCTATGAAGTCAACGGTGCGGCTCGCGACGATGAAGAGGGAATTCGCTCCGAACTGCGTGACCGCGAGTACGACCGCGATGGACCCCGACACGAACGCGAGCGGTACGCCCATGATCAGGAGCGTCGCCATCGCGGCGATGATCAGGAACGTGAGCGTGCCGATATCCATCGCTCAGGACGCCTTCCCGGGCAGCACGCGCCGCAGCAGGACCAGAAGGAAGAGCAGCGCGCCCAGAAAGAGCATCGCCTTGAGGTAGGAGGGCAGGGGCGAGTTGAAGGTGGATCCGGTCCGTTCGGGTATCCACGACCCGTCTAGGGCAAAGCGCCAGATCGCGCGCTCCGCCATGCGCCAGGAGGCATAGGCGAGGCCCGACAGATAGATCGCCCCCGCAACGAGGCTCAGCCAGTGGGACAGCCGTTCGAGCCGGGGATGCTTCTCGACGAGGAAGCTGATCCGCATGTGGGTGCCCTCGGCCATACAGAAGGCGCCACCGAAGATGAAGGCAGCGCCTGCCAGCAGGACCGAGATCTCATGCGCCCAGGCCGTCGGCGCGCCGAAGCCGTAGCGGGCCACGACCTCGAACACCATCACCAGGATGATCGCGCCGAAGAACCATGCCGTGATCCGTCCGAGCCACAGCGCGAATGTGTCGAGAAATCGCATGCGGGCCGCCTCTGCTTTCGAAGCCGGGAAGGGGCCAAGCCCCTCCCCGATCGCCTCAGTTCAGGCCAAGCTCGACGAGGAACGCGCGGTGGCTGTCGACAAGCGCCTGCGCGTTCGGGCTCCGGCTGCCCCACTCGGTCCAGACTTCGTCGGTGAGCGCGCGGAATGTGGCGGCCTCGTCTTCGCCGAACTCGATGAAGGTCACGCCCAGCTCGTCTGTCGCCTGGGCCTGTGCTTCGGCATCGGCTTCGGGCAGTTCGACGGACAGCCGCTCGGACATGGCGTTGCACTCGGCCTCGAACGCGGCTTGGCTTTCGGGCGAGAGGGCGTTCCAGGTGTCCATGGAGACGCTCATCTCGGTCACGGCCATGGAATGCCGGGCCAGAACCGAATACCGGGCCTGATTGTGCATCCCGAGCGCGACGTTGAGCGCCACGTTCGCCAGATCCGTCGCGTCGAGCACACCGGTCTCCATCGCCGACACGCTTTCGCCGACGCCCATGGTGACGAGCGACGCGCCCGCACGGCTGAGAAGGTCCGACGCGAGGCCGCCGGGCGCGCGCATCGACAGCCCCTCGAAATCGGCAACGGTCTCGATCGGCACCGTGGAGGGGATCTGCTCGGACGGCCAGTAGACCGGGCAGATGAACATCAGGTCGTATTGCGCATAGAGCGCGCGGGCGAGCTCCAGTCCGCCACCTTCGGTGAACCAGCGGTTTCGGGTCTCGCTATCGGGATAGGCCCCGATCGTATCGCCCAGGATGCCCATGGCCGGGTCGCTGCCCGCGAAGTAGGTGGGGGCGGTGTACTGCCCTTCGAGGATGCCATTTTGAATCGCCTCAATGGTCTCCGTCGCGCCGACGACCGCGCCGCCCGGCAGGACGGTTATCTGAACCGCCCCGTCGGTGGCCTCGGCCAGGTTGGCGGCCATCTCCTCGAAGGCGACGGTGGTGGCCGCCGTGGCGCCAAGGAATGTCTGCATCCGGATTTCCTCGGCCGATGCGGTACCTGCGGACAGCACGGCCAGCGCGCCGATCAAGGGCAAAGCTTTCGTTTTCATTTCGTTATCCTCCCTGAGCTTTTCGAAACGCCCGCGATCTCACGCCGCGATGCGAAGGGTCTTCATCTTGAGAATTTCCCGGGTGTCGGCGACGCTGGCCGGCTCTCGCCCGAGGCTGCGGGCCTGTTCGGCGACCTTTGCAACGACCTCGGCATTCGTCAGGTGACGGGATCCGTCCATGTAGGCGTAGTCGCCCAGACCGATTGAAATGTGCCCGCCCTCGCGGATGATCTTCTCGGTCAGGCGGAACAGGTCGCCCTTGTAGTTCACGACGGTCCAGACGGTTTCGAACCCCGAGGGAATGAAGGCGGTATGCGCGTCGAGCCCCGCTTCCGTCCCCGGATGCCCGGCGAAGATGATCTCGTCGGTCATGCAGAAGCAGACATATGCCGGGGCCTCCAGCACGCCCATCTTCAGAAACTGCTCGATCTGCCGGGTGAAGCTGACGTTCCAGCTGACCAGGTACGGCGTCAGGTTGTGGTGCCGGATGCGCTCGGCAAAATACATCAGCGTCGCGGTGGAGTTCTTGTAGATGAGCTCGGTGGTGTCGTACTTCCCCTCGTCGGGATTCCACCAATCGACGTTGACACTGCCGGTATCCATCGGCGCGAAATCCGGCGCCGTATCGGCCGACTTCATCATCTCCTCTATCGCCGCAAACCGCCCCCTGGCGTCCGTGTCGTTGGCGACGTAGCCGAGGGTGGGGTGGATCAGGATATCGGACTGCGCGCGAATGCCCGCATTGGTTTCCAGGTAGAAGTTCGGATCGTGGGACGGCGCGCCGTCGGCCGTCCTCCCATGGAAGTGCACGATCGACGCGCCGGCCTCGCGGCACGCCTTCGCATCCGCGATGATTTCGGACGGCAGGAACGGGACGTGAGGATTGCCGACCCGGGTCGCAAGCTCGTTCACACGCGCTTCGATAATGATCTTCTGCATGGCTGCGCCCTCCCAAACGCAACCGCCCATTCGGGCGAGTTCTGCCGACGATGGCGGATCGCGAGCGATAAATCCATACTTAAGTCATATATCTGTTGTGAGAGAGGTGCCGCTTATATAACTATAGATATATGAACGACATCGAGAATGGCCCTCAGGACGTCGCGGATCTGCTTGGTGGAGCTTTCGTCGGCCACACCATGCAACGGCTCCGGACGCCGGACGGGAAGTACCGCTACAACTATGTCAGCGCAGGCGTGAAGGCGGCGTTCGGGCTGGATCCCGACGTCCTGATGCAGCTCGACAGCGTGGATCACCGCTGGGTCCATCCCGACGATCGCGCCGGGTTCATCGCGGCGCTTGAGGCGTCGGCGGCGTCGCTGAGCCGGCTCGACAAGGAGGTTCGGGTTGCACACAGCGATGGAGGGTACCGCTGGGTGCGCTCCATCGGCAGCCCCCGGCGCCTTGGCGACGGCTCCGTGATCTGGGACGGGGTCGCCCTGGACGTGACGGACCGGCAGGAGGCCCGCCAGGCGCTGGAACGGACGCTGGAGCAGGTGCGGCAGAACGAAACCTCGGAGGGCCGGTTCTCCTACATCGCCGCACAGGATGTTCTCGACGGGCTGTCGCAACTGCGCCGCGCCATTGGCCAGTTGAACCCGGACGATCCGGCCTGCCGCGCGGTGCAGTCGGTTTTCAACGATTTCGAGCGCACGTTGTCGGCCGCCCGTGATCTGGTGGACGTCAAGGGCGAGGGCGGAGCGGCTCCGGCGGCGCAGCCAGCGCGTTTCGACGCGATCCTCACCCGACGGCAGAGGGAAATCCTCGCGCAGGTGTCGAGCGGCTCGACCAACCGGGAGATCGCCGCAGATATGGGCATCTCCGAAGGCACGGTGAAGCTGCACATGTCCGCAATCCTGAAGCGGCTCGGCGTCCAGAACCGAACCGAGGCGGCGTCGCGCTGGAGAGCATCGGTGGCAGGATGACCGTTAAGAGGTGTCCCCGGATTTGTAGATGCCTTGTCCCCTTACTTTGAGCCGAGAAAGCGAGCATGGAGACGAACAACTACAGCGACGCGTACCCAGATCGCGATGCAGAAGGGCAAGCGTCGCGGCCTTGCTGCGCGTGCGTGGTTTCTCTACCTCGCACATATCGGCTACGTGCAGGTCGATGAGGTCGCCAAAGGTCTTGAGGTGGCCGACGGACGACTAGTTCGGCGCCATCCTCCGTTGACCCAGGTCTCCATCTGGCGAGCACGACAGTGGGCGTCTTCGTAGCGGGAGAGCGTCTCTTTTGCGTATCAGCCCTTTCGTCCGATCCGGACCCGGTAGGCACCGGAAGGAAGCTTGGTGGTGAAGGCCAACTCCGTGTGCGCTATGTGTGCAACGAGTCGTAGAGGGACAAAGTCGGAGATGCTGTAGCGTATTACAGTGTAGCAGCTGTCGCCATCAACAGTTTGAAGATACAAAGAAAATGAATCTAGATCAGAACGCTGAGCTCTCCGTCGCCCCGATGATGGACTGGACGGACCGCCACTGCCGGCTTTTCCACCGGCAGTTCTCGGCCCATGCGCTGCTTTATACCGAGATGGTGACGGCCCGCGCGCTGGTGCATGGCGATCCCGAGCGGCTGATCGGCAAATCGTCTGCCGAGGGCCTCGTCGCGCTGCAGCTCGGCGGGTCCGAGCCCGATGTTCTGGCCGAGGCCTGCCGGATCGCTGCTCCCTTCGACTATCCGGAGATCAACCTCAATTGCGGCTGCCCGTCGGACCGGGTGCAATCGGGGGCCTTCGGCGCCTGCTTGATGCGCGATCCGGGCCTCGTCGCCGAGTGTGTCTCAGCGATGATCGCCGCCAGCGATGCCGAGATCACCGTCAAATGCCGCATCGGCGTTGACGAGCAGGAGCCGCGCGAGGTGCTGCCCGAATTCCTCGCCCGCATCTCCGCCGCCGGGGTCTCCCGCATCACGATCCACGCCCGCAAGGCCTGGCTGCAGGGCCTCAGCCCCAAGGAGAACCGGGACATCCCGCCGCTCGACCACCCGCTGGTGCTGGAGATGAAAGGGCTGTTCCCCGCGCTCCACATCTCGATCAATGGCGGGATCATGACGCTCGACGATGTCGAGACATATCTGGAGGCGGGCCTCGATGGTGTGATGGTCGGGCGCGCGGCCTACCACGATCCCGCCGCCATCCTCGCCGATGCCGACCGCCGGATCTTCGGCGAGAACACGGGACCCGTGGCGGCTGAGGACGCGGTGCGCGCGATGCTGCCCCATATCGAGGCGGAGCTTGGGCAGGGCACCCGCCTCAACCAGATCACCCGCCACATGCTTGGCGCCTTCGCCGGACGGCCCGGCGCGCGGCAATGGCGGCGCACGCTCAGCGAGGGTGCGCATCTGCCAGGCGCGGGGCCGGAGCTGTTGGAGGCCGCGCTCGCCCATGTCGAGCGACGCGCCGCCTGAGGGCGCAGCGCAGGGCGTATTTTAGGAAAGATGAAAGACTTGCCGCGCTAGGCAGGGGGTGCGGTACAGGCTGGCGAGCCGATGGCCGTGAAAGGTGAAGGCGGCCTGTCCCTCCGCCTGCTGCCCGCGGGCCATCTGGCCGTCAGGGTTCGAGCCGAGCGGGCAGGCCGTGCTTTCATCTTTCCGGCAAGTACGCATGGCCGGACGGTTCGGCGGGCGCTCAGTCGAGGACCAGCTTGAAGCCGGTGTGGCTCGCGGAAAACCCCTGCCGCTCGTAGAAGCGGCGCGCGTCGGTGCGGGTGGCGTTGCTGGTGAGCTGCACGACCCAGCAGCCGTGCCGCCGCGCCTCGGCGATGCAGAAGGCGATCAGCGCGGCGCCGAGGCCCGCGCCGCGGCGGTCGGAGGCGATGCGCACCGCCTCGATCTGGGCGCGCGGACGGCCACCATTGGACAGGCCGGGCAGCAGGCTGAGTTGGGCGGTGCCGACGATGCGGCCGTCCTCCTCGACGACGAGCAGGCGCTCGCGCGGATCTTCGGTGATGGTGGTGAACGCGGTCAGCACCTGAGGGTCGGCAGGGTCGCTGTCCTCCACAGCGCCACGGCGATCCTCCGCCAGTAACGCCAGGATGGCTGGCAGGTCCGCCGCCACCGCCTCCCGGATGATCATGCGGTGACCAGCGCGCCTGCCAGTCCCTCGAAGAAACGCGTGCCGTCCGTGCCGCCGAGTGCTGCGTCGTTGAGCCGTTCGGGATGAGGCATCATGCCGAGCACGCGGCGGTTCTCGCTCAGCACGCCCGCGATGTCGTGCATCGAGCCGTTGGGATTGCCCTCGTAGGTGAACGCCACCCGGTCCTCGGCCGTCAGCCGCGCCAGTGTCTCCTCATCCGCGACGTAGTTCCCGTCGTGATGCGCGATGTAGTAGGTGGCGCTCTCGCCCAGGCCCCGCGTCCAGACGCTGTCATGCGTGGCGATCCGCAAGCTCTGCGCACGGCAGACATATTTCAACCCGGCGTTCCGCATCAGCGCTCCCGGCAGCAGCCCCGCCTCGATCAGGATCTGGAAGCCGTTGCAGACGCCCAGCACGTGGCCGCCGCGCAGGGCGAAGTCCACGACCGCATTCATGATCGGCGCGCGCGCCGCGATCGCGCCACAGCGCAGGTAGTCGCCGAAGGAGAAGCCGCCGGGCACCGCCACCAGGTCCAGCCCGCCCGGCAACTCGGTGTCCTTGTGCCAGACCTCCGCCGGCGTGCGGCCCGTTGCGCGTTCCAGCGCCACGGCCATGTCGCGGTCGCAGTTGGAGCCGGGGAAGGTGATGACGGCGGCTTTCATGGGGGCCTCCTCAGGCTGTGAAATCGGTGATGACGGCGATGCCCGGCGGGGCAGGGGCGTCGAAGGCGGCGAGCTCTTCCTGCGCGTCCGATAGCGCCACGCGGCGGGCGATCAGGGGCGAGAGGTCGAGGCCGCCCGCGATCAGGGCGAAGAGCGACGGGTACTTCCAGGCGGGCATCCCGCGCGTGCCGTAGAGGGCGAGCTGGCCCGAATAGACGCTGTCCATCGGCAGTTCCATGTGGATATGGTCGCCCGCGGGCATGCCGATCTGCACGTGGCGGCCGCGTTTGCGCAGGCAGCGGATGGAGGCTTCGGTGGTGGCCGGGATCCCCAGCGCCTCGACGCTGACATGGGCGCCGCCACCAGTGATGTCGCGGATCACATCCGCGGCGCCCTCGGCGGCCACCGGAACCGCGCCCAGCGCCTCGGCCTGCGCCAGTTTCGCCGGCACCACGTCCACCGCCAGCACCCGCGCGCCCATGGCCCGGCCCAGCAGCACCGCGGCGAGGCCGACGCCGCCGATGCCATGCACCGCCAGCCATTCGCCCGGCGCGAGCGCCGCCCGGTCTGTCAGCGCGTGCCAGACCGTCGTCACCCGGCAGCCCAACGCGGCGGCCAGCGCCGGGTCCATCCCGTCCGGCAGGCGGGCGAGGTTGGCGTCTGCGCGCGGCACCGCCACCGCCTCGGCAAAGGCGCCGGGGATGGTAAAGCCGGGTACGGCCTGCGTCGCACAGGTCGTCTGGTGCCCCGCCTTGCAGTCGTCGCAGCGCCCGCAAGCGAGGATGAAGGGCGCGATCACCCGGTCGCCAACCTGCCAGTCGCGCACCTCCGCTCCGACCTCCGCGACGGTCCCGCAGAACTCGTGACCCGGAATGTGTGGCAGGGCGATGTCGGGGTCCGCGCCGACCCAGCCGTGCCAGTCCGAGCGGCACACGCCGCAGGCCAGCACGTCGAGCACCACGCCGTCCGCCGGGCAGGCCGGGCGCGGGACGTCCCGCAGCTCCAGCCGGCGCCACGCGGTCAGGACGGCGGCGCGCATCGGGTCAGAGAACCGTGACGGAGAAGTTCTCGATCACCGTGTTGGCGAGCAGCTTGTCGGCCATCTGCCGTGCCTGCTCCTCGGCCAGCGCGGCGTCGTCGGTGGCGAGCTCCAGCTCGATGACCTTGCCCTGGCGCACGCCCTCCACCCCGTCGAAGCCGAGGGCGCCGAGCGCGTGGCGCACCGCCTCGCCCTGCGGATCGAGAACACCGGGTTTCAGGGTGACGTCGACGCGAACCTTCATGTCTTTCCAGAGCCTTCCATGAGTTTCTTCACGGTGACGATCACGATGCCGCCCCCGATCCAGAGGAGCGATGCATGCACCACCGGACCCGCCGAGATGCCGAAGAACGTCCACGCGAAGCTCACCCCCATCAGGTAGCCGCCCACCACGATGGCAAGCGCGGGATGGGCGAGAAACGCGAGAAGCTTCTGCATCAGTGGACGAGCTTCGGCCCGGTGGTCGAGCCGTTCTGGCGGGGCATCACGCCCAGCCGCTTGGCCACCTCGGTATAGGCGTCGGAGACGGAGCCGAGGTCGCGGCGGAACACGTCCTTGTCGAGCTTCTCGCCCGTCTTCAGGTCCCACAGACGGCAGGAATCCGGGCTGATCTCGTCGGCCACGATCAGGCGCTGGAAATCGCCCTCGTAGACCCGGCCGATCTCGATCTTGAAGTCGACGAGCTTGATGCCGACGCCCATCATCATGCCCGACATGAAGTCGTTCACGCGCAGCGCCAGCGCCACCATGTCGTCGAGGTCCTGTTGCGTGGCCCAGCCGAAGGCGATGATGTGCTCCTCGGTGACCAGCGGATCGCCCAGATCGTCGTTCTTGTAGTAGAACTCCACGATCGGCCGGGGCAGGGGCGAGCCCTCCTCGATGCCGAGCCGCTTGGACATGGAGCCGGCGGCGACGTTCCTGACCACCACCTCGAGCGGGATGATCTCCACCGCGCGCACGAGCTGCTCACGCATGTTGAGCCGCTTGATGAAGTGCGTGGGCACGCCGATCGCGTTCAGACCGGACATGAAATGCTCGCTCAGGCGGTTGTTGAGCACACCCTTGCCGTCGATCATCTCGTGCTTCTCGCCGTTGCCGGCGGTGGTGTCGTCCTTGAAGAACTGGATCAGGGTGCCGGGTTCGGGGCCTTCGTAAAGGATCTTCGCCTTGCCCTCGTACACCATCCTGCGGCGCGCCATGAATGTCTCCGAAATACCGTGCGGGGCCGCGGCGAGGCGGCCCGATGGCGCGCTCTTATCGCTTGACGGGAGGAGGGGCAAGGATTCGGGACCCTTGCGCTGGATCAAGGTGATACCCTCATGTGATCCATATCACGCCGACCAGTGGACAGACGGGAGGACACTTCATGACCACTTTCGACGATCGCGAGCGGGCCTTCGAGGCGAAATTCGCCCATGACGAGGAGATGCAGTTCAAGGCCGCGATGCGCCGGAACAAGATCCTCGCGCTGTGGGCCGCGGGGCTGATGGACTACGAGCCGGACCGCGCGGCGGGCTACGTCAAGGACCTGATCCAGGCCGATCTCGCCCATCCCGGCGACCAGGACGTCTTCGACAAGCTCAAGGCGGATCTGGGCGAGCGCGTCTCCGACATCGACCTGCGCAGCCGCATGGATGCCGCGATGACCGAAGCGAAGGCGCAGATCGTCGCCGACGGCTGAGCCGCGGTCCCAAACCGAATTAACGCAGAACTGACAGGGCGTTGACGGATCCGTCATCGCCCTGTCATGCCGCGCCCGCACGCTTCCTTCGTCCCAGGTGGAGGAGAAGTTGCGATGACGGGCACGACGCTTGAAGTTCAGGTCGAGCGGGTGGTGGACGGCGACACGGTGCGCGTCTTCCTCCCCGGGGCGGAGCGGGGAGAGAGCGTGCGCATCCTCTCCCTCGACACCGAGGAGGTCTCCGCCGGGACGAAACCGGTGACGGAGCTCGGCCGGCGCGCCTCGGAGCGGGCGAAGGAGCTGATGGAGCCCGGCGACACCATCCGCCTCATCCTGCCGGGCAACGATCCGCTGGAGACCGCCCTGCAACGCTACCGCGGCAATTTCGGGCGGCTGCTCTGCTACGTGGAGCTCGCCGACGGCACCGATTTTCAGGAGGTCATGATCCGCGAGGGCTTCAGCCCCTACTTCCAGAAATACGGCTATGCCCATTTCGCGGGCCGGCACGCCGCCTATGTCGCGGCCGAGCGGGCGGCGCAGTCGGGCAAGCTTGGCATCTGGGACCAGATCGCCAACAACGGCTCCGAAATGCGCAACTACGCCGCCCTGACCGTCTGGTGGGACCTGCGTGCGCGCATCATCGAGGGTTATCGCGAGATCAAGCGGCGGATGCCGGAGGCGAACCTCTTCAACTCCCGCCTCGACCACGCCAAGCTGGTGGAGATCGCGAAGGCGGGCGGCGAGACCACGGTCTTCATGGAGCTGCGCGATTTCAGCCCGACCAATGACGGCGATCACATCATCTTCCGCACCGGCAGCCGGGCACAGCCCTTCTCCGTCTTCGTGCCGGAGGCGAACATGGGCGAGGGGCAGGAGGTGATGAACCTGCTGCTCACCCGCTACGTTTCGGAAAGCGAGATGCGGCCCGCCCGCTCCTACGCCTACGTGACGGGCTCGCTGAAGCTCTTCCCGCCCGAGACCGGCGATCCGGAGATCACGGTAACCCGGGTCGACCAGGTCACCGACTGGCCGTCGGCGAGCATCGAGCGCGGCATCTCGACCCTCACGGGGCCTGTCGCCGACGCCTGATGCGTAGTGTCATCCTCGGGCTCGACCCGAGCATCTCGCTGTTTCCGGAGATGGCCGGGTCAAGCCCGACCATGACGCCCTCTTGCCACCGTCCCGGCCAACGCGCCGGGACCGCTCTCAATCCCGCGCCTCTCGGCGCTCAGCGCCGCCGCGGCCGGTTCAGCCGTCGTGCATTCGATCCCGCGCGGGCCGCGACCGGCGCCAGCCCCGCCTCGATTATCGCGGAGACGCCGCGCCCGTGGGCGAAGGCCATGGCGGCGCCCTGCCAGCCGCGGGTGAAGGCCACGGGTTTTTCCACCCACATCGACATGGCTTCCGCCGGGCTCAACGTGCCCCGCGCCAATAGCCCCATCCGGCTCACGATAGTCTGCGCGGCGGCGGCGTTCATGCGCTGCCAGGCGAGCGAGATCCGCACCAGGCTCGAAAAGTCGTTGGGTAACATCATCGCAGCACTCCTTATGCTGCGGTGCAATATAGCTCGAATCCTCTAGAAGACCTAACGCGCTGCCGCGATGGCCGCCTGCATCTGTGGCCCGTCGGGCACGGCGGAGGAGGGCAGCGCGGCCGCCAGATCGCCCTCGGGCGTGATCACCCACTTGTGGAAATTCCAACGGGGCAAGGCCCGCGCGCCGCCTTCCGCGCGCGCCCAGGCAAAGAACGGATGCGCCTGCGGCCCGCGCGTGGTCACGATATCCGACATCGGGAAGGTGATGCCGAAGTTGACATCGCAGAATTCCGCGACCTCGTCGGCGCTGTCGTACTCCTGCCCCCCGAAATCGTCGGTCGGAAGGCCGATGACGGTGACGTTTGGATCGCTCTCATGCAGGGCCTGAAGCGCTTCATATTGCGGGGTAAAGGCGCAGAAGGAGGCCGTGTTGGCGACCACCAGCGTCTGCCCGGCGAAGTCCGACAAATCGAGCGTCCCGCCCTCCAGTGCATCGAAGGTGAAGTCATGCGCGCCGTCGGCGGCGGCGGGTGCGGCAGCGAGGGCGAGGATCAGAACGAGCGGTTTCATGCTGTAGATACGGCGCATCGACCAAATCGGTTTCACCCTGCGACAGCATCGCCTGTTCGCATCAAAAGGCCCCGGATCAGGTCCGGGGCGGTCGAGCCCCATGCAACCGTCCCGGCCGCAGCGCCGGGACCATCCACCAACCACTCCGCCGTCATCCTCGGGCCTGACCCGAGGATCTCCTTCATCTTGGAGATGGCCGGGTCAAGCCCGACCATGACGGTGCTTCGGTGCTTGCTTCCGCCCGGCGGCACCGCCGGGTGGCGCCGTGGTCAGTCGCCGAACACCCGCGCGAAGATCGTGTCGACGTGCTTGGTGTGGTAGCCGAGGTCGAACTTCTCCTCGATCTCCGCCTCTGACAGTGCTGCGCGAACGTCGCCGTCGCCCAGCAATTCCTCTTTGAAATCCGCGCCTTCTTCCCACACCTTCATCGCGTTGCGCTGGACCAGCTTGTAGGCGTCCTCGCGGCTCACCCCGGCCTGGGTCAGCGCCAGGAGCACGCGCTGGCTCATCACCAGACCGCGGAACTTGTTCATATTGGCCAGCATGTTGTCGGGGTAGACCACCAGCTTGTCCACGACCTGCGTCAGCCGCGCCAGCGCGAAGTCGAGCGTGACGGTGGCGTCCGGCCCGATGTTGCGTTCCACCGAACTGTGCGAGATGTCCCGCTCGTGCCACAGCGCCACGTTCTCCATTGCCGGGATCACCGCCATGCGCACCAGCCGCGCGAGGCCGGTCAGGTTCTCCGTCAGCACCGGGTTGCGCTTGTGCGGCATCGCGGACGAGCCCTTCTGTCCTTTGGAGAAGAACTCCTCCGCCTCCAGCACCTCGGTGCGCTGCATGTGGCGGATTTCCGTCGCGAGGTTCTCGATCGAGCTCGCCACCACCCCGAGCGCTGCGAAGAACGCCGCATGCCGGTCGCGCGGGATGACTTGCGTGGAGATCGGCTCGGGCACCAGCCCCAGCTTCTCCGTCACGTATTCCTCCACGAACGGGTCGATATTGGCGAAGGTCCCGACGGCGCCGGAGATCGCGCCCGTCGCCACCTCCTCCCGTGCGGTCACAAGGCGCGCGCGGTTGCGGTCCATCTCCGCGTAGAACCGTGCGAAGGTGAGGCCCATCGTCGTCGGCTCCGCATGGATCCCGTGGGAGCGGCCGATGCGCACCGTGTCCTTGTGCTCGTAGGCGCGGCGCTTCAGCGCCTCCAGCAGCGCGTCCATGTCCGCGATCAGGATGTCCGCCGCCCGCACGAGCTGGACGTTGAAGGTGGTGTCGAGCACGTCGGAGCTCGTCATCCCCTGGTGCACGAAGCGCGCTTCGTCCGCCCCCACGATCTCCGCCAGGTGGGTGAGGAAGGCGATAACGTCGTGCTTCGTCTCCCGCTCGATCTCGTCGATGCGCGCGATGTCGAACTCCACGTCGCGGGCCTTCCAGACGGCGGCCGCGTTCTCCTTGGGGATCACGCCGAGCTTGGCCTGTGCATCGCAGGCATGCGCCTCGATCTCGTACCAGATGCGGAACTTCGTCTCGGGCGACCAGATGGCGACCATCTCGGGGCGGGAGTAGCGGGGGATCATCGGCGGGCCCTTCTTGTCGGTGGTGTCGCGCGGGTGATAGACGCGGGGGCCGCCGCAAACAAGGGGAGCGCCATGGACGAGCTGCCGGCCCTTCTGCGCCCCTTCGCGGGCCGCTGGTCGATCCGGCGCGACATCTTCGATCTCGATTCCCAGTGGACCGGGCAGTTCAAGGGGCAGGGCGATTTCGTGCCGCGCGCCGCGGGCCTCGACTATCTGGAGGAAGGGGAGCTGCGCTTCGCCGGCCTGCCACCCTTTTCCGCGACCCGGCGCTATCGGTGGGAGGCGGGCGACGCCGACATCCTCGTGGAGTTCGACGACGGCCGCTTCTTCCACCGCTTCGACCCGTTGGAGAGCGGAGCGGAGGCCGCGCATTTCTGCGATCCGGACCTCTACGAGGTGCGCTACCTCTTCGATCTGCCGTCCGAATGGCGGGCCGAGTGGCGCGTCGAGGGGCCGCGCAAGGACTACCGGATGGTCACGATCTACAAGCGCTGACGCGCGATCCGCCTCCGGCGGGCGTATTTGTCGAGAGTGATGAGGGGCGCGGCACCCCGTTCATCACTCTCTTCAAATACGCAAATCCGGCCTCAGCCCTTCAGGATGGACCGCCCGGCATAGCGCGCCGTGGTCCCCAGATCCTGCTCGATGCGGATGAGCTGGTTGTACTTCGCCAGCCGGTCGGAGCGGCTGAGCGAGCCCGTCTTGATCTGCCCGCAGTTCAGCGCGACGGAGAGGTCGGCGATGGTCGCGTCCTCGGTCTCGCCCGAGCGGTGCGACATGACGGAGGTCATGCGCGCGCGATGCGCCATGTCCACCGCCTCGATCGTCTCGGTGAGGGAGCCGATCTGGTTCACCTTCACGAGGATGGAGTTGCCGGCCCCCTTCTCGATCCCCTCGGCCAACCGCTTGGAATTGGTGACGAAAAGATCGTCGCCGACGAGCTGCACCCGGTCGCCGATCTTGGAGGTGAGCAGCGTCCAACCCTCCCAGTCATCCTCTGCCATGCCGTCCTCGATGGAGATGATGGGGTAGGCGTCCACGAGCTCGGCGAGGTAGTCGGCATTCTCGGCGGAGGTAAGCGACTTGCCCTCGCCCTTCATCTCGTAGGTGCCGTTCTCGTAGTACTCGGTCGAGGCGCAGTCGAGGGCGAGGTAGACGTCCTCGCCCGCCTTGTAGCCCGCCTTCTCGATCGAGGTCATGATGAAGTCGAGCGCCTCGCGCGTGCTCGACAGGCCCGGGGCGAAGCCGCCCTCGTCGCCGATGCCCGTGTTGTGGCCGGCGCTCGACAGCTCCTTCTTGAGCGTGTGGAAGATCTCTGCCCCGATCCGCACCGCCTCGGCGAGCGAGGAGGCGCCCACGGGCATGATCATGAATTCCTGGATGTCGATCGGGTTGTCCGCATGCTCGCCGCCATTGATGATGTTCATCATCGGCACCGGCAGGACGCGCGCCGAGGTGCCGCCGACATAGCGGTAGAGGGGCAGGCCGACCGCGGCCGCCGCGGCCTTCGCCACCGCGAGGCTCACGCCGAGGATGGCGTTGGCACCCAGGCGGCCCTTGTTCTCCGTCCCATCGAGGCGGATCAGAACCTCGTCGATCATCACCTGCTCGGTCGCGTCCATGCCGAGGATTTCCTGGCAGATCTCGGTGTTCACGAACTCCACCGCCTTCTGCACGCCTTTGCCCTTGTAGCGGGCCGGATCGCCGTCGCGCAGCTCCACCGCCTCATGCGCGCCGGTGGAGGCGCCCGAGGGCACCGCGGCGCGGCCTTCTGAGCCGTCGTCGAGCAGCACCTCCACCTCGACGGTCGGGTTTCCGCGGCTGTCGAGGATCTCGCGGGCGGTGATGTCGACGATCATGCTCATGGAAGTCTCCTGCTGGGGCATTCGGTCGCGCAAGTCCCTACAGGAAAGCGCCGCGGCGTCAAAGCCCGCAGGCCGAACAACCCCACAGGAGGGGTGAGGCGCGTTACACACGCAAAGGTTGATTTTTACAACAGGTGGTGCAACTCTTAACGCAGACAACATCGTGGGGATGAAACGTCATGAACTACATCGACTTGGGTCGCGACTGGCTGCTGGCGCATCTGGACGGTGTCCGTCAGGCGCTCGGCCTTTCCGTTGCGGAAACCGAATTCATACTCGCCCTCTCGGCGGCGATCATCGCGGGGGCGATCCTCGCCCGGCTCACACCCGGTGTCCGGCGGCGCAAGCGCTCGGTGCTTACACCGCGCGACGTGGCCAGCCTGAAGACGCTCCGCCAGATGCGGATGCCGCACGACCAGCGCTGAGCGCCGCACAATTAACCCTAGAATCAAGAAGTAAGCGGAAAACGCGAACAATTTGAGCTATACTGAGCACAGTTTGAATGTGTTCAGGAGTTCTTCATGGCCGGTCTGTCAGATATCGGCACACGACATGTCGTCGTCCCCGGCGAGGGGCCTGGCGGCACCTTCATCGCCGTCGTCCAGCGCGAGGGTTTCTTCGAGGCGCTACAGTCCCAGGGCCTGTCGCCCTACCTCATCCTCGCCATCTTCCTCGTCCTCATCGTCTTCATCTTCGCCGCCCGGCAGGGGCGTGACGGCGCCCGCGGTGGTGCGGTCGAGCGCGTCCAGTCCCATCGCGGCCGGCAGCGCGCCGTGCGCTGGCGCCGGGTGAAGAAGACCGAGGTCGACTACCACGCGTTGCGCGAAAGCCGCATGGGTCAGCCCGAGGCGGACTCCGACGCCTTGGCCGCGTCCCAGAGCGCATCCATCTCCGACAGATCCGACTGATCGGGCCGCTTGCCCTTTGTAGCAAGAGCGTCCTCCACCGCGTTGAAACGGCGGGTGAATTTGGCGTTGGCGTCTCGCAGCGCTTCCTCGGGATCGATGCCGAGATGGCGGGCGAGGTTGGCCATCACGAACATCAGGTCGCCGAACTCCTCGACCTGCTTGGCGTGGGGCAGCGTCTCCCGCGCTTCGACGAGCTCGCGGCTCTCCTCCACGATCTTGTCGAGCACCTGTTCGGTCTGCGGCCAGTCAAAGCCGACGCGGGCCGCGCGGTTCTGCAGTTTGACCGCGCGGGTCAGCGCCGGCAGGCCCATCGCGACACCGTCGAGCACCCGCTCCCGCGTCTTGCCCTTGGCCGCCCGCTCCTCCGCCTTGATCCGCTCCCAGTCCACGATCTGCTCGTCGGCCGTGCGCCCCGCGGCGCTGCCAAAGACGTGGGGGTGGCGCCGCACCATCTTGTCGGAGATCGACCGGATCACGTCCGCCAGCGCGAAGTCGCCTGATTCGCCCGCCATCTGCGCGTGATAGACAACCTGGAGGAGAAGATCCCCCAATTCGTCACGCAAATCGGCCATGTCCTGTCGCGCGATCGCATCGGCGACTTCGTAGGCCTCCTCGATCGTATAGGGGGCAATCGAGGCGAAATCCTGTTCGCGGTCCCAGGGGCAGCCATCGGGGGCGCGGAGCCGCGCCATGATCTCCACCAGCCGCTCCAGCCCGGCCCCCCCATCATGCACCAGCGCGTCGGAGGCGGAACGGTCGAGCGGCTTGGTCATGGCGGGTCTCCAGCAAGGATTCAGTCGGCGGTGAAACGGCACGGTTCGGGCAGTTGGTCGAAGCCCCAATCGGCCACCTTGGGCTCCGCGTCCAGTGCGATCTCCTGCAATCCCTCATCGGTCAAGATCCGGCCTTCACCCATCGCGAAGACGAGGTCGCAGCTCTGCACGGGAGAGCCCGGCTGAAACTGGACCCTGACATTGCTGATCGTCCAGCCCTCGCGCAACACGGCGAATTCCACGCCGAGGAACTGCAGCCCGGACCGGCCCAGCACCGGCAGGTAGATCAGATCCACGTCCGAGATGTCGCTGACGACATTGAGGCCGAGGCTTACCGTGCCGAACGCCATGCCGGGTGGGCTCGCGTCGAGCGGCAGGAAGCGCTCGAACCGGTCACTGACGGCAGCGCGCCCGCTCGCGGGATCGGTGGTGAGCAGCACGAGGTCCGCCGCGGCCTCGTCCTTGCGGAGTACCAGCAGCGCGCGATCGGGATAGCCATCGCCGTTCCAGTCGAGCACGTCGATCTCGGGGCCGGTCAGAACGGACAGCACCCGGTCGAGCGCAACCTCCTCCGCCGAGGCTCCCGTTGCCAGAAGCATTGCAGCGATCACCTGGCTGATTTTCATACGCGCCCCCCGACGTGATTCCCGCAGCGAGAGCCTAACGGCCTGACCGGGCTTGCACAGATGCAGCTTGCCGCCACCCGCTCTCCCACCGCGACACCGCAGTTGCTTGACGCCACTCCGTCCAGCCCCTTCATTAACGGCATCCAACCGGGAGCCGCTTCATGCCGATCATCAACCGCATCGCCGAATTCCACGACGACATGAAGGAGTGGCGCCAGCACATCCACATGAACCCCGAGCTCGGTTATGACTGCCACGAGACGGCGGCCTTCGTGGTGGAGAAGCTGAAGTCGTTCGGCGTCGACCGGATCGAGACCGGCATCGGCAAGACCGGCGTGGTGGCGATCATCGAGGGGCAGGGCGACGGGCCGACCATCGGCCTGCGCGCGGACATGGATGCGCTCCCCATCCAGGAGGTCCGCGATCTGCCCTACAAGTCCAAGGTCGAGGGCAAGATGCACGCCTGCGGCCATGACGGGCACACCACGATGCTGCTCGGTGCCGCGCGCTACCTCGCAGAAACCCGCAACTTCACAGGAAAGGTCGCCCTGATCTTCCAACCGGCGGAGGAGGGCGGCGGCGGCGGTCTCGCGATGTGCGAGGACGGGATGATGGAGACCTTCGGCATCGACCAGGTCTACGGCATCCACAACCACCCTGGCGAGGCGTTCGGCACCTTCCACATGCGTGCCGGCCCCCTGATGGCCGCGGCCGATACGTTCGAGATCGACGTCACCGGCCTCGGCGCCCACGCCGCCATGCCGCACAAGGGCGTGGACAGCGTGCTCGTCGCCTGCCAGATCGCGCAAGGCCTGCAGATGATCACCGGGCGCAATGTCGATCCGCTGAAGTCCTGCGTGCTCTCGATCACCACGATCCATTCCGGCACCGCCCACAACGTCATCCCCGAGACGGCGAAGCTCGGCGGCACCGTCCGCACCCTCGACGAGGAGGTGCGCGAGATGGTGATCGCCCGCATGGCCGAAGTGGCAGAGAACATCGCGAAGGCCCATGGCGCGAAGGCCGAAGTGAAGTACGAGCGCGGCTACCCCGTGACCGTGAACCACCCGGCCGAGACCGACTTCGCGGCGGGCGTCGCGCGCACGATCTCCGGCGAGGACAAGGTCGACACCGACGTCGCCCCGATGATGGGGGCCGAGGACTTCTCCTACATGCTGGAGCGTCGGCCGGGGGCTTACGTCTTCCTCGGCGCGGGCGGCGGCGCAGGGCTGCACCACCCGGAATATGACTTCAACGACGAGATCAGCCCGATCGGCGCCTCGTGGTTCGTGAAGGTGGTGGAGACGGCGCAGCCCGCCGCATAGTTGCATAACGGCAATTGAGATCGCAGGTCGCGGGCGCTAAGCCTTTCGGAACCTTTATCCGTTCCGATGGGGTCCATGGATCAGACCGACGGCGCCAGCGAACTCCTGCTCGCCGCCCTCGCCCAATTGGCGGAGGGCGTCATCATCACGGCGCCCGACGGCGAGATCCTCTACGTGAACGAGGCCGCGCACCGGATCCACGGCGTGGCCGAGCTCGGCGTCGGGACGGCGGATTACAGCGAGACCTACAGCCTGTTTCGCGAGGACGGCACGCCGTATCCCTCCGAGGAGCTGCCGCTCGCCCGCACGGTCCACACCGGTGCCGTCATCGAGGATACGCGCTGGCTGATCCACCGCCCCGACGGGAGCGAGGTCGCCGCCGTCGGCACCAGCAAGCCCGTGGTGGCCGCGGACGACACGCGCCTCGGCTCCGTCCTCACCCTGCGGGACGAGACCGAAGCGCAGCGCCAGCGCGCCGCTCTGGATCAGGCGATGGAGACGCAGCAGATCCTGCTGCACGAGGTGAACCACCGGGTCGCCAACAGCCTCGGCCTCCTGATCAGCCTCGTCCGCTTCCAGGCCCGCACCGTGCAGGATGAGGCCGCGCGCCGCGCGCTCGCCCAGGTCGAAGGGCGGATCCGGGTCATGGCCACGATCCACACCGCGCTCTACCGCAACAGCGAGGATGCGACGGTCGAGGCGGGCAGCTACTTCCGCAGCATGGCCGACGACGTGCTGCGCGCCTTCTCCTGCGATGCGGCGGTGGAGGTGAGCTGCGAGGCGCCGGAGGGCTGCACCCTCCCGCTCAACATCGCGATCCCGATCGCGCTCATGGTCAACGAGATGATGACCAACTCGCTGAAATACGCGTTCGAAGGACGGCCCGAGGGGCGGATCACGATCGAGATCGACGGCGAGCGCACCGTCGAGCGGCTGGTCTACAGCGACAACGGGGTGGGCCTGCCGGAGAACTACGATCTCGCCTCCGCGGCCCGCGGCTCGGGCGTGGGCACCACGATCATCACGACGCTGACCCGACAGCTCCACGCCGAGCTGATCGTCGGCGACGCCGGACCCGGCGCCCGGTTCGAGATCCGGCTGCCCGCCGCGGTCTGATCGGAGCCGCCCGCACGTTTCGGGCCGAGGACCTTTGCGTATTTGAAGAGAGTGATGGGCAAAGGGCGCGCGCCCGGCGTCATCACTCTCGCCCAATACGCCCGCCGGAGGCGGATCCTGCGAGAGCGGGCCGAGCGCCGGCCCGGGAACGGCGCGCCTCAGCGCACGCCCGGCTCGGCCATCCGCTGGGTGACGTAGCCCTTCACCCGGCCGATCATCTCGTCCATCCCGTTCTCGAAGAAATGGCCCGCACCCGGCACCGTCTCATGCGTGATGGTGATGCCCTTCTGCTGCTTGAGCTTGTCCGCCAGCCCCGTCACGTCCGCCGGCGGCACCACGCGGTCCGCCTCGCCGTTGATGATGAGGCCCGAGGAGGGGCAGGGCGCGAGGAAGGTGAAGTCGTACATGTTCGCGGGCGGTGCGACCGAGATGAAGCCCGCCACCTCCGGCCGCCGCATCAGGAGCTGCATGCCGATCCACGCGCCGAACGAAAAGCCCGCGACCCAGCACTGGCGCGAGTTCGGCGCCATCGACTGCAAATAGTCGAGGGCGGAGGCCGCGTCGGACAGCTCCCCGATCCCCTGGTCGTACTCGCCCTGGCTGCGGCCCACGCCGCGGAAGTTGAAGCGCAGCACGGTGAAGCCGAGATCGTGGAAGGCGTAGTGGAGGTTGTAGACCACCTTGTTGTTCATCGTGCCCCCGAACTTCGGATGGGGGTGCAGGATGATGGCGATCGGCGCGTCCTTGGCCTTCTGCGGGTGATAGCGTCCTTCGAGACGACCCTCGGGTCCCGGGAAAATCACCTCTGGCATCGGCGGCGCCCTCTGTCTGTCGTCGCCGGACGCCCTATGCTTGACGGTTCCGGTCGGCTATTCTAGAACAATTCTAAAGAGAGGCGTGGTGCGACCCCTCCTGAGGCGTCGGAAGTAGTCGCTGCGCCCGCTTGCGTCAACCGATCCTGGCCGGAGGCCGCCCGATGAAGCTCAGCACCAAGGGACGCTACGCGATGATCGCCCTCGCCGACCTTGCGGCGCAGGGCTCCGAGACGCTGGTCACGTTGTCGGAGATCAGCGGGCGGCAGGACATCAGCCTCGCCTATCTCGAACAGCTCTTCGTGAAGCTGCGCCGGGCCGGACTGGTGGATTCGGTGCGCGGGCCCGGCGGCGGCTACCGGCTGGCGCGGGACCCCGCGCAGATTCGGGTGAGCGAGATCCTCGCCGCCGTCGACGAGACGATGAACGCGATGACCCGCGGGGCCGGTGCGTCGGGCGGGCAGGGCGACACGGATGCGCAGAAGCTGACGGACAAGCTGTGGGAGCAGCTCTCGGCCCATGTCTACGTCTTCCTGCACCAGACCCGGCTGAGCGACATCACCAGCGACCAGCTCGCCCCGTGCCCGGCCGTGCCGGCGCTGCTCGAGATGGTGGACGAATGAGCGATCAGCTCGCCATGTCAGTGAAAGGTCCCGGCGCGGAGGCCGGGACGGTGGCGTCCTGCGCAACCGCCCCGGACCCGATCCGGGGCTGTGCGGAGCGGGCGCGATGACCCGCGCCTATCTCGACTGGAACGCGACAGCCCCCCTGCGCCCCGAGGCGCGGGACGCGATGCGCGCCGCCATGGATGTCGTCGGCAACCCGTCTTCTGTCCACGCCGAGGGCCGCGCCGCGAAGGCCATTGTCGAGCGCGCGCGGGCGCAGGTGGCGGAGGCCGCGGGTGCCTCCAACGCCGACATCGTCTTCACGGCCGGGGCGACCGAGGCGGCGGCCTTGGCGCTGCACGGACGCGCCCTCGCCAGTTCCGCAGTCGAGCATGATTGCGTCGGGGCGTGGACCAGTGGTGATCTGGTCGCCGACGCGAGCGGCCGCGTGACCGCCGACAACCCCGCGGCAACGGCACTGCAGGCCGCGAACTCCGAAACCGGCGTGCTCCAGACGCTGCCGGACGGCCTCGCCTTCACCGATGCGGTGCAGGCGATCGGCAAGGTGCCCTTCGCCTTCTCCTGGTCCGGCGCGGACATGGCCATCGTCTCGGCCCACAAGTTCGGCGGGCCGAAGGGCGTCGGCGCGTTGATCCTCAAGCAGGGCTTCGACGTCGAGCCGCAAACGAAGGGCGGCGGGCAGGAGATGGGCCGCCGTGCGGGCACCGAGAACGTCATCGGCATCGCCGGGATGGGCGCCGCCGCCGAGGCCGCGCAGCGCGAGCTCGAGGCAGGGGCTTGGGACCGCGTCGCCGAACTTAGAAATATTCTAGAAACCACCCTAGCGGACGGCTGCCCCGACCTTATCTTGATGGGGGCGGAGGGGCCGCGCCTGCCCAACACCTCCTGCTTCGCCGTCCCCGGATGGCGGGGGGAGACGCAGGTGATGCAGATGGACCTCGCGAGGTTCGCGATCTCCGCCGGATCGGCCTGCTCCTCGGGCAAGGTAAAGGCCTCCAAGGTGATCCGCGCCATGGGTCACGACGAAAACGTGGCAAGCAGCACGATCCGCGTGTCGCTCGGCCCGACCAATACCGAAGCCGAGGTGCGCGCCTTCTGCGATGCCTGGCTCAGGCAATACGAGAAATTCCGCGCCCGGGCGGCGTGAGTAAGAAGAGGATCAGCGAGATGAACGCCATGGATGATGTCCGCGTCAAGGAAGGTGTCGAGGAAGAGACCGTCGCCGCCGTCCAATCCCTCGCCGGCAAGTACAAGCACGGCTGGGACACGGAAATCGAGATGGAGTTCGCGCCAAAGGGCCTGAACGAGGACATCGTCCGCCTGATCTCCGAGAAGAACAACGAGCCCGAATGGATGCTCGAATGGCGGCTGGAAGCGTATCGCCGCTGGCTCCAGATGGACGAGCCCGACTGGGCGATGGTGAACTACCCGCCGGTCGACTACCAGAACCAGTATTTCTACGCCCGGCCCAAGAGCATGGCGGAGAAGCCGAAATCGCTCGACGAGGTCGATCCGAAGCTGCTGGAGACCTACCAGAAGCTCGGCATCCCGCTGAAGGAGCAGATGATCCTCGCCGGTGTCGAGGGCGCCGAAAGCATCCCGGCAGAGGGTCGCAAGGTCGCCGTCGACGCGGTCTTCGACTCCGTTTCGGTCGGCACGACCTTCCAGGAGGAGCTCGCCAAGGCGGGCGTCATCTTCTGCTCGATCTCCGAGGCGATCCAGGAGCATCCGGAGCTGGTGAAGAAGTATCTGGGCTCGGTCATCCCGTCCTCGGACAACTACTTCGCGACGCTGAACGCCGCCGTCTTCTCCGACGGGTCGTTCGTCTACGTGCCCGAGGGCGTGCGCTGCCCGATGGAGCTCAGCACCTACTTCCGGATCAATGCCGAGAACACGGGCCAGTTCGAGCGGACGCTGATCATCGCCGACAAGGGCAGCTACGTGTCCTATCTCGAAGGCTGTACCGCGCCGCAGCGCGACACCGCGCAGCTCCACGCCGCCTGCGTCGAACTGGTCGCGCTCGAGGATGCGGAGATCAAGTACTCCACCGTCCAGAACTGGTTCCCCGGCGACGAGGAGGGCAAGGGCGGCATCTACAACTTCGTCACCAAGCGCGCCGACTGCCGCGGTGACCGGTCGAAGGTGATGTGGACCCAGGTCGAAACCGGCTCCGCCGTCACCTGGAAGTACCCGTCCTGCATCCTGCGGGGCGACGACAGCCAGGGCGAGTTCTACTCCATCGCCATCGCCAACAACTTCCAGCAGGCCGACACGGGCACCAAGATGGTCCATCTCGGCAAGCGCACGAAGTCGCGGATCGTCTCGAAGGGCATCTCCGCGGGCAAGGCGCAGAACACCTATCGCGGGCTCGTGTCGATGCATCCCCGCGCCAAGGACAGCCGCAACTACACCCAGTGCGACAGCTTGCTGATCGGCGACACCTGCGGGGCGCATACGGTTCCTTACATCGAGGTGAAGAACAACTCCTCCCGCGTGGAGCACGAGGCGACGACCTCCAAGGTGGACGACGACCAGCTCTTCTACTGCCGCCAGCGCGGCATGGACGAGGAAGAGGCCGTGGCCCTCGTCGTCAACGGCTTCTGCAAGGAGGTCCTGCAGGCCCTGCCCATGGAGTTCGCCATGGAAGCCCAAAGCCTCGTCGCCATCTCGCTGGAAGGTTCGGTGGGGTAAACGTGACCGAGCGCTCGGAGCAGAGCAGCGGCGGCTTGAGCGGGGCGGAGATCGCCACGCTCCTCATCTGCGGCGTGCTGGGCATCAAGCTCGGCGCCCTGATGGGCTGGGCCGTCGTCGGCGCACCGGGCCTCGCCGCGGTGATCGGCGGCGTGGCCGGAGCAGGCCTCGGCCTCCTGTGGTCGCGGGCGACGCGCGCAGCGCTGGCGCGGGGCCGTCGATGAGGGACGGGCGGAGCATGGCTTGCCCTTCCGGAGCCGCGCCTCGGTCCGTAAACGGACGCGGGTAACGTCATGGAATGGGAAACCTATACGGGCGGTTCGACCTCCGACGCCACCAATCGCCGCTACGCGCTGAACCGCTTCACTCTGATCGGAGAGTGGGTCCGCTTCGTCGCCGTCTCGGCCTTCATGATGACGGCATTTCTGGCCGGTATGGGCGTGACGATCGCACTCGGCTCGACCGATCTGCTGGTGGGCGGCATCACCGGTTCTGCCATCGCCATGGTCGTCTACATGCTGTTGCTGAGGCGGTCGGTCCGACGGCAGATCGCGCAGCAGACCGAGGCGCGCGCGGAATGGCACCGGGACCGGGAGCGCGATGTGCAGGCGAGGATCGCCGAGGCGAAGGCAACCGGCGCATTCGACCGCTTCGGTCCGAATGGGGGACGTTGACATGAGACACTACTGGGGCGCCACGATCATCGCGGCGGTCATCTACTTCATCCTCTCGTTCCTCTCCGACGTCTGGTTCACCCGGACGACGAGCACCAACCTCGCACTCCTGCTCACCGCGGGGGTGAAGGCGGGGATCTTCGCCGTGATCTTCCACTACGTGCACGGCTTCATCGCCGGCTTCTTCGGCCTCTACGAGACGGACCCGGAGCTCGATGCGCCGAAGCGGGAACGTGAGGAGGAGGCGGCCGAATGATCGTCACCACCACACCAACGGTCGAAGGGCGCCGCATCGTCGCCTATCACGGTGTGGTCGTGGGCGAGGCTATCCTGGGCGCCAACGTCTTCCGCGACGTCTTCGCCTCGATCACCGATATCGTCGGCGGCCGGTCCGGCGCCTACGAGGCATCGCTGATGGAGGCGCGCGAGACGGCGCTCGCTGAGCTTGAACAACGCGCGACGCAGGCGGGCGGCAATGCTGTCGTCGGCGTCGATCTCGACTACGAAGTTATCAACAACATGCTGATGGTGTCGGCCTCCGGCACCTCCGTGACGCTCGACGAATGAGGGAAAATCATGCTTGAGATCAAGAACCTGCACGTGAAGCTTGAGGAAGAGGACAAGCAGATCCTCAAGGGCGTGGACCTCACCGTCGAGGCGGGCAAGGTCCATGCGATCATGGGTCCGAACGGCTCGGGCAAGTCGACGCTGAGCTACGTCCTCGCGGGCCGCGACGGCTACGAAGTGACGGACGGGTCGGCGGAGCTCGACGGCACCGATCTGCTCGACCTGGAGCCGGAGGAGCGCGCGGCCGAGGGTCTCTTCCTCGCCTTCCAGTACCCGGTTGAGATCCCCGGCGTGGGCAACATGACCTTCCTGCGCACGGCCGTGAATGCTCAGCGCAAGGCCCGTGGTGAGGAGGAGCTGAGCGCCGCCGAATTCCTCAAGGTGATCCGCGAGAAGGCGAAGAGCCTCAAGATCGACGCCGATATGCTCAAGCGCCCGGTCAATGTCGGCTTCTCGGGTGGCGAGAAGAAGCGCAACGAGATCCTGCAGATGGCGATGCTGGAGCCCAAGATGTGCATCCTCGACGAGACCGATAGCGGACTCGACGTGGACGCGATGAAGCTGGTCGCCGACGGCGTGAACGCGCTGCGCAGCGAAGGCCGCGCCTTCCTCGTCATCACGCACTACCAGCGGCTGCTTGACCACATCAAACCGGACGTCGTGCACATCATGGCCGACGGCAAGATCGTGAAGACCGGCGGGCCGGAGCTCGCCCTCGAGGTCGAGAACAACGGCTATGCCGACATCCTCGGCGAGGTGGCGTAAATGGTTGCGGTCAAGGCGAAAAACCCGGTCGATGCCGCAGGCCTGATCGCCCGTCATACGCTCGGCAAGCCCGGCGCGAAATGGGCGGAGGCCGTGCGCCAGTCGGCGCGCGAGCGGCTGATGGCGGTCGGCGCGCCCCAGCGGCGCGACGAGTACTGGCGCTTCACCAACCCCGCGAAGCTGGTGGCCGACACGGCGCGCGCCGGCGTGATGGAGGCCGACCCGGTCTTCGAGGGCATCGACGCGCTAGTCCTCACCTTCGTCGACGGTGTCTTCGACCCGGCGCACTCCGACGCGCTGGAGGGTGAGAACCTGGAGATCCAGCCGCTGACCGAGGCGCTGGAGAGCGACATCCACTGGGCCGGCGAGCTTTTCGGCAAGCTGGAAGAGCGCGGCCAGACCCCGGTGCCGCGCGAGCTTGCGACGCTCAACACGGCCGTCGCCTCCGAGGGCATGGTCATCCGCGCCACCGGCAATGTCGCGCGCCCCGTCCGCTTCAACTACATCCACAGCGATGAGAGTTCGGACGCCGTCCTGCACAACCTCGTCCGCGTCGATGCAGGCGCGGAGCTGACGGTGCTGGAGAACGGCCCGGCCGCTGCCCGCTTCAACAAGATGTTCGAGATCGACATCGCCGAGGGCGGCGCGCTGCATCACGTGCGCGCGCAAGGTAGAGACCACGAGCGGCAGGCGTTTACCGCGATGTTCACCCGGCTGGCGGCGGAAGCGACCTACAAGTCCTTCACCCTCACCGTGAACGGCGTGCTCACCCGCAACGAGCAGGTGGTTGAGTTCACCGGCGACGACGCTGTTGCGCATGTGGCCGGTGCCTCCATCGGCGAGGGCGATTTCCACCACGACGACACCGTCTTCGTCACCCATGACGGGGTGAACTGCGAAAGCCGCCAGGTTTTTAAGAAGGTGCTGAAATCGGGTGCCACCGGCGTCTTCCAGGGCAAGATCCTCGTGAAGGAAGGCGCGCAGAAGACCGATGGCTACCAGATCAGCCAGGGCCTGCTGCTCGACGATGACAGCCAGTTCCTCGCCAAGCCCGAACTGGAGATCTACGCCGACGACGTCGCGTGCTCCCACGGCTCGACCTGTGGCGGGCTCGATGAGACCGGGCTCTTCTACCTGCTCTCCCGCGGCGTGCCGCGGAAGGACGCGACCAACATGCTGGTCATCGCCTTCCTCGACGAAGCGGTGCAGGAGATCGAGGACGAGGCGCTGGCCGAGACGATCCGCGAGCGCATCGGCGGCTGGCTGGCGCGCCGTGGCTGAGACGGCGCCCACCAGCGTCGCCGGTGAGATCCCGCGCGCCTGGGGCAACCCGCGCGCGGCAATGCGGCGGCAGATGAGCATCGGCGATTGGGAGGGCAGGGCGCTCACCTACCTCCTGATCGGCGCGGTGCTCTGGTCGCTCGCCAACCTGCCGGTGGCCAATGCGCGGGGCGGCCTGTCCGACGACGCGGCGGGCAACAGCCTTGGCGTGCTCATCGCCGCGCGCGTCTTCCAGATCGCCATCGGTGTTCTGATGACCACGCTCGTTCTGTTGCTCGTTGCCGCATTCACGCGGCTCGTCGCGCGTCTCTTCGGCGGGCAGGGCAGCTGGTCGAGCGCGCGCCTCGCCCTCGGCTGGTCGTTCCTCGCTTGCGCGCCGCTGGCCCTGCTCGCGGCCGTCGTCACCGCGGCCGCCCTCGGCATCGGAACACCCTTCCTGACCGAGGCGGCGGGCCTTGCCACGCTGATGGCACAGCTCGTCCTGCTCTACGTCTGGTCCGCCTCGTTGGCCGAGGCGGAGGGCTTCACCCGCACCTGGCCGGTGGTCCTGACCTTCGCCCTGCTGGTGGGTGGCGCCTGGATCGGTTTCGGCCTTCTGCTCGCACAGGGTTGATTACGTGCCCCATTCTCGCCGAAATGTCGTCGCATACCTGAATCGTGGGGACGGGGAGCAGGGCTTTGTCGGACGATTACTCGAACAGCGTCTCGGACGAATTCGAAGTCACGCACGGACATTTCGAAGAGAAACATGCGAACCTGGCCTGGCGTGTGCTCGACGCCTGGCGGGACATGGGCACATCGACCCGGCGTCTGATCCGCGAGGATCCGGCCGAGGGGCGGCTGCTCTTCTACGTGCTGATGGCCGATATCGTGGTCTTCCTGAGCTGGACGCTCAAGACCATCGTCATGCCGATGCCCGACATCCCGGTGCCTGCGGTGACCAGCCTCGTGCTGATCGGCACGCTGATGATGCGCACGGCGCTGATGTACGTGCTGGCGGCGGGCTGCGGCTTCACGCTGAAGCTCTTCGGCGGCAAGGGAAGCTGGCGCGACACCCGCGCGGGCGTGTTCTGGGGCGCGCTGGTCGCGGCGCCGTTCAGCCTGCTCGCCTCGCTCATCACGGTTGCACTTGCGATCTGGGGCGTGTCGGGCGGTGGCGAGCCGTGGTACGTGGTCCCGCTCTACTGGGGCAGCCTCATCCCCTTCGTGTTCTTCATCTCGCATGGACTGGCCGAGGCGCATCAGATGAAGGCGCCGCCGATCTTCATGGTGATGTCGATCCTCGCCACGCTCGCGGTCTTCATCGGGCTCGCCATCTCGCCGGACCTCTCGGCCTACTGAGCCCTGCGACCCCGCGCGCCCTTTCGCAGGGCGCGCATCTCCCTATCTCTGTAGCCCTGACGGCGCGGGACACCCCGCGCGAAGGAGGCTGTCATGTATGACGTGCACGCGGTCCGCCGCGACTTTCCGATTCTGAGCCGCGAGGTGAACGGCAAGCCGCTGGTCTACCTCGACAACGGCGCCAGCGCGCAGAAGCCGCAGGCGGTGATCGACGCGGTGTCGAAGGCGTATGGCCACGAATACGCCAACGTGCATCGCGGCCTCCACACCCTCTCCACCATCGCGACGGAGAACTACGAGGCGGTGCGCGGCAAGATCGCCCGGTTCCTGAACGCCCCGCGGGAGGAGGAGGTGATCTTCACCACCGGCTCCACCATGGGCTTCAACCTGATCGCCTATGGCTGGGGGATGGAGAACCTCTCCGAAGGCGACGAGATCATCCTCAGCGTCATGGAGCACCACGCCAATATCGTGCCCTGGCATTTCCTGCGCGAGCGGCGCGGCGTGAAGCTCGTGTGGGTCGAGCCCGAGGCGGACGGCAGCTTCGATCCCGCCCGCGTGGCCGAGGCGCTGACCGAGCGGACGAAGCTCGTGACGCTCACCCACATGTCCAACGTGCTCGGCACCGTGGTCGACATCGCCGCGGTGGCGGAGATCCTGAAGCCCCGCGGCATCCCGCTGGCGGTAGACGGCTCGCAGGCCGCCGTGCACATGCCGGTCGACATGCAGGCGCTCGGCTGCGACTTCTACTGCATCACGGGCCACAAGCTCTACGGCCCCTCGGCCTCCGGCGCGGTGTGGATCGCGTCCGAGCGGATGGCGGAGATGGGTCCCTTCATGGGCGGCGGCGACATGATCCGTACGGTCACCCGCGACGAGGTCACCTATAACGACCCGCCCCACAAGTTCGAGGCGGGCACGCCCGGCATCGTCCAGATGATCGGCCTCGGCGCCGCCCTCGACTACATGCAGGGCCTCGGCATGGAGGCGATCGCCAAGCATGAGGCGGGGCTGCGCGACTACGCGCAGGAACGGCTCGCGGGCCTGAACTGGATCAACGTGCAAGGCGAGGCGCCGAGCAAGGGCGCCATCTTCTCCTTCACCATGGCCGGCGGCGCGCACCCCCACGACATCTCCACCGTCGTGGACCAGAAGGGCGTTGCCGTGCGCGCCGGTCACCACTGCTGCCAGCCGCTGATGCAGCACATGGGCACGACGGCCACCTGCCGCGCCAGCTTCGGCCTCTACAACACAACCCAAGAGGTGGACGTTCTGGTCGACGCCCTGGAGACCTGCCACCGGCTGTTTGGGTGAGGCGCGCCCGGAAAACGCTCCTGTGGAGCGTTTTCAGCGCCGAACGGGCGGAGCCCCGGGGGAGCGGCGTCCCGGAAACGCTCCAGTGGAGCGTTTTCAGCGCCGAACGGGCGGAGCCCCGGACCGAGCGGCGCCCGTTTTAGCCGACCCCGGGGGCGCGGCCCCCGGACCCCCGGCGTATTGGGGGAAAGATGAAGGAGCGGCCGTCTTCATCTTTCCCCCAATACGCCCGCCGGAGGCATCCCGCCGCCGCCCGATTTTCTCAAGGGAGCCATTGTGGTTCCCGGCCCCCGATGACTAACTGTCCCCCGACCAACCGGAAGAGGCACGCCATGAGCGACGACGACAAGACCGACGAGAAGAAATCCGGCGCGGACCCGATGACCGACCGCCTGATGAAGGCGCGCCAGGTGCTGATCTGCGAGGAGATCAACCAGAAGATGGCGAGCCGCGTCATCAACCACCTGCTCGCCCTCGCGCAGGACAGCGACGAGGACATCACACTCTTCCTCAACTCCCAGGGCGGGCATGTGGAGGCGGGCGACTCGATCCACGACATCATCAAGTTCATCAAGCCGCGGGTGAAGATCGTCGGCACCGGCTGGGTGGCGAGTGCCGGCACGCACATCTTCCTCGCCGTGCCGAAGGAGGATCGGGTCTGTCTGCCCAACACCCGCTTCCTGATCCACCAGCCCTCGGGCGGCGTCGGCGGTCAGGTGACGGACATCGCGATCCAGGCCGAGCAGATCGAGATCATGCGCAAACGCCTCGCCAAGACCATCTCCGACGCGACCGGCCAGCCGGTCGAGAAGGTGCTCGAGGACATCGACCGCGACCGCTGGATGACCACGGACGAGGCGAAGGAGTACGGCATCCTCGACCGCGTCATCGTCACCGTGGACGAGCTGGGCTGAGGCATCGGAAGGGACCCTCTGGTAGGGTCCCTTCTTCGCATGGGCGCGGGAGGACGGGGTGAGCGAGCGGCGTCCCGAGATATCCCGGCCTCTGAGAGCCTTCCTCGCGCTCCATCTGCTCTATCGCCGACAGGATCGAAAGCTCGCGTCGCGTCCCAGGCTTCGGCCGATCGCGGTGGTGATGCATTTCTGCGGATTGCCGCTGGTTCTGGTGCTGTTGTGGCTGCCGATCGCCTCGCAGCTCACGGACGCACCGGCACTAGCCATCGTCATCTTTGCACCAGCGATCGCGGTCCTCGCATATCATGCGGTCGCAGCGATCGTTCTGAGCCTTCTGCGCAGGAAGACCGCGCGCGGGTGAGCCTCCCTCACTCCCCGCGCGGCACCAGCTCCGTCACGCCGATCGCATCGGCGCGGGCGCGGTCTTCGCTCAGGCTCATCGGGATGTAGTCGCCGCGCCGCCACAGCACCGACAGATCATCGTAGTGCCGGGACAGGAGGTGCCCCGACTGGCCCGTGGAGATGATGTAGCGCGAGCTCTCCGGATCACCGAAATCGACCACCATGCGCAGGCCCGAGGCGTGGACATTCGCGAACGGGTTCGGCCCGTCGCCCGCCGTCAGCCCGCGCATCAGCGTATTGTCCCCGCCGGAGGTCGGCTGGATGATCGAGGCGATCAGCGAGAGGCCCGGTACGCGGCTCAGCACCTCGTGCTCCTGCATCGCCAGATGCGCGTCGCCCCAGCGCCAGCCCTCGACCCGGCTGCCATAGCGCTCCCGCAAGTCCAGGAGCGCATCGTCGAGCGACAGGCGCGCCATCTCCAGGCAGGTCTCCACCGGCGCCGATGTCCGTACGTCGCACCAGACGCCCGCGCCGTCGATGTCGCGGAACACCCGCTCGATGAAGAGCGGCTCCAGCCGGGTGATGCGCTCGGCCATCGGTCCGCCAAGCTCGTCACGGATCAGGCGGTGTTGCAGGTGGCGCATCCAGGCGGCATAGATCAGCCCCTCGGGCCCGTGCTCGCTCATCTCCCCGTTCCAGTCGGCGAGGCGGTCGAGGGCGACGTTGCGGATGGGGGAGAGGGCATCCTCCGACACCGGGTTGCCGGTCCAGAACAGGTCCCGCGCCACGAGGGACAGCAGGATGCGCGCGGTCTGGCTCACCGTGTCGGTCTGCGCCTCGATGAAGCTGTCGACGGTGTGGAACTCCCGCTCGGCCAGCAGGCGGCGGGCGCGCTGGATCCGCTGCGTGTCGCCCCAGTCGTGGCTGACATGGTAGGGGAAGTCGCGCACCGTGACCCGGTTGTTGGTGTTGAGCACGAGGCCGGAGCGGGGATTGTATGTCCCCGGCATCTCCTCGAACGGGACGAGGCCGAGCCAGTCGTTTTCCTCCACCCAGCCGGGCACGGGGATCCGGCCCTCACCCTGGTGGGTCTCACGGCGCAGGGGCGCACGGCCGCCGACCTGGATCGCCACCTGCTCCCGGTCAGCCATGGTGAAGTTCTGGCTGGGCGCGATGAGCCCTTCGAGCGCGCGCCGCCCCTCCTCGACGGAGCGGGCGAAAGGCATCTCGATCAGGCTGTCCATCGAGCGGTCCGTGGGGTCGAGCGCGGTCCATGCCAGCGCCGCCACATGGCCCGGCGGCGTGATCGCAGCCACGCCGTAGCGGTGCGGCGGGATCACCGGGCCGTGCCGGGTCCAGCGCAGCGTGACGGTCCGCGCAGGCTCATCTCCCACCCCGATCAGGATGTCGCGCGTGCGGAAGGGCTGCGAGCCATCGGGCGTCAGGTACCGGTCGGGATCGGCGGGATCGATCCGCTCGATATAGATGTCCTGATCATCCGTTCCCGTGGTCGTCAGCCCCCACGCGAAGTCGTCATTGCGCCCGATGATGACGCCCGGCAGCCCCGGGATCGTGCCACCGATCACACCGCCTTGCGGGAACTCCAGCCGCGCCAGCATCCAGATCGAAGGGGCGGACAGCCCCAGATGCGGGTCCGAGGCCATGAGCGTCGCTCCGGAGGCCGAGCGCGAGCCGTCCACCGCCCAGGCGTTCGAAGCCCCGGCAAAGCCCAAGGGCGCCACCGGGTCCAGCGGATGGCGCGGCATCTCGGGCAGCGCGGCGAAGTCCATCTCGGGGAACAGCTCCGCAAATTCCGGGCTGCCACCCATCATCGCCACCTCCGGCGCGTCGGGCATCAGGTCGCGCAGCCGCTCGGGCTGCAGCAGCAGCGAAAGCTCCGCCCGCCGCACCTCCAGCCCTGCGTGACCGGTGAGCTGCAACGCCATGATGCGGTTCACGGCAATCGAATCCGTCGGGGTCCAGGGTGCTATCGCGCGGGAAAAGATGAAGAATTCCGGCGAGCCGCGCCCCAGCGCCTCGACCTGCACTTCCGCGAGCCGCGCGTTCACCCCGTCCGCATAGGCGCGCATCGCGGCCTGCGTGCGCTCCGACTGGTTGGGCACCATGGCGCGCGCGACGCCGTAGATGTCGAGCGCGCGCAACAGGTGGTCGATCTCGAACGTCGCCTCGCCGAAAAGCTCGCTCAGCCGCCCCTGCGCGGTGCGCCGCAGGATGGTCATCTGCCACAGGCGGTCCTGCGCGTGGGCGTAGCCGAGGCCGAAATAGACGTCCTCCTCCGTCTCGCCGAAGATGTGGGGGACGGCGTGGCGGTCGCGCACGATTTCCACCGGTGCGGTGATCCCCTCGACCTCCACCCGGCTCTCGTAATCGGGCAGCGATCCGCTGGCGAGATACCAGGCGAGCACCAGCAGACCCGCGGCGAGCAGGCCGAGGCCCAGCACGATCCGAACCAGCCATCTGAACAGCGTGACCACGCCGGCATCCTCTCATCGGTTTCCGGGATTTCCCAAGCACTACCAGTGCGCTTGACAGGGTGCAATCGGCCCCCGACGCTGCGCGCGATCAAAGCATAGGGAGGACGCCGACATGGCGAAATGCGCATTCATCGGGCTGGGCGTGATGGGCTATCCCATGGCCGGGCACCTCGCGGCGAAGGGCCACGAGGTCACGGTCTACAACCGCACCGCCGCGAAGGCCGAGGCGTGGGCCAAGGAGCATGGCGGCACGGCTGCTCCGACGCCTGCCGCGGCCGCGGACGGCGCCGAGTTCGTGTTCGCTTGCGTGGGCAACGACGACGACCTGCGCTCGGTCACGACCGGGCAGGACGGCGCGTTCGCCGCGGTCGGCACGGACGCCGTCTTCGTCGATCACACCACCGCCTCCGCCGATGTGGCGCGGGAGCTTGCCGCCGCCGCCGGCGAACACGGCTTCCACTTCATCGACGCGCCGGTCAGCGGCGGGCAGGCGGGGGCCGAGAACGGCGTGCTCACCGTGATGTGCGGCGGCGGGCAGGCGGCCTACGACCGCGCGGAGCCGGTGATCGCCGCCTTCGCGAAGTCCTGCCGCCTGATGGGTGACAGCGGGGCCGGTCAGATCACCAAGATGGTCAACCAGATCTGCATCGCGGGGCTGGTGCAGGCGCTCAGCGAGGGGCTGAACTTCGCGCAGAAGGCCGGGCTCGACGGCCACGCGGTCGTTGACGTGATCTCCAAGGGTGCGGCGGGCTCCTGGCAGATGGAGAACCGCGGGCCGACCATGCTCGACGACAAGTTCGACTTCGGCTTCGCCGTCGACTGGATGCGCAAGGATCTGGGCATTGTGCTGGACGAAGCGCGCAATATCGGTGCCTCCGTCCCCATAACCGCCACAGTCGATCAGTTCTATCAGGACGTGCAGAACATGGGGGGTGGCAGATGGGACACATCAAGTCTCATTCGGCGCCTGCGCAGGCTCGACGGCGAATAAACCAGTACAGCCCCTTGCGCTCACGACCTCGTGACCCGATATACATAAGTATACCGAACAAGAGGGAGGTGTCGGGTGCTGGAGCTTCTTGCTTCGGGCGCAGTGCGTCCGTTTGCGATTTCGCTTGGACTGCTGGCGGGGCTGATCCTGCTGGAACTGTTCGCATTGATGCTTGGCGGCTCGCTGCTGGGCGCGGACAGCGACATCGACGCGGATGTGGATTTCGACACGGACGCGGGCGCCGATTTCAACCTTGAGGCGGGCATCGAAGCCGGGGTCGAGGCCGTCGAGGCGGAGGTCGAGACTGGCCTCTCCGCCGGCGGTGGCCTCCTCTCCTGGCTCGGCCTCGGCCGCGTTCCCTTCCTGATCTGGGTCGCGAGCCTGCTGGCGGGCTTCGGCCTCACCGGCGTCTTCCTGCAATCGGCGGCCACGGCCCTGATCGGCCCGCTTCCTGTGCTGCTCGCCGCCCTCATCGCCCTGCCGCCGGGCCTCCTCTTCGCCCGCGAGGTCTCGACCCTCGTGGCCCGCATCATGCCGAAGACGGAGAGCTCGGCGGTCTCCCGCCGCCGCCTCGGCGGCCGGGTGGGCACGATCACGCAGGGCACCGCTCGCCCCGGCAACCCGGCGGAGGCGCGCGTGCGCGACGCCTACGGCAACCTGCAATACCTCCGCGTCGTCCCCGCAGACGGGGTCGAGGCGATCGAACAGGGCAGCGATGTCCTCATCCTGAGACAAAGAGATGGCAGCTTCACTGCCACGCCCCTGGCCGACTAACGGCCGCAGACCATCGGACAAAGGAGTTTCTTCATGATGGAGATTGCATTTCTCGTCGGCGTGATTCTCGCCCTCGTCGTATTCATCGGCCTCGTCATGGCACGGCTGTACCGCCGCACGACCCGTGAGGTCTCGATCGTCAAGACCGGCTCCGGCGGCAAGAAGGTCATCATGGACGGCGGTACCATCGCCATCCCGCTGCTGCATGAGATCAAGTACGTCAACATGAAGACGCTCCGCCTGGAGGTCGCGCGCAACGGCGACGGCGCGCTCATCACCCGCGACCGGATGCGCGTGGACGTGGGCGTGGAGTTCTACGTCTCGGTCAATGCCACCGATGACGGGGTCAGCCGCGCGGCCCAGACCCTCGGCGACCGGACCTTCGACGTGGACCAGCTCCGCGAGATGATCGAGGGCAAGCTGATCGACGGCCTGCGCGCCGTGGCCGCCCGCATGACCATGGACGAGCTGCACGAGAACCGTGCCGAGTTCGTGCAGGAGGTGCAGAACACCGTCTCCGAGGACCTCTTGAAGAACGGTCTGGAGTTGGAGTCCGTCTCGCTCACCGCGCTCGACCAGACGCCCTTCGATGCGCTCGACGAAAACAATGCCTTCAACGCCGTGGGTATGCGCAAACTCGCCGAGGTGATCGCGGAGTCCAAGAAACAGCGCGCAAGCATCGAAGCGGAGGCCGAGGTCGAGGTGCGCCGGGCGGCCATGGTCGCCGAGCGCGAGAAGTACAATATCGAGCGCGATGAGGAGCAGGCGAAGATCGCCCAGGTCCAGGAGCTCGAGACGCTCCGCGCCGCGCAGGAGGCCGAGATCGCCCGCCGACGGGAGGACGCGGAGAAGGAGCGCGAGGAGGCCCGCATCACCCGTGAGCGTGCTGTGCGCGCCGCCGAGATCGCCCGTGAGCAGGCCATCCGCGCGGCCGAGATCGCGAAGGAGCGCGAGGTCGAGGTCGCCGATCAGGAGCGCCAGATCATCATCGCCACCAAGTCGGAGGAGGAGAGCCGCGCGCGCGCCAGCGCCGACACCGCCCGCGCCGAGGCGAAGAAGGCCGCCGAGGCGATCGAGACCGCCCGCGCGGTCGCGGAGGCCGAGCGTTCCAAGCAGATCGCCCTGATCGAGGCGGCCCGCGAGGCCGAGCGTCAGGCCACGCGCCTGCGGGTCGAGGCGACGGCGGAGAAGGACGCCGCCCAGGATCGCGCCGATGCCCGTCGCGAGGAGGCGCAGGCCGACGCCGACGCGGTCTCGATCCGCGCCGAGGCGAAGAAGAAGGACCTGCTCGCCCAGGCCGAGGGTCAGCGCGCGATCACCGAAGCCGAGAACGCACTATCGTCCGCGATCATCGACATGAAGGTCGCCCTCGCGCGGCTGGAGGCGATGCCGCAGATCGTGGCCGAGATGGTGAAGCCGGCGGAGAAGATCGACTCGATCAAGATCCACCAGGTCACCGGCATGAACGGCGGCGGTGCCGCGGGCGACGGCTCCGGCGGCACGCCCGTCAACCAGGCCATGGACTCGATCCTCGGCATGGCGCTCCAGCTCCCGGCGATGAAGAAGCTCGGCGACGAGCTGGGCCTCTCGATGGAAGACGGCCTCGCCGCCGTCGCCTCCGGCGCGCTGGAGGCCCCGAAGGAGGAGCCGGCGACCGACGAGCAGGAGCCGAAGCCGCCCCTCGCGGCCGAATAAGTCCCTCAGACCCCTTGGCGCCCCGCATCCCGTGCGGGGCGCCTTGCGTTCAGGCGCCCGCCTTGTTCTGCGCCACCCAGGCACTCGGGCTCATGCCCGTGAGCCGCCCGAAACGCCTCGCCCGTCCGGCAGGGCGTTTCTCATTTCGCGGCCGCTGCGAGCCGTGTGGCGCAGTCTCTCTCGTCAGGCTCTCGGCCATCATGTTGATGGCAGCACTGACGGTCAGGGTCAGGATGAGAGCGGGATAGAGCATCATGGCGATCTCCCTCTCAAGCTATTGATTTCGAATAGCTTAACTCTGCCCAACCGGGGGCGGGTGCAGTCGCATGGAGCACTATATTGAACGGATAAGATGCCTGCACGGACGGAGATCGTCCTAAACAGGGTCACAAGCGCGACCGCGACGCCCTCGATCGAACCCGTCGGGCCCGCGACCCTCCATATCTGTCTGCGCGCCTGCCGGCTGTTCGGGCATATGTCGCCAATCAGCTAGCCTGGATCTTCGAATTCGATGTTCTCGAGCCGATCGGGCAACGGCGTCTCCGCAGGCAGCGGAATATTCCCTATCGACGTCCGGATCGGGCCGTCGGTCGCCTTGTAGATGAAAAAGCACGCGCGGATGATCTGACGACCTGGCTCCTCGCCGTCCACCGAAAGGATCCGTTCGTCCCACGCGATCTGCTAGTTGGAGACCGGCTCGCCGGTTGCGGGTAGCACGATCTCTCCGAAATCGAAGTCTCTGCTGCTCCCGGAAATCACCAATTCGACAAGCCGCCAATGGCCGCGCCCGCTGTCATGGTTTCCTATGATTTCAATGGGCATGTTCTGCGGACGGCCCGCTCTTCAACTTCGTTCAGGCGGCGGTGCGGGCGCTTGAGCCCACACCGCCCCGTCTGAGACGGAAGCAGAGACGCTGCAGATCACTCCGCCGCGAGCGGGCGCTGGCCCGGCGGCTGGTATTCCGGCGCATCGGGTGCGGCCTCGGGCCACGCGGCGTCGTCGGTCCAGTCGATCTCGCCCGGACGACGCGCCCGGCGCGCCCGCTGGCGCAGGGCACCGTCGCGGTTCACCTTCGCATTGCGCCCGCTCATCAGCCCGCCGAGGCCGCGGCCCAGCCAGCCGAGGATCGTCATCGCCCAGACCCGCAGCGCCAGCATCGACGGGGTGAAGACCAGCGTCAGCACCGTCGCGATGCCGAGGCCGAAGACCACCGCCGTCGCGAGCTGCTTCCACCACAGCGCGGTTGGTGCGTCGACCGCATAGCCGCCCTGGGCGAAGTTCAGCGACACGCCCCAAGCCATCGGCGCCAGGCCTGCCATCGTGGTGATCGTGGTCAACAGCACCGGCCGCAGGCGGTCCTGCGCTGTGCGCGAGATCGCCTCGAGCCGCGACATGTAGCGGCTGTACTCCTGATAGGTGTCGATCAGAACGATGTTGTTGTTCACCACGATCCCCGCGAGCGCCACGATCCCCGTGCCGGTCATGATGATCGAGAAGGGCTGGTTCATGATGATCATGCCCCAGAGCGCCCCCGCCACGCTCATCACCACCGCCATCAGCACGACGACGGCGTTGTAGAACGAGTTGAACTGCGCGAGCAGGATCACGAACATCAGACCGAGCGCACCTGCGAAGGCCGACATCAGGAAGGCCTGGCTCTCCGCCTGTTCCTCCTGATCGCCGGTCCACTCCCAGCCGACGGTGGCGGGGAAGGGGGCCTCGGTCTCGATCCAGGTGGTCAGCGCCTCGATCCGCTCGGTGGGCGTGACAGGGGCGACGACGTATTTGTCGCCCGCATACTCACCCGCCTCCGCCGGGGAGACGACATCGACGATGGAGCCGTCCTCGGCACGCGTCACCGTCATCAGACCGTCCGCCACGTTGGCGCGCACGTCGAAATAGCGCTGCGAGTTGTAGCGGTTGATCTCGGCCAGCTTCGGCACCGGCTGGCGCGTCACGAAGTTGGAGAGTGGCACGAGGCCATCATTCGTGCGCACCCGCAGGCCGTCGAGGGTGGCGAGGATCCGGTCCTCCTCCGGGAAGCGGACGCGGATGTCGATCTCCTCGTCCGAGGTCTCGGTCCGCATGGTGTCGAGCAGGATACCGCGGGTGACGAGCTGGACCATGCCGCCGACGATGGCGACGTCCGCGCCGTAGCGGCCCGCGGCCTCCACATCCACGTCGATCTGCCAGTCGATGCCGGGCAGGGGCCGCGTGTCGTCCACGTCGATCAGGCCCGGCGTCTCGTCGAACTGCATCCGCGCGCTGGTGGAGGCGGCCAGCAGGTCCTCCCAATCCGTGCCGGTCAGCCGCAGGTGGACGGGCTTGCCCTGGGCAGGGCCTTGCGCCGCCTCGCTGATCTCGGCCCGGATGCCGGGCAGGGCGGCGAGGCGTTCGTTGATCTCGTCGAGGATCTCGTTGCCGTCGCGGCGCGTGCCCCAGGGCTCCAGCTCGATCTGCACCTGGCCGATCGCATCCTTCGGCGCGCTGTCCCCACCCGTATTCTGGTTGAGCCCGCCGGAGCCCGCGAAGGCGAAGATCGACTCCACCCCGTCGGTGCCGAGGATCACGTCCTCGACCTCGCGCACCAGCCGGTCCTTTTCATCGAGGCTGAGGTTGCCGCGGGCGCGCACATAGGCGATGGCGCGCTCGGGCTCCTGCTCGACGAAGAACTCCACGCCGTTGTTGTTCTGGCCGAAATAGCCGAACGTGAAGACGACGAAGCCCGCCACCGCCGCGATGGTAAGCAACGGCGTGATCGGGTTGGACACGTTCATCTTCGTGAGCCAGCCGAAGAGGTTGTGCCGGTAGCCCGCGCGCGGCGATGCCTCCCGCGGGCTGCGCTTGAACGAGCCCCCGACCATCGACAGCGCCATGAACATCAGCACGATGCCCGCCGCGAGCGGCAGCCGCGCCGCCGGCAGCGTCAGGAACGCCATCACCACACCAACGAGCACCGCGCCCACCGCGAGGAAGAGCACGATGCGCAGCGCCCAGTGCAACCGCCGCTGGAGCCCCTTCGAGCCGTTCTCCAGCGCCCGCGTGATCCGCCCGGCCACGCCGCCGACCACCGGCAGGTAGACCAGTGCCACCACGAGCGAGGCGGAGAGGACGAAGATCAGCGTGACGGGCAGCATCCCCATGAACTCGCCGGGAATGCCGGGCCAGAACAGCATCGGCAGGAAGGCGCAGAGCGTCGTCGCCGTGGACGAGATGATCGGCCAGAACATGCGCTTGGCCGACGCCGCATAGGCGCGCATCGGCCCCTCGCCGTTCTGGATCCGCTTGTCCGCGTATTCCACCACCACGATCGCGCCGTCGACGAGCATCCCCACCGCGAGGATCAGGCCGAACATCACGATGTTGGACACCGTCATGCCGAGGATGGAGAGGAGCGCGAAGCACAACAGGAACGAGGTCGGGATCGCGAAGCCCACAAGCAGTGCGGAGCGCATCCCAAGTGCCCCCAGCATCACGATCATCACCAGCGCGATCGCGGTGAGGACCGAGGCTTCGAGCTGGCTGACCATGTCGCGCACGTTCGTCGACTCGTCCATCGAGAAGTCGACGCGCACCGCGTCCTGCAGCTCCGGCGGCCACATCGCCACCTGCTCGGCCACTGTCTGGCGCAGCAGGGCGACCGTGTCGATCAGGTTCACGCCCTTGCGCTTGACGATCTGTAGCGCGACCGTCGTCTCGCCATTGTAGCGGGCGGTCCCTTGCGCATCCTCGAAGGTGAGGCGGATGCTTGCGAGGTCGCCCAGCGTGATCACCCGGTCGCCGTTCACCTTCACCGGCAGGTCGTAGACATCCTGCGGCTCGTCGAAGCTCGACGGGATCTTGACCGCATAAGCGCCGGAGCCGTTCTCGACCTCGCCCGCCGCGACGAGCTGGTTGTTGTTCTGCACGGCCGCCAGCAGCTCGCCGGCGGTGACGTTGTAGGCCTCCAGCAGCAGCGGATCGATGATGACCTCGAGCATCTCATCGCGATGCCCGGCGAGGCCCGCCTCCAGCACCTCGGGCAGGGATTCGACCTCGTCCTGCAGGTCCTTGACGATCCTCAGCAGCGTCCGCTCGGGCACGTTCCCCGACAGGGACACGACGAGGATCGGGAATTCGGAGAAGTTGATCTCGCTGATCGTCGGCTCTTCGGCGTCTTCGGGAAAGTCCGCCTGCGCCTGGTCCACCTTGTCGCGCACATCGGCGATGGTCGCCGACTTGTCCCAGCCGAACTCGAACTCCAGCACGACGATGCCCACGCCCTCCGCCGCGGTGGAGGTCATGGAATCGAGCCCTTCGAGGTCGCGCAGCTCCGTCTCCAGCGGGCGGACCAGCAGATCCTCCGCATCCTCGGCGCTGACGCCGGGCAGGGGGGCTGTGACGACGAGGACGGGGACGTCGATATCGGGCTCGCCCTCCTTCGGAAGGCCGGTATAGGCGAGCCACCCTGCCGCGAGCGACAGGACGATGAAGGCAAAGACCATGCGGGCGCGCGAGGCGGCCCAGTCGACGATACCCGTCATTGCGCGATGTCCTCTGCTGCCGCGTCCGGAACGCGCAGATTGCCGGGCCGGGCGCGCGGCGGCGCCATGCCGATCTCGGCCTGAACCGCCTGGGCCGGGGCGTCGGCGAGCACGTCGCTGGCACTCAGCGCCGCCTCGTCACCTTCAGATTCCGACGGCATCATGTCGGCAAGCGTGGTCAGCTGCGGCGCGGGCCCGTCCAGCGGCAGGCCCGGGATCAGGAAGGTGTGATCAGTCTCGTCCGCACCGGCCTCGCGGAAGGTCGGCGCGACGCTGCGGCCGTCATTCACGAATTCCTGGCCGACGACGATGACATCCTCCTGCGTGTCGAGACCTGACACCCATACGCCGTCCGCGCCGTCACGGATGATCTCCACCGGCTTGAACATCGCCACACCCTCCTCGACCACCCGCACGCCGAGCGCGCCGGTATCATCGAGCGTCAGGGAGGCTTGCGGCAGCAGGTGCGCCGTCACACCGGCGAGGGCGATCACGATCTCCGCCGTCGAGCCGTCGCGCAGCGCGCCGTCGGCATTCGGCACCACGACCTCCACGCGGAAGGTGCGGGTCAGCGGATCGGCGGAGCGGCCGACGAAGACGACCTGGCCCGTGACCTCCTCACCGGAGATCAGCCGCGCGCCCGCCTGGGCACCCACCTGGATCTTGTTCACGTCGCGCTCGGCGGCAAAACCCACGAGGCGGATCTCGCTGAGATCGAGGATCGTCGCGCACACTGTGCCGGAGGTCAGCAGCGAGCCGAGCTCGGCCGTATCGGTCTCCAGCACACCGGCAAAGGGCGCGCGGATCTCCAGCCGCTCGATCTCCCGCTCCGCCGCCTCGACCGAGGCGATCGCCGCTTCGAGCTGTGCGCGGCGTGAAATCGCCTGGTTCTCGGACGTGATGCCGCGCTGGGAGAGCTGGCTCGCGGCAACCTCGTTGGCCTGCGCCTCGGCCAATGCCGCGCGGGCCTGCGCCAGCTCCGCCTGCCGCGTCTGCGCGTCGAGGCGGCACAGCAGGTCGCCCTCCTGCACCTGGCGCCCCTTGCGCAGCGGCGGGGAGATCACCTGGCCCGTCGTCTCGGCGGCCACATCCACGTTGCGCGCCGCCTCGGTGCGGCCGCGCAGGATGATACCGCTCTGCACCTCGCGCGCTTCGGAGCGCAGGGCGACGACCGCGATGGGCTGGGTGACGTCGGTTTCCTCGATGACCGCGACCGTTTCCTCTTCGGCGACGGCCTCGGCGGTCTCCTCGGTCTCGGCGGGGGCGGGCAGCCACGCCATCAGGCGCTCCCGCTCCAGAACCACCATATATAGTGCTCCGATGACCAGGATAGCGGACAAAATCGGCAGGATCTTCATGTCTAGGCTCCGAGACACCGGTTGCACTTGGTGCGAGATAGCGAGGCCACACTAGCGCAACAAGTGCGCTGCGGCAATTTATGTGAACGCGGGTCTCTTTTCGGGAACAATCAGGTTCCGCAACGTCGCGGATGCCTCAAAAGCAGGCAGATGCTTTCGCTTTGCACCTTGCGAACCGGTCCGCTAGTGTCCCGCGCGAACCGGATTTGCAGGGGAATTGCGGTGAGCGACACCGACTCATTCATCGACGAAGTCAGCGAAGAGGTCCGCCGCGACCGGCTTTACCGCTACCTGCGGCGCTATGGCTGGATCGCCATCGTGCTGGTGCTGCTGATCGTGGGCGGCGCGGCCTTCAACGAATGGCGCCAGGCGCAGGCCCGGGCCGGGGCCGAAACCTTCGGCGGCGCGCTTGCGGGCGCACTGACCGCCGGCGATCTCGACACCCGCATCGCGAGCCTCGAGGAGCTCACCGCCGGGGCCGAGGGCGATGCCGCTCACCTCGCCGCCTTCGCCCGCGCCCAGGCCCTCGTCGCCGCGGACCGGCCCGAAGAGGCCGCCGCCGCGTTCGCCGAGATCGCCGCCTCCGACGCCGATCCGCTCTACACCTCGCTCGCCACCCTGCGCGCCAACAGCGTGCCCGGCGCGCTGCCCACCCCGCAGGAGCGCATCGATGCGATGACCGATCTGCTGCTGGAGGACGCGCCTTTCTCCCTTCTCGCCATGGAGCAGCGGGCCCTCGCTTTGATCGAGGAGGGCGACATCCCGGCCGCCCACGCGGATTTCGAGACCATTCTCAACGATCCGCTGGCCACCCGCGCCCTGCGCGACCGGACGCTGCAGATGCTGATCGCCACCGGGGGCGACGCGCCCGTGGAGCCCACCCTCGTCACGCCCTCCCAAGGAAACTGAACACATGCGGCCTCTCCTGCTTCTCGCCTCCGCCGGGGTCGCCCTGTCGGGCTGCGGTATCTTCTCCGGTGAGGAGCCGCCGTTGCCGGGGGAGCGCATCCCCGTTCGCCCCGCCGCCGTCGAGGAAACGGTGCGCGGCGCACCGCAGCCGGTGGCCCTTGGCGCGCCGCAGGTCAACACCCGCTGGACCCATGAGGGCGGCACGCCGAGCCACACCATCGCGCATCCGGCCCTCGGTGCCGAGCTTGCCCGGGCCTTCAGCTCCGATGTGGGGGCCGGAAGCAGCGGCGAGGTGCGCCTGACCTCCGGCCCCGTGGTGAGCGCCGACGCGATCTACACCCTCGACGCCACGGCCGGCGTGGTGGCGACCGCCCCCGACGGCTCCCGCCTCTGGTCGCGCTCGCTGGTCCCCGACGGCCAGCCGCGCGAGGACGGCTTCGGCGGCGGCGTCACGCTGGGGCAGGGCGTCCTCTTCGTCACCACCGGCTTCGGCGACATCTACGCACTGGAGGCGTCGACGGGCGCGATCGTCTGGCAGCAGAACGTGGGCGCGCCGTTCCGCGCGGCCTCCGTCGTCAGCGGGCGCCGGGTCATCGCGGTGTCGCGCAACGACGTCGCCACCGCCTTCGACGTCGAGACCGGCGCCATCGCCTGGCGCGTCAGCGGCGCGCGCGGCACGGCGGGCGTCCTCGGCGGGGCGCAGCCCACGGCCTTCGACGGGCTCGCGGTGCTGCCCTTCTCCTCGGGCGAGGTGCTCGCCGTCTTCGACCGCAACGGCCGCCGCGCCTGGGCGAACGCCCTCGGCTCCGGCCGCCGCGGCCTTGCGCGGGCCTCCATCGCGGACGTCACCGGCGACCCGGTGTTCTCGGGCACCGACGTGATTGCGGGCAACCAGTCGGGCAGCCTCGTCTCCATCGACGCGCGCACCGGCATCCGCAACTGGACCCAGAGCGAGGGCGCGCAGGATGCGGTCCTCGCCGTCGGCGGCGCGCTCTGGTTCGTCTCCGACCGCGCCGAGCTCATCCGCCTCGATGCGGAGAGCGGCGGCGTCGTCTGGCGCGTCCAACTGCCCGAGCGCAACCCGCGCGACCGCGACCTAGCCGCCCGCTATACAGGACCGGTGCTCGCGGGCGGACGGCTCTTCATCGCGAACGGCCATGACGGCGTGCTGATCTTCGACCCGGCAAGCGGGGACGAACTCGGCCGCCTCGACGTGTCCGGCGGGGCGGCCGCGGCCCCCGCCGTCGCCAACGAGACGCTCTACGTCCTCTCCAACGACGCGCGCCTCATCGCCTTCCGCTGACACGCGCCTCAGCCGGCTCCGCCCGACGCGGAGCCGGACCGCCGCTTTCATCTTTCCCCAAATACGCACGACGCTGCGGCCCACCACCGGGCGCTCCGCCGGTTCGATCCCCCTTTCCAACGCCGGCAAAAGGCGCTAGACGGCGGCGTTTTCCGCCTCAGGTAGCAGCCCATGTCCTTCACCCTCGCCATCGTCGGCCGTCCCAATGTCGGCAAGTCCACGCTGTTCAACCGGCTGGTGGGCAAGCGGCTGGCGCTGGTGGACGACCAGCCCGGCGTCACCCGCGACCTGCGCGAGGGGGCCGCGCGCCTCGGCCAGCTCCGCTTCACGGTGATCGACACCGCGGGGCTGGAGGAGGCGACGGATGAGAGCCTGCCGGGCCGGATGCGCGCGCTCACCGAACGCGCGGTGGCGGAGGCTGATCTCTGCCTCTTCGTCATCGACGCGCGCACCGGCGTGACCCAGCCCGACATGGTCTTCGCCGATATCCTACGCAAGCGCGCCGACGGCCGCGTGATCCTCGCCGCGAACAAGGCCGAGGGCAACGCCGGCGATGCGGGCTACTACGAGGCCTACACGCTCGGTCTCGGCGAGCCGATCCCGATCTCCGCCGAGCATGGCGAGGGGATGGACGACCTGCGCGCGGCTCTCGAGCCCTGGGCCGAGCAGTTCGACGCCCGCGAGGCCGTCACCGAGCTCGAGGAGGGCGAAGAGGCCCCCGACCGCCCGCTCCAGATCGCCGTGGTCGGCCGCCCCAACGCCGGAAAATCCACCCTCATCAACAAGATCCTCGGCGAGGACCGTCTGCTGACGGGTCCCGAGGCCGGGATCACTCGCGACTCCATCGCCGTGCCCGTTCGCTGGGGCGAGCGTGATTTCCGCATCTTCGACACCGCCGGTATGCGCAAGCGCGCCAAGGTGCAGGAAAAGCTCGAAAAGCTCTCCGTCTCCGACGGCCTGCGCGCGGTGAAGTTCGCGGAGGTCGTCGTCGTCGTCCTCGACACCTCCATCCCGTTCGAGAGCCAGGACCTGCGCATCGCCGACCTAGCCGAGCGCGAGGGCCGCGCCGTCGTCTTCGCCGCCAACAAGTGGGACGCGGAGGAGCACCGCGCCGAGCGCCTCGCCAGCATGAAGGAGCAGCTTGCGCGCCTTTTGCCACAGCTCTCCGGCGCGCCGCTCGTGACGGTGTCGGCGCTGACGGGCCGCGGCCTCGACCGGCTGCGTGAGGCGATCACCTCCGCCCACGACGTGTGGAACCGTCGCGTGCCGACGGGGCGCCTCAACCAGTGGCTCGCCGACCAGACCTCATCCCATCCGCCGCCGGCACCCGGCGGCCGCCGCATCCGCCTGCGCTACATGACGCAGGCCAAGACCCGGCCCCCGACCTTCATCGTCTTCGCCTCGCTTCCCGAGGATCTGCCCGCCTCCTACAAACGCTTCCTCGTCAACGGGTTGCGGCGCGACTTTGATCTGCCCGGCACGCCGATCCGGCTGGAATTCCGCAAGCGCGACAACCCCTATGCCGACCGCAAGACCCACCGCGCGACCAAGCTGCGCAAGCGTCCGGGCTACAAGGACGACCGGTAGGGCGCTGGAGGCGACGTCTCGGGGCGCTGCCCCGAACCCCGGGATACTTTTACAAGGCAGAAGGAGGGGGCCTTTCCTAATAGGAAGCGCTCACCCAACCACCGCGAAGTTGAAGCGCGCGCCGCCCCGCCGGTACTGCTCGACGAAACGGAGGGCCATATCCAGCTCCTCCTCCACATCCGCGCGTCGGTCGCGCAGTGTGCCGAGGCGCGGCTGCGCGGAGCGCAGGTGGTCGAGCAGTGCCCGGAGCCGGTCCGCCGCCGCCTCCAGCGGAACCCACACGCCATCCCGGATCATGAGCTCGCGCGTGTCCTCCATCCCGTCGGGCAGCTCGGTCACGTCCATGTTCACCTGCATGTCGGTGTGATCGAAGAGCTCCGAGAACGGCGGCTGGCCGAGTTTCGCGCTGATCTTGTCGAGATCCTTGGAGAATTTGAGGAGCCACAGCAGGTCCTCCTCGTTGCAGCTCAACGTCCCGTCATGGAGCACGTTCGCCCAAAGAACCGTCGACATGCGCGAAGCCTCCCCTGTTGCCGCGCGTGGAGCCTCCGCGGGAAATACGGCGGGAAGAAGGTCGGTCGCAGGGCATGCGGGGCGCAATGTCCTCTCGCGAAAGGAGAGGTCAGTAGCGCTTGACCACCGGCCCCGCATGCGCCTTTTGTTCCGGCGTCTCCTCGGTCAGCAGGCCGGGATGGCCAAGCCGGGCCTCCACCGCCGCGACTTGCTTGGGATAGGTGGCGACTACGGCCGTCGACAGCGTTCCCCCGACCGTCAGCGCGCAGATCGCCATCAGCGCCGGGTGCTGCGTCAGCCGCATCGCGAGACCCGCCAGGGCGATCACCAGAAAGGTCAGCGCGCGGATGCCGAAGAGCGAGCCGCTGGCGCCCTGGAGCCACGCATCGAAGGACGGTCCGGCATATTTCGGCAGGAAAAGGCCGCCGATCAGCCCGACCAGCAGCGCTCCGGCAAAGACGATCAGCCGCCCCGGCAACCAACGCTGATCGAACAGCGTCCGCAGCCCACGCCGGGCGCGTTCCCGCGCGATCCGCTCGGCTTTCGCCTCGGCCCGGCGGCGCTCGCCTTCCGCGGCGAGGCGGCTCACCCGCGCCTGAAAGTCGTTCTGTTCCATCCCGTTGGCTCCCCACGAAGCCCGGGTATGGTGCAGCAGTTGACGTTACGTCGCAAGTCTCAGAGGAGGGCGGCCACCTTCTCGCCCTCGGCCGCCACCTCCGCCAGCGTGTCGCGGTTCTCACCGGGATGGAAGCGCGCGCGGACCGCCGTGGGCATCGGGGCTGGGGTGTGGAGCGTGACCCGCGGCCCGGTCTGCCGCGTCTCCGCCTGCCAGCTCTGCACCAGCGCGCGTTGAGCGGCCTTCGACGCCCCGTAAGCGCCGTAATGCGGCTGGCCCGCGACGGGATCATCCATCATCACCGCATGGCCCGCCGGAGCGGCCTTCAGCAAGGGCTCGACCAGCGTCACCAGCCGCTGCGTCACGCGCCAGTTGACGGCGATCGACTTGTCGAGCTCCTTCTCCGCCACGTGGCTCGCGGGCGACAGGGGAGCGGCATAGATCGCCGTATGCACCCAGGCATCGACCCGGCCCCAGCGTTCATGCACGGCGAGGCACATGCGCTGCACCCCCGGATCGTCGGAGAGATCGAGTGGCACCAGCGTCACGCCGCCGGGTAGCGTGTCGATCACGTCCGCCAGCTCCTCGAGCCCGCCGACGGTGCGCGCGACGGCCACCACGTGCGCCCCGCGCGTGGCAGCGGCTACGGCCACGGCCCGCCCCAGCCCGCGAGAGGCGCCGGTGACCAGAACGATCTTGTTTTCAAGGCTCTGTTCCATCCGCGCCTTCTGCCCGCAGCGGTGGCGGCTTGCAAGACCCTTGCGCGACTCGTCTGCTTGGCTAAACCCGTGGTTGCACGCCATGCCATCTGGACGCCCGATGAAAACCTTTCTGCCGCTCGCCCTGCTTCTGTCGGCGGGACCCCTCGCTGCGGACTGCCCGCCCGACGCCCCGCTCTCCGCCGATATCTACGTCCTGCATGAGGACGGCGACTACACGCGGTATCGCCCGGCAGGCGAGGGCATCGTCTCCGCCTTGATCTTCGATCTGGAAAGCGGGGCCAGCCCGGCCGAGCGCCTGCTTGCGGGTGGCGTGTTCGAAGTACTGTGGAGCGAGGAGGGCGTGCCGGATGCCCGCACACGCTACCGCACGGCGCTGTCCGAGCTGTTGCCGCTCGTGCCCGAGACGGAGTTCGAGGTCGAGGCGGTCGTCACCTACGAATCGGAAACGCCCGACGATCCCAAGGATGTCGTGACCGTGGAGGAGGCGCTGCGCCTGACCACCGGCGCGTCCGGCACGCTGGAGATCGGCGCCTGCACCTATGCGGCGTTTCCCTTCACGGTGACGTTCCTGCGCAACGGCGAAGACGAACACGCCTATCACGGCAGCTATCTGCCCGGCATCGGGATCGAGATCTATCGGGGCTTCTCCGAGTTCCGTGGAGACTTGGGCCGGGTCGATGTCGAGACTCTGTCCATTTCGCTGTCGGCGCCCGCCGGCTGGTCCGGCGCGCGCTGAGATGCGCCGCACGGCGCTCACGGCAGCTGTCGCCTGTCTCCTCGCCGCCCCGGCCGTCGCGGAGTGTCCGGCGCAGGCGCCGCTGGAGCGGGACGTTTTCGTCGCCTACGACGATGGTCACTTCACCCAGCTCCAGCCCGACACGCATCCGCTGTGGAGCCGCATCGTCAGCGGCCCCTTGGATGGGAGCGAGCCGCCCCGGGAATACGTGGTGATCGGCGGCCTCCTGACGCTTCAGAGCTTCGAGGGCACCGGCGACGCGCGCCGACTCGTCTGGGCCAACGGCTTCGATATGGACCCGGCCACGCTGTTCCCGCTGGGACCCGGGGAGCGGCACGAACTCACCTCGCGCATCGAGGATTTCACCGGCAACAACACGCTTCTCGAGGTGCTGACTTCACCGACGCGCGGTCCTTCCCACAAGGAGGTGGTCACCATCGAGACCGGGCCGGAGCGCGAACGCGATGTCGCCGGGTGCCGCTATGAGGGCTTCGACGTCACGGTGACATACGATCCCGTGGTGGAGGAGGAAATCCCCTTCGTCAGCCACACGTTCTACATCCCCGCGATGCGGGTCGAGATCCTGATCGCCTACCAGTATCTCGATCCCGGTGCGGACCTGATGGAGGTCGTGCCGCTCTCGATCTCCCACGAGGCTCCGCTATGAGCCGGTGGTGGAGCGCGGCCTCGCGTCGTGGAGGCATGATGCGTGGCCCCGCCTTCGTCGCCGCGCTGATCGCGGCTCCGGCGGCGGCGCAGGATCCGGCGCAGGACTGTCCTGCCGCGCCCTCGGACCGGGAGATCCGCGTGACCTATGACAACGGGGTCGCGCAGCGGTTCATCCCCCAGGCCGGAGCGCCGGGCCGCCTCGTGAGCAGCACCGCGCCCTCCGGCATCGCTTGGCAGGCCGTCCGGCATGGTGGGTTGATCGACTATCAGAGCTTCGGCCTCGTGGACGGCATCCGGCTGCCCGTCTACCACGACGACTACGACGCCGGCATCGCGGAGATCTTCCCGTTGCAGGCCTCCCGCAGTGTCGAGGTCGACGGGCTCCGCTACACCTTCCTCAACAGCGGGCTGGCGGTGCGCTGGTCCGATCTGGCCTACACGTTCCGGAACCCCGAACCGCGCCGGCTGCGCGTGGACGTGGGGGTCGAGCAGGTGCTGACGATCGGCGCGTGCTCCTATGCCAGCCTTCCCGTCGAGGTCCATCACTTCGAGGAGGGGGTGGAGGAGGTCGCGCGGATCGAAGCCCTCGACTACCTCCCGCAACTGGGCATCGCCATCATCCGCAAGCTTGAGCGTCCGGCCTTCGATCCGCCGATCACCACATTTGATCCGGTCTCGATCTCCGACGACGCGGGCTGAGACGCCGCCCGCGCCGACCCGAAAGGAGCGTTCATGCCCCACCTTCCTCGGCCCCGTTTCGCCACCCTCGCAGCCCTGCTGATCGCCGCGCCCGCCGCCGCGCAGGCGTGCCCGACCGCGACGACCACCACCGATATCCTCGTGACCTATGAGACCGCTCCGGACGAGCGTTTCACACCGCCGCAGGGCCGGATGGAGAGCCGGGTCGTGCGCCTCGCCCCGCAAGGCGACACGGCCGGAGACGTCGAGATCGTGCGCCTCGCCGGAGTGATCGACCACCAGATCTCCCTGCTGGACGGCGACCGCCACCCCCACACGCTCCTCCTCGTCGAGACGGACCTGTCGCCGCTCCTGCCGCTCACCCCGCACCAGCGCCTGAGCGTCGAGGCCGGGGTCTACCGGTTCACGCCACCGGATGCGAGCGCGCGCGAGATGCGTGAGGCGATCGAGCAATGGCGGCCGGCCACGCTGCGCGTCAGCACCGGCCCCAAGCAGATCGCGACGATCGGGACGTGCCGTTATTCCAGCCTGACGGTCGAGGTCCGCTTCTCCGGACCGGACAGCGAAGAGCCCGAGATCACGAGCTATCTGACCTACCTGCCGGAGCTCGGCATCGCCCTGCGGCAGAGCGACTGGTTCCCCCGATACGACCCGATCATCTACGAGCCGCAGTCGATCTCCACCGTCGCGCCATGACCGCTCCGGTTGACAAGCCGGGCGCCGCGGGGGCACATCCGATGCGACACTTTGTTGAAGCGAGGACCCGCTCATGAACCGCGACACCACCATGACCAAGGCGCTCTGGCCGTCCCAAACCCTGGCGCGCGACGGCGTGCTCATCGTCGGCGCCTCGATCCTCGTGGCGATCGCGGCGCAGGTCAGCATCGGCCAGCCCGTGCCGATCAGCCTGCAGACGCTGGCGATCCTGATCGTGGGCTTCTCGCTCGGTGCCAACCGCGGTGCGGCGGCCCTGATGCTCTATCTCGGCTACGGTGCGGCCGGCCTGCCGGTCTTTGCCAACGGCATGAACGGTGTGGCCTTCGTCGGCCCGACCGCGGGCTTCCTCGTCGGCTTCGTCGGCATGGCCTGGGCCGCGGGCTGGGCGGCGGAGCGCGGCATCGCGCGCGGCTTCTTCGGCACGGCCATCGCGGCACTGATCATCTCCGCACTGCTCTACGTGCCTGGCGTCGCCTGGCCGATGGGTGTCGCAGGTGCCATGGGCATCGAGGCGGGCTGGGTCGGTCTCTCCGCCGACCGCATCTGGGCGGGCTTCGTTGCCCCCTTCCTGCTCGGCGACGCGATCAAGGCCGTGCTGGCCGCGCTCATCGTCTCCGGCGGCTGGAGCCTGATCCGCCGCCGCGGCTGAATCTCTCCAAACCAAAGGAAACGCCGCTCCACACCGGGGCGGCGTTTTTCATTCTCTCTTCGTCAAGTATCCCCGCCGGAGGCCTCGGCCCCGTGCAACCGGGCGAGCGCCCCCTCGCACATCCCCTGCGCCAGCCAGGAGCACCCGACGCAGAGCACCGCCAGATCGCCCGGCGACACCCGCGCGCGCATCCGCGCCTGCGCCTCCTCCCAGCTCAGCACCTCGCCGGGTTCCAGCGCGAGCGCCCGCGCATGCCGCCGGTCGAGTGCCGCGATCCGCATTTCGTTGAGGCAGGCGGTCTCGCGCCGCTTGGGGCAGGGAGTACAGATGTCGTCGCTCTCCGCCACCACCTCGATGGCGGTGTCGGGCGCATCCCGCAGCCCCTCCACGATCCCGGCCATGTTGGCGACGAAGCGGCCCGAATAGCCCTTCCCCTCGAAGCCGAGGGCGCAGAGAAAATGGTGGGGGCGAAAGCGGACCGGCGCCGCCGGGCCGTCAGGCATCCGCCTTCAGCCGCACGCGCCCCGCGGCGATCTGGTCGGTCGGTTCCACCGGGTAGTCGCCCGAGAAGCAGGCGTCGCAGAACTGCGGCTCGGCCGCGCGCCCCTTCTCCCCCGCGGCCCGGTAGAGCCCGTCGAGGGAGACGAAAGCGAGGCTATCCACGTCCAGATGCTCCCGCATCTCCTCGACGCTCATCTGGGCGGCGAGCAGCTTCTCCCGCTCCGGCGTGTCGACCCCGTAGAAGCAGGGCCACTGCGTGGGCGGGGAGGCGATGCGGAAATGGACCTCGGCCGCCCCTGCATCGAGGATCATCTCCTTGATCTTGCGGGAGGTCGTGCCGCGCACCACCGAGTCGTCCACCAGCACCACCCGCTTGCCCCGGATCAGCGCCCGGTTCACGTTGAGCTTCAGGCGCACGCCCATGTTGCGGATCTCCGCCGTCGGCTCGATGAAGGTGCGGCCCATGTACTGGTTGCGGATGATGCCCATGGCGTAGGGGATGCCGCTCTCCTGCGAATAGCCGATCGCGGCGGGCGTGCCGCTGTCCGGCACGGGGCAGACCAGATCCGCCTCAACCGGCGCTTCCTTGGCGAGTTCCACGCCGATCTTCCGCCGCGTCTCGTAGACCGACTGCCCGCCGATCACGCTGTCGGGGCGGGAGAAGTAGACATGCTCGAAGATGCAGAACTTCTTGGGCTTCGCATCGAAGGGGAAAGAGCTCTCGATCCCGTCCGGCGTCGCGATGACCATCTCGCCCGGCGCGATCTCCCGCACGAACTCCGCCCCGATGATGTCGAGCGCGCAGGTCTCGGACGCCATCACCCAGCCCTCGCCGAGGCGGCCGAGCATTAGCGGCCGCACGCCGCGCGGGTCGCGCACGCCAATGAGCTTGGTGCGCGTCATCGCGATGACGGAGAACGCGCCCTCCACCCGGCGCAGCGCATCTTTCATCCGCTCCGGAATGCTCCGCTGGATCGAGCGGGCCATGAGGTGGATGATGCATTCGGTGTCGCTGGAGCTCTGGAAGATCGAGCCGCGGTCGATCAGCTCCGCCCGCAGCTGCTCGGCATTGGTGAGGTTGCCGTTATGCGCGATCGCGCAGCCCCCCATGGCGAACTCGGCAAAGAGCGGCTGCACGTCGCGGATCGCCGCCCCCTTGGAGCCAGAGGTGGAGTAGCGCACATGCCCGCAGGCGATCTGCCCGGGCAATTGCTGCATCACGTCCGAGGAGGTGAAGTTGTCCCGCACATAGCCGAAGCGCCGGACCGAGTTGAACCCGACACCGGGCGCGAAGCTGACGATCCCGCCCGCCTCCTGCCCCCGGTGCTGCAGGGCGTGGAGGCCGAGGGCCACGAAGGTCGCCGCATCCGGCACGCCGATGGCGCCGAAGATACCGCATTCCTCGCGCAGCTTGTCGCCGTTCCAGGCGCTGTCGAACGGATGTCTCGGGAAGGTCATGTGCGGCTCACCCCTCATGCACGACCGATCTTTGCGCGCCTTCTAGCGGCCCGTCACGAGGATGTCACGCGGGCCTTTCGGCGCGGTTTCTCCGGGTGGCGCCGAGGCCGCACATCGGCTGCCCCTTGCAACCGTCCCGGCCGCAGCGCCAGGACCGCCTGCTTACCGTCGCGCCGTCATCCTCGGGCCCGACCCGAGGATCTCCCCGATGCAGCAGATGGCCGGGTCAAGCCCGACCATGACGTCCTTCCTCACCGCCCCGGCCTCCGCGCCGGGGCCGTCCACACCTCTTCCACGGTCCCGGCCCCGCGCCGGGACCGCTCGCAAACGAAGCGCCCTTCATCGAAAGACCCGGATCAGGTCCGGGGTGGTTGCACGGCGAAGCACCCCACCGCCCGGCGGCACCGCCGGGCCGCGCCCGCCCGGACCTCCGCCCGTTCACGCCTCAAACGCTCCACAGGAGCGTTTGCAAGACGGCGTTCACCCTCCCCTCGGAAGGGCGCGTTGGCGATGTCGCTCCCAGAATGTATGACGCCGATGCTTGAGGGCGTGAACATCTCAAGACTGTTCCGCCAGCGCCCTCCAGGTCGGGCGCGGCCCTCAGTTCTCTGAGCTCAGGTGGGAACTGCGTCCCAAACCCCACTTACTCCCCGCAACGCCCCAGCAGTTGCTCGTAGCTCTGGGTGATCTGCGGCGGCATCTCCGTGGGCAGGGCCGCGACCAGCGCGTCCTGGATCGATGCCAGCAGCCCCTGGCTCGCCGCTTCGGCCACCATGGTCTGGATGTCGGCGCCCACCGGCACCTGCTCCAGGATGATAAACGCGACCGCCACTAGCAGCAGGCCACGCGCCACTCCGAACAACAAGCCCAGCCCGCTGTCCACCGGCCCCAGCGCCGAGTTCTGCACGGAGCCCGACAGGAGCGGCGAGAACAGCGACACGATCACCAGCGCGACCACGAAGACCGCGGCAAAGGCCGACAGGATCGCGAGCTGGCAGCTGTCGCCGATGATATCGCGCAGCACCGGCAGCTCCGAAATGATCGGCTCCACCGTGGGCGCAAAGAAGAACGCGGCGATCGCGGCGATGATCCAACCGGCGATGGAGAGCACCTCCCGCACCAGCCCGCGCGAATAGGCGAGCAGGGCGGAGATCAGGACGACGGCCGCGACGCCCCCGTCCACAAGGTTGAACTGCTCCATAAGTCCCTCACCGCTCTTCTATTTCAGTCGATGCCCCCGAAAACGCTTTCCACGAAGCCCGGCAGATCGTCAAGGGTGTCCACGGCGATCGGGTCGGGACCTGTGCGCCGTGTGCCACCCGGCATCAACGCCCGGTTGAACCCGAGCTTCGCCGCCTCCCGCAGCCGCGCCTCGGCCTGCGGCACGGGGCGGAGCGCGCCGGAGAGGCTGATCTCGCCGAAGACGACGGTGCCTTCGGGCAAGGCGTGGTCCTGCCGGGCGCTCACCAGTGCGGTCGCCACGGCAAGGTCCGCCGCGGGCTCGCCGACCCGCAGGCCGCCGGCCACGTTGAGATAGACATCCATGCCCCCGAACCCGATCCCGGCCCGCGCCTCCAGCACCGCGAGGATCATGGCGAGCCGCCCGCTGTCCCAGCCCACCACCGTGCGCCGCGGCGTGGCCAGCGGCGAGGGGGCCACCAGCGCCTGGATCTCGCAGAGCACCGGCCGCGTCCCCTCGATCCCGGCGAAGACGACGGAGCCCGAGGCCTGCCCGCGCTCGCTCAGGAACAGGGCGGAGGGGTTCGCGACCTCGGCGAGGCCCGCGCCGGTCATCTCGAACACCCCGATCTCGTCGGCGGGACCGAAGCGGTTCTTCACCGCGCGCAGGATGCGGAACGGGTGCCCGCGCTCGCCCTCGAAATAGAGCACGGTGTCGACCATGTGCTCCACGACACGCGGTCCCGCGATCTGTCCCTCCTTGGTGACATGACCCACGAGCATCACGCTCACCCCGCGCCGCTTGGCGAAACTGACGAGCTCATGGGCGGCCGCCCGCACCTGGCTGACCGAGCCGGGGGCCGAGTCCACGTGATCGGCCCACATGGTCTGGATCGAGTCGATGATGGCGAGGCGCGGCCGCTCGGCCTCCAGCGTCGTGAGGATGTCGCGCAGGTTGGTCTCGGCCGCGAGCTTCACCGGCGCATCCGCGAGGCCGAGACGCTGGCCGCGCATCCGGACCTGTGCGGCCGCCTCTTCGCCCGAGACATAGACCACGCCCGCACCGGACCGCGCATAGGCGCCCGCAGCCTGCAACAGCAGCGTCGATTTCCCGATCCCCGGATCGCCGCCGACCAAGGTGGCCGAGGCCGGGACGAGCCCGCCACCTAGCACCCGGTCGAGCTCGTCGAGCCCCGAGAGCTGGCGCGGCAGCGGCGCCTCTTCGGCACTCAGATCGGTCAGCTCCACCGTGCGCCCGCGGCTCTTGCCCAGCGCCTTGGGCGCGGCCGAGCCGGTGCCCGCATCCTCGGTAATCGTGTTCCACTCGCCGCAATTCTCGCAGCGCCCGGCCCATTTCTTGTGAACTGTCCCACAAGAGGTGCAGATATAGGAGGTCGTGTTCTTCGCCATCCGTCCCGCCTAGCCCGGCCGGAACGAAACCGCAACATCCGCCTTCGGATTCGTTCAAATATCCATGGCCCTCCCGTGGCGGCCGGGGGCCTCCGGCGGGGATATTTTTCGGACAGATGAAGCTTAGAAGGGCAGGCCCAGCACCAGCGCCGTGCCGAAGAGGGCAAGGGCCAGCGGCAGCAGCCGGGTCCAGCCCGGGGTGACGAAGGTGAGCGCGAGGGCGCAGGCCACCGTGACCGCCCCGGCGATCAGCGCCAGGATCGGCGAGACGAGGGAGATCGTGGCCATGCCCGCCAGCGTGCCGAGCCCCGCGCCCGCATGCAGCCAGCGGCGCAGGCCGTTCGTCACGAATGCCTGCCAGAGCGCCCAAAACATCGCCGCGAAGGCGCCGAAGCCGAGGAGGATGCCGCCCAGCAGTTCGAAGATCGTCACGGCTTCCTCCAGCTCAGCCACAGCGACGCGCCCACGCAGGCGGTGAAGAGCCAGAGGCCCCAGCGCGGCTCGACGCTCGCCCCCGTCATGCCCTTCGCTACGACCACGTAGAGCGCGACGAGGAAGATGTCCGCGAAGGAGAGCCGCGCGATGAAGGGCAGGGCGCGGCCCCAGCCTTCGGGCAGCCGGCCCATCAGCAGCGCTTGCGTGGCGACGACCTTGGCATAGGGAAAGACGATGGCGAGAAGGGCGACGAGCACCGACAGCGCGGCGTCGCTCGACCACAGCTTGACGACGCCCGACAGGATCGAGACGCCCTCGCCGCCGAAGATCCACATCACCCGCGCCTCCATCAGCGGTGCGGCCCACGCGACGGGGTAGAGAAGCAGCAGGGCGGCGTTGATGAGGGCGTCGCGGGTCATTCGGGCCACCGCCCCGGCCCCTGCGCCGAGGCCGCAGAGGTCCGAGGCGCGGCGGAGATCCAAGGGGTTCCGGCTCTACGGCCGGAACGGTTGCAAGGTGAACAACCACCCCGGACCTGATCCGGGGCCGCCGGATGCAGGGTGGTGCGACGAGATCGAGCGGCCCCGGCGCGGGGGCCGGGGCGGTGGCAAGAAGCAGTACCACCCCGGACGTGATCCGGGGCCTTTCGGGGCGACTCCGTTACGGGTTGGCTGTAGCTCGTGGCGCGACGGTCGCATCTCACCGTCATGGTCGGGCCCGATCCGGCCATCTGCTGCATCAGGGGATCCTCGGGTCGAGCCCGAGGATGACGCCACGACGGAAGGCGTGCTGTCCCGGCGCGATGGCCGGGATGGTTCGTGCCCTTGAGAACCCGCACAGCGCTCACCCGATCATACCGCCTCAGCGCACCGTCTCGATCGGGCCCTCGGCGAGGCCGCCGACGAACTGGTGCACGTAAGGGTCGGCGCAGCCGTCCATCTCCGCCACCGTGCCGCACCAGCGGATGCGACCATCGTGCAGCATCGCGACCCGGTCGGCGATGGCGCGCACGCTGGTCATGTCGTGGGTGATCGTCATGCCGGTGGCACCCATCTCGGCCGTGATCTCGCGGATCAGGTCGTTGATGACGCCCGACATGATCGGGTCGAGGCCCGTCGTCGGCTCGTCGAAGAAGATGATCTCCGGATCCGCGGCGATCGCGCGGGCGAGGCTCACCCGCTTCTGCATCCCGCCCGACAGCTCCGCCGGAAGCTGGTCCGCGACCTCCGCCTGCAGGCCCACGCGGCGAAGCTTTTCCACCGCGAGATCGCGCGCGTCCTGCCACTTCATCCCGCCGCGGCGTGCGCGGAAGGCCACGTTCTCCCACACCGGCAGGCTGTCGAAGAGTGCGCCGCCCTGGAACAGCATCCCGAACCGGGCGAGGAAGGCGTCACGGTCCTCCGCGTCCTCCACCGCCTCGCCGTTCAGCCGCACCGTGCCGCCGTCGGGGCGCACGAGGCCCAGGATGCATTTCAGCAGCACCGACTTGCCGGTGCCCGATCCGCCGATGATGACGGTGTTCTGGCCGCGCGGGGCGATCAGGTCGATCTCCCGCAACACGTGCTTGCGCCCGAAACTCTTGCGCAGCCCCTCGATCTCGATCCGCGTACTCATGTGGAGAAGAACAACTCCGTCAGCAGGTAGTTCGCGGCGAAGATCAGGACGGAGGCCGAGACCACCGCATTGGTCGTCGCCCGGCCCACGCCCTGCGCGCCGCGGCCCGAATTGTAGCCCTGATAGCAGCCCATCAGCGCCACGATGAAGCCGAAGACCGCCGCCTTGGCGAGGCCCGAAACCACGTCGCCCACGGTCAGGAAATCGGCCGTAGTATTGATATAGGTCGCCGGATTGAAATCGAGACGTCCGACACCGACCGCCCAGCCGCCCATGATGCCGATGATGTCGCCCACGAAGGTCAGCAGCGGCAGCGCGATGGTCGCCGCGATCAGGCGCGGGACCACGAGATACTTCACGGGATTGGTCGAGAGCGTCTCCAGCGCGTCGATCTGCTCGGTCACGCGCATGGTCCCGATCTCCGCCGCGATCGAGGCCGAGACGCGGCCCGCTACCATCAGCCCCGCGAGCACCGGACCCAGCTCGCGCACCATGCCGATGGCCACGATCGAGGGCACCACGCTTTCGGCGTTGAAGCGCGAGCCCCCGGCGAAGATCTGCAGCGCCAGCGCGCCCCCGGTAAACAGCGTCGTGAGGCCCACCACCGGCAGCGAGTAGTAGCCGATGCGCATGAACTGCCGCCCGATCTCCTTGGGATAGAAGGGTGGGCGCAGCACGTGGCTCACCGCATTCAGCGTGAACAGCACCAGCGCGCCGGTGGCGGTGCACAGGCCGATCACCCCGGCTCCGATCCCGGCGACGAAATTCTGCAGACTGATGAGGACCGGCATGGACGCCTCTTCTTTGGCTCCGGGTCATGTAACGGGCTCGATCAGACCCGCCAAGGGGGCTTTTTGGCCTGATCCGCCCGTTGACGATGGTTTTTACCAATCGTCGCCTTCAACCGACATATCGACGCGCATAGCGCGCGCCAAGGGCCGTCAGCACTTCGTAGCCGATGGTCCCGGCTGCCGCGGCCACCGCGTCGATGCCCTGATGTGGCCCCAGGAGGTCGAGCGTCGCGGGTGCGTCGGCGAGGTCGGTCACGTCCACCGTGATCAGGTCCATGGAGAGACGCCCGACCGCGGGGCAGGGCGTGTCCCCGGACCACAGCGTCAGCCCGGCCCCCAGCGCGCGGAAGAGCCCGTCGGCATAACCCGCGGACAGCGTCGCGATCCGGCTCGGCCGCTGCGCGATCCAGTCCGCGCCGTAGCCCACGCTCTCGCCGACGGCCACGTCCCGGACCTGAATGACCGGCAGCGAAAGCTTAACCACCGGTTGCGCCGCGGCGAAGGGCAGCCCGCCATAGAGCCCGATGCCCGGCCGCGTGAGGTCGAAGGCATAATTCGCCCCCATCAGCGTGCCTCCGGTCGCGGCGAGCGAACGCCGTCCTGCCGGCGCCATCTCGTGAAAGGCGGCGAGCTGAGTGGCGTTCTGCGGATGCTCCGGCGTGTCGGCACAGGCGAGGTGGGACAGGATCAGACGCGGCTCCCCGAGCGTTGGCAGATGGGCGAGATCCGCCGCCTCCAGCCCCAGCCGGTTCATGCCGGTATCGAGCTGGAGAGCGAAAGTGTGCTCCGCCAGATGCGAAGCAAAATCAGATACCTGCTCGATCGAATTCAGACACGGTATCAAGTCATTATCGCGATAAAACCCCGCATCCCCGGCCGCCATCAGCCCCGAAAACACGTAGATCTCCGGCCCGGGCCCCAGCACCTCGCGCAGCGCCACCCCTTCCTCGACCTGTGCGACGAAGAAGCTGCGCGCGCCGTCCTCGGCCAGCGCCCGGGCGACCGGCGCGAGGCCCAGCCCGTAGGCATCGGCCTTCACCACCGCGCCGGTCTCGGCACCCCGGTGGAGCGCCCGCCAGTTCGCGCGGATCGCGCCCAGATCGATTGTCAGCTCCGCCTGCATTCTGCCCTTCAGCGTTAACGAACCGGAAAGGATTTACCGCCTAGAGTTGAATCACGGGGACGGCTTGGGGGAGCCGACAACCGCAGTTGGTGAGGGCGGCCCGCCCGGCCGTCCGGCAATCCCGGCTTCCGGGATAGTGGGGTGCCGGGCAGCCCGGGCGGGCCGTGTCTTCATCACTCTCGACCAATACGCCCGCCGGAGGCGAAGGCCTCAATAGGCGGCCCCCGCCTGCCAGCTCTGCACCAGATCCGAGAACCGCGTGAAGCGCCCTTCGAAGGCGAGCGGGACCGAGCCGATGGGGCCGTGCCGCTGCTTGCCGATGATGACCTCCGCCTTGCCGGAGACCTGCTCCATCAGCTCCTGCCATTTGCGGGTCGCCTCCAGGTCGGTCTCCGACGGCTGCTCGCGCTCGCGATAGTATTCCTCGCGGTAGACGAACATCACGGCGTCCGCGTCCTGCTCGATCGAGCCCGATTCTCGAAGGTCCGAGAGCTGCGGCCGCTTGTCGTCGCGATTCTCCACCTGACGCGAGAGCTGCGACAGCGCGATCACCGGGATCTCCAGCTCCTTCGCGATCGCCTTCAGCCCTTGCGTGATCTCGGAGACCTCGTTCACCCGGCTCTCTGCCGCGCGGCTGCCGGTCCCTTTCAGAAGCTGGAGGTAGTCGACGAAGAGCACGTCGAGCCCGTGCTGCCGCTTCAGTCGTCGCGCGCGCGCCGCCACGGTCGAGATCGGCAGGGCGGGCGTATCGTCGATGAAGAGCGGAATGCGCTCCAGCGTCTTCGCCGCCTCGATGAAGCGCCGGAACTCGTCCGGATCGAGCGAGCCGTCGCGGATCTTGTGGCTGTCCACCTCCGCCTGCTCCGCAAGGATCCGCGCGGCGAGCTGGTCGGAGCTCATCTCCAGCGAGAAGAACCCCACGACGCCGCCATCCACCGTGCCTTCGGTCCCGTCCGTGCGCATCCCCGTCTTGTGCGCCTTCGCGATGTTGAAGGCGATGTTGGTGGACAGCGCCGTTTTCCCCATCGACGGCCGCCCGGCAAGGATCAAAAGGTCCGACTTGTGCAGCCCGCCGAGCTTGTCGTCGAGGTCGCGCAGGCCCGTGGAGATCCCGGCAAGCCGCCCCTCCCGCTGATAGGCGGAGTTCGCGACGTTCACCGCCGTGGTCAGGGCCGCGAGGAACGACTGGAAGCCGCCCTCCACACGCCCCTGTTCGGCGAGCTGGTAGAGCTTCGCCTCCGCCTCGACGATCTGGTCCTTGGGCTCGCTTTCGACCGTGACCGACTTCGCCTTGCCCGAGATCTCCTCCCCGATCTCGATCAGGTTCCGCCGGATCGCGAGGTCATAGATCATCTGCGCGTAGTCGCGCGCCGCGAAGATCGAGATCGCAGCACCCGCGAGCCGCGCGAGATATGCAGGTCCGCCGAGCTCCGCCAGACCGGCATCCTCGGCCAGGAACGCCTTCAGCGTCACCGGCGAGGCGAGCGCGTTCTTCTGGATGCGCCGCGCCGCGGTCTCGTAGATTCGCCGGTGCACCGGGTCGTAGAAATGCGCGGGCTCCACGATTGCCGCGACCTTGTCGTAGACTTCGTTGTTGACGAGGAGCGCGCCTAAGAGCGCCTGTTCCGCCTCGATATTGTGGGGGAGCGGCTGCTCCTCCTCCGCCGCTCCACTGCCGGGAGCGTATCCACCATCAGCCATCCATACGCCTCATCTGCTCGTCCCTGTGCCCAGGGTTGGCCAGCCTTATATCCCGACAAACCCCCATCCCCAGAGTGTTAAGGATGGGGATAAGTGCGAATGCCGGAGCCGTGCCGTGGCGAAAGACTACCCCGAAACACCCGACGGCCGCTACTTCGTCGCGAAGGACCGGCTCTGGCGCAAGACCGACCCGCGGCTGAGCGACACCGAACGGCGCGCCGCGGTGAAGGCCCTGATGAAAGCCCGCCGCGCCGTCCGCGATGCCGCCGACGAGGCCGAGGAACGCGCCGCCCGCGACGCGGTGCAGGCGGCGAAGGAGCGCCTGGGCGAGCGCGGCCCGGTGTGGTGGGAGGACGGCGCACCGGATGAGACCGGCAAGGCGCCCTGGAACTCCAGCTACGCCGACTGGTGGGCGGCGCGCGCTTAACCGCTGGGGCAGGCCGTCGCGAAGCGGGAGGACGGAAAGTCGCGGTCGAGGGTCAGCGGCATCAGCGTCAGCATCCCGTCATCGTCGATCAGGCCCGAGAGCTCATCGAGCATCCCTGCGATCTCCCGCACGAAGGCGGCCTCGCGCGCCGGGTCCGCCTCGCCATGGGCGAAGTCCATCGGGGATTTGCCGAGCCGCCAGGCCAGCGCGTCGATCCGCTCAGGGGAGACGGGATGCGTGCTCGCCGCCCGTCCCTCCGTCACCGGGTCCTGCCACCAGGCGGCCATGTAGTACCAGAACACCCCCATCGGCGCCCCGCCGAGCCGGGCGAAGTGGTCGAGCGCGAAGGCATCCGCCTCCCGCTCCTGCGCCTGGGAGGCCGCGCCCTCCATCCCCGCTTCGTGATCGAGCAGCAGGTGGCCGAGCTCGTGGGCCAGGATGAACTGGATGCCGGAGCTCAGGATCTTGCCCGACACGTCACCGGCGAAGGGATCGGCGAGCGCCGTCTCCCGGTCGATGGCAAACGCCTCCAAGGGCGCGGGGTAGGGGCGCCCTTCGCGCAGCAGACCCCACAGATAGGACTGGATGAAACCCGGCTCGCAGCCGCGCGCCTCGAACCAGGCAAAGAGCGTGGCCACGTCGTCGAAGAAGCGGATCGAGGTCAGCGGCATGCTGATCGTCTGCGTCGCGGGTGCCGCGTAGAAGGAGAGGGGGCTCGGCCCCTCGAGCGGGAAATCGAGGGTCACACCCGCCGCACGCGGGCGCATCTCCCGCGGCAGGTTGCCGAGGATATCCTCGTCGAACACCGCGATGATGGTGGGCACCGCCCGCTCTTCGACCCGCCGCAGGTCGGCGGGGCCGTAGCGGACCTGCGCAGCGCAGAGCGTCGGCAGCAGCATCAGGATCAGGGCGCGGATCAGCATACGACGTGCCTTTCCTCGTAGAACGCGCGGGCTGCGGCGTTCGGGGCGTCGGTGCTCTGGCCGCGGGCCCAGGCGGCGAAGGTGTCGGGCGCGCCCCAGTCCCCGGCCCAGACCGGGCGCATCAGCATCAGCTTGGCGTCGGCCAGATCGTCCTCCAGCCGCGGCGACAGCGAGCCGCCCTCGGCCAGGCAATTCAGGCTCCTCACCCGCCGTTGCGCGATGGTCCGGTCATAGGCGTCGTCCTCCACAGGGGCGGCGTCGCGGCTGGCGCCGAGAAACGCCGGCTGATCGCGCGACGCCACCTGGTCCGGCGCCTCCGCGGCATGAGGATCCACGCTGATCGGGTTCGACAGGCTGACATAGGCGTAGGCGACCAGCGTCAGCAGGACGAAGACCGGCGTGGACAGCACCACCGACCCGCCGATGCCGAGCCCCTTGCTGGGATCCACGTCGAGCTTCTGGACCGAGCGCCAGAAGCCGATCATCACGATGAGGGCGATCAGGAGCACCGCGGCCGTCAGCGTCAGCCGCTCGGCCATGCGGAATGCGACAACGGGATCGGACTGTTCGAACACGCCAACACCTCGCTCTTCGAGTAAAATCGTAACAAAGCGGGTGGGCGCGCGCGAAGTATTTCGCCGTGATTTCCGCGTCAGCGCGCGGTCGTCTTGCTTCTGTAGAGCGTCAGGAACGCCTCCACCGCCGTCGCGGCCTGCCGTTTGCGCGCAGCAGGCCCGAGCTGTGGCTCGCCGAGCAGCACGCGGATCTGGGTGTCGCGGATCACGAGGCCGTAGAGCATGGTGAAGGCCTCGCCCGCATCGTCGAGCGCCAGCACGCCGTCCCCGGCCAGCCGCGCGAGGTAGCCCTCCACCAGCGGCCCGATCCGGTGGCGGCCGGAGGCGAGCAGCAGCGCCGCAAGCTCCGGCGTGCCCATCGCCGCGCGGTTCAGTGCAACGGATGAGGGGCCGGTCAGCAGTCCCAGCAAGCCTTCCGCGAAGCCCGTCAGCACCGTGCGCGGCGGCCCGCCGGCCTCCAGCGCCTTGGTCACACGAATGGCGGCGCGGTCGGCATTGCGCTCCATAACCGCGGCCAACAGCCCCTCGCGCCCGCCGAACCAGCCGTTGAGCGTGCCCTTCGAGGCGCCGGCCCGCCGCGCGATCTCCGCCATCGTGGTCTGGGCGTAGCCGGCCTCGGCCAGCAGCGCCTCGGCCGCGTCGAGGATCGCATCGCGCCGGTCGGCGCGGGCGGCGGCGGGCAGGCGGCCGCGGGGGGCGGGATCGGCGCTCATGGTTGCTCCTTGACATTCGTACCTGTCAGTACGATTAATATGCGTACCGAAGGGTATCAATAGGAGCCTGCGATGACCACCGCCCCCCGCACCGACCTGCCGCTGCGCGACCTGATGACTGGCGCGCTCTACGCCCTGATCCTGCTGCAACTCGTCCAGCTCGCGGCCGGGCTCGCGCAGGTACCGCCGCATCCCGCGTCTGCGGTCCTGCCGATCATCGCCGCCACCGCGGCGCTCGGCCTCTTCGCGCTGCCGCTGGTGCGGGCGGGCCGCCGGGCCGGGGCCTATGTCGGGATCGTCTTCTGCGCCGCCGCGATGATCGGGATGGGGCCGCACAAGCTGTTCCTGCAGGATGGCGGCGTGATCGCACCGGTGGCGCTGACCGGCTTCGCGCTGGAGCTCGCCTTCATCGCAGCCGCCGTGATGTCGCTGCGGCGCTGAGCCCCGGGCGGCTCAGAAGTCCATGCTGAAGCTGAGCCGCCCGCCGTAGCTGACCACCTGTGGATCGCCGATGCCGCCATAGTCGGCCTCCATTCGGAAGCTGCCCGCGCCCTGGCGCCGCTCGTAGCCCGCGCGCATCCGGCCCGTCGCACTCTCGTAGGAGGTCGTCTGGTTCTCCTCGAAATCCATGTCGAAGCCGAGGAACGGCGTGCCCGCATGCCGCGGGTGGCGGTATTCGGCGCGCAGGGCGACGCGGCCGGTCAGGCGCTCGTCCTCCGAGGCGCTGACCTCGCTGCCGCCCTCGGTCTCGTAGCCGCTGGTGAAGGTGTCCTGGTAGTCGATCTGCCCCGAAGGCATCAGCGCGAACGGCCCGACGGAGATGCGCGCCGCCGTCAGTTCGAGCGCCGCATACATCCGGTCGGTGTCGTAATGCCCGGACCCGCTCGTCTCCGACATCACCTCGCCGGAGGCCTGGCCATGCAGCACCCGCCCTTCGAGCACGGCGCGATGGGGCAGGCGGCTCGCGAAATAGGGCCCGGCGAGAAAGCCGGAGCTCTGCCCGTCCACCTCCGCCTCGCCCCCGGTCGCGGCGTGGTCGAAGACCGCCATGACGCCCACCAGCATGTCGCCGCCGATCATGCCGTCGACCCCGGTGCTCAGCGTCATGCTGGTCGTGTCGGTCTTCATGTAGTCGTATTCGCTGAACCGCGCGGCGAGGTCGAACCACGCCGCCCCGGCCCCGCGGGCGAAGGGCGCGGCGCGCCGGGCCTCGATCTTCATCAGGTCGTCGGTGACCATCCCGTCGATATCCACCGTCATCGCGCTGCTCGAAAAGCTGAGCGGCGCCATCCGCTCCTCACAACCGTAGCTGCGGCCGTCGCAGACCGGATCGCGGCCGGGGGTGAAGCGCAGCAGGCTCGTCATGCTCGGCCGCCGCACCGCACCGCGGACCCGGCCGGAGAGGCGCTGGTTGATGTAGCTCATACCCGGCTCGGCGCGCATCGCGTCGCGGTGATGGCGCACCGCGATCCGCGTGACGGAGCGGAGCTGGCTGCCATCATCGGCAAGGATCACGGCGGGGGCGGCCGGAAGCTCCTCCTGCACATGCAGCGCGCACTCGGCGGGGAGCACGGCGCCGGGCACCTGCGGCTCGCTGCCCGTGATCACCAGCGCGTCGCCGTCAAACGTGAAGGTATAGGTGTCCTGCCCGGTATCGTTGGCGCAGTCCGCCGCGGTCAGGACCCAGTTGCCGCCGGTATCGCCGAAGGCCTCGACCGAGGCGATCGTGTAGGCGACGCGCAGCACCTCCCCGTCCTCGGCACGGTGCTGCACGGTGGCGGGCAGGGCGATCTCGTCGCGCTCCAGCGCGGGACCGGAGGAGCGCCGCTCCATGCCCAGCGTGACGGTGGCCGAGATCGGGATGCCGCTCGGCCCCGTGACCTCGGCAACGGAAAGGGAGACATGCTGCGCCGCGTCCTGTGCGACCGCGGCACCCGTCGCCGCTGCCAGCAAAAGACCGGCCCGGCACATCTGCCGGGCCCCAGCGAACAACGCCAACTCACACATGACCTACTGTCCCAAACGCGTGAGGTCGTCCGGCTCTTCGCGTCCGTAACGGCCCCGTGCACCCGGTCCGGCGCACTTCTTATGGAGACAAGCTATACGGGAGAATTGGGCAACTTCGTGTCAACCAAGGGCTGATCTGACCCAAGGGCCGAATTCGTGGCTCCCATGCCACGTGGCGAAGATGCATCGTTAGGGGGTGCCGGGGCCAGGACGGGGACTGTCCGAGCGTGAGGCCCCGGCGATCGCACGTGCTCCTGGCACGCGAGCGCGTGCGATCAGTCGTTGTCCTCTGCCTCGTTCAGCATCTGGACAAGCTCGCTGAGGGTGTACTGCGTCGGATCGACGTCGAGCGAACAGCCGAGCTGTTCCTTGGACTCGCGCGTCGCGACGTTGAGGCTCTCCTCCGCGTGGACAATCTCCAGCGGGTCGCGGTTGACGCAGTCCGGATCGTCCTCGCTGAGGCGCTTGAGCATGACGAGCTCGCTCAGCGTGTAGTCCTCCGGATCGACGCCGAGCGAGCCTGCGAGCTGGCCCGTCGCCGCATGGGAGGTATCGGGCGGATCGCTGAACAGCGCCTGCAGGCGGCGGTTCATGTCCTGCGTGCTGATGTCGGCTTCCATGATGGCCTTCATCTGCGCGAGTTCCGAGGCGCTGAAGGCATCGGGATCGACACCGAGCTCGAGCGCCAGCTCTTCGTGCCCGGTCTCCGGCTCCTGCGCGGAGAGGGGAAGGACCACGGCGAGAGCCAGCACGGCGGTGAGAGTCGCAATGCGCGACATGAGCGTTTCCTCCTGTTCTTGTTGGGTGGGCCGCATTCGGGGCGGCCTGTGGATAGATCGTAGGAGCAGCCGGGCCGGGCGGTGTTGACGGGCGTCAAAGGGCGGTCTGGGGGCTTTCGGTGGGAGATCCCCGGGGCGAGCCCGACGATGACGGCCCCCGATCGATCGACCCGCCGCGCTATCAACCAACACTACTCCGCCCGGAATCAAGCCGAAGGCGCCGGGCGAGCGCCTGCGCCGGTTATCGGATGTACCACCCCGGACTTGATCCGGGGTCTCGTGCCGCATAGCGCGCCGGTCTCGGCGCTGCGACCGGGATGGTGCTTCGTAGCGCCCTCAACGAAGTCCCAGCCCGCTTGGCGCCTGACCAAGCACCACCCCGCCCGGAACAAGCCGAAGGCGCCGGGCGAGCGCCTGCCCGTTCAGGCGGGCTGGCGCTTTGCAGTGGAGCGCGCTGGGGCAACCGAGCAATGACCTTGCCGGGATAAAGCACGCCGTTCAGAGGTAGGGAGCGCCATCCCACGAGCAGGCGCGCGCCCGGCTTGCGATGCGCATGTGCAGAGGTGCGGCGTCGTCGCCTTGTCATGCCGAGGGGCTAGAGACGTCCGAGTGGGCTACTGGCTGTTCCGCGAGGTTTCAGACCTGACCGCAGCGCTTTCCGGCGAGGAGCACATGGGCATCCGCAACTACCTGATCGAAGGCGTCTCGGGCACCGGCAAGACCTCGGTCTGCCACGAACTCCGCCGCCGCGGCCATCGCGCGCTGAACGGAGATCGGGATCTGGCCTACAAAGGCGATCCGGTAACCGGAGCGCCTGTGCAGGCACCCGTAGACGCTTCGGACGTGGATCGCGTCGCCTGGGTTCACGCGCATCAGATCTGGGACATCCGGAAAGTCCGGTCCATCGTCGCCGACCGAAGCCAAGCGATGTCCTTCCTGTGCGGCGGCTCGCGGAACTTCGCGCAGTTCGTCGATTGGTTCGACGACGTCTTCGTGCTGGAGATCGACCGCGAGACGCTGGAGCGCCGCCTCGACCAGCGGCCGGACGACGAGTTCGGAGGACGGCCCGAGGAGCGCGCGCTGATCCTCAGGCTGCACACGACGCGCGAGGATGTTCCGCAGAATGCCGTTGCTATCGACGCAACCGCACCACTTGAGCAGGTCGTTGACGAGATCCTGCGGAGGTGCAGTTAGCGCACCCCGCCCGGAATCAAGCCGAAGGCGCCGGGCGAGCGCCTGCCCGTCCCGGCGGGCTGGCGCTTTGCAGTGGAGTGCGTTGCTGCAACGAAGCAATGACCTTGCCGGGATAAAGCATGCCGCTCAGAGGTGTGCAGCGCCATCCCACGGGCAGGCGCGCGGCCGGCTTTTGTGGCGCCAGTTTGAAAAAACTTAGACACCACCCCGGACTTGATCCGGGGTCTTTGGGAACGGAGCGCGTCGGTCCGGACGGTCCCGGCGCTGCGGCCGGGACGGTGCTCTTTGGGAAACCCAAACGAAAAACCCCGCCCGGATCGCTCCGTGCGGGGTCTGTCTCGCAGCAGCCGGTGAGGATCAGACCTCGGGCTGCTCGTCGTCCTCGGCCGGGGCGTCCTCGATGGGCGCCGCGAGGTCGTCGTCGTCGCGGGCGGCTGCACCCACATCGTCGAAGAGCTCGGCGATGTCGAACTCGGCCTCGGCGTCTTCCTCTGCGCGGATGTCGGCGATCGACTTGCCCTGCGCCTGGATCTCGGCCTCTTCGGTCGAACGGGCGACGTTGACGGTGATGGTCGCCGACACCTCGGGGTGCAGCACCACTTCCATCTCGTGCAGGCCCAGTTCCTTGATCGGCTGGTCGAGCACGATCTGCCGGCGCTCGACGGTGAAGCCGTTCTCGGTCGCCGCATCGGCCGCGTCACGGGTGGTGACGGAGCCGTAGAGCGAGCCCGCATCCGACGCAGAGCGGATCACCACGAAGGTCTGGCCGTCGAGCTTCTCGGCGAGGCTCTCGGCTTCCTTCTTGGTTTCGAGGTTGCGCGCTTCGAGCTGTGCCTTCTGCGCCTCGAACTTCGCCTTGTTGGCGTCGTTCGCGCGCAGCGCCTTGCCCTGGGGCAGCAGGAAGTTGCGGGCGTAGCCCGGCTTGACGCTCACGATCTCGCCCATCTGGCCGAGCTTCGCGACACGTTCCAGAAGAATCACGTCCATGGATCTACCCTCACTTCACGGCGTAGGGCAGCAGCGCGAGGAAGCGGGCGCGCTTGATGGCCTTGGCCAGCTCGCGCTGCTTCTTCGCGGACACTGCGGTGATGCGGGACGGGACGATCTTGCCGCGCTCGGAGATGTAGCGCTGGAGCAGTTTGACGTCCTTGTAGTCGATCTTCGGCGCGTTCTCGCCCGAGAACGGGCAGGACTTGCGTCGGCGGAAAAACGGTTTGCGTGCCATGTGGTCCTACTCCTTCGATCAGTCGCGGCGCGGGCCGCGGTCGCGGCGGGGGCCACGCTCGTCGCGGGCATTCTTCGCCTGGATGACGGCCGACGGGCCTTCCTCGTGCTCGTCCACGCGGACGGTGAGGACGCGCATCACGTCGTCATGGAGCCGCATCAGGCGCTCCATCTCCTGCACGGCGGCGGAGGGGGCGTCGGACCGCATGTAGGCGTAGTGCCCCTTGCGGTTCTTGTTGATCTTGTAGGCCATGGTCTTCAGACCCCAGTACTCGGTGTCCGAGACGGAGCCGCCATTGTCGGTGAGCACCTGCTGGAAGTGCTCGATCAGGCCCTCGGCCTGGGCGGTGGACAGGTCCTGCCGCGCGATGAAGGTATGCTCGTAGAGAGCCATGGGTTCACCATCTGTCGGGCGCGCTTCAAAATGGACCCCGGTATCCCGGCGCGGGGCCATACGAGAGGCGACGCGGTTCATCGAACTGCGCCGGGAATGCGGCCTTATACGCGTGCGGCGCAGGGATGCAAGGGGTCTGGGCTCTTTGGTGCGGAGGGGTGCGCCTGGCCCGGAGGGTGCTTCGGAGAGCTACCACCCCGGACTTGATCCGGGGTCTTTCGATGAGGGGCGCTTCGCTGGGGAGCGGTCCCGGCGCTGCGGCCGGGACGGTAGGGCTTAGTGTCATGGTCGGGCTTGACCCGGCCATCTCGTGATCCCGGAGACCCTCGGGGCGAGCCCAAGAGTGACAGCGGGCGATGGTTGAGCGGTTCCGGCACTGCGGCCGGGACGGTGGCTCGTCAACCACCCTCAATGATACCGCTGGCCCACCTGCAGCACGGTGCCGTCGGCGCGGGTGATCTCGTGGGCGTAGAGCTCCAGCACCAGTTCGTCGTCGACATAGCCATGCACCGTCACGGGCTCGCCGAGCTCCACCGGCGGCGTGCTCGAACTGAAATAGACGGGAATGTTGCCGGTCTCGTCGGCGAGGATGAACTCGTCGTCGTCCATCACCTTGTCGACCGTGCCCGAGATGGTGACCATCGTGCCGCGCTGGATCTCCGCGATCGTGATGATCTGGGCGAGGGCGGGGGAGGCGAACAGGATCGCCAACAGGGCCAGCGCGGCACGCATGGATATCTCCTAAGTCGATGGGACTGCACTGCTTTTGGAGATGGGTGCGGCAAAGTGGCGGTTCAAGACGAACCTGCCCACGCCATGTGCGTAAATTGCGCCCCGGACCGCAGTGGCGTTGGTCCGGCCCCGGTCCGGGGCGCTCTCCGGGGGGAGGTTATTCGTAGCGGCGGTCGAGCGTGACCACGGTGCCGTCGGCGCGGGTGATCTCGCGCGCATAGATCTCCTTGAACACGTCGTTGTCCACGAAGCCGCTGACGGTGACCATCTCGCCCACATCCGCCGGCACCCAGTTGGGACCGACATAGACGCGGATGTTGCCGGTCTCGTCGCTCAGGCGGAACTCGTCCTCGTCGAGGAGACGTTCGACGACGCCGCTCACGGTCGTCATGCTCCCGCGCTCCACGTCGGCGATGGGGGTGATGTTGGCAAAGGCGGGCGCGGCCGCGACGAGGCCGGCAAGGACGAGGGCAAGACGCATGGAGGGACTCCTAACAATCTGATTTCGCGAAACGATTACCTGTGCGACGCACCCTGATGACGTGGTGGCCGATCGGGCGCCTCGCAAGACCCCGAAAAATGAACGGCAGATGAACGTGGCCCGGTCGCGCGGAGGGCTCCGCCCCCCGGCGCGCCTTGTATCGCCGCGCGCGCATCGGTAGACGGAACCGAGCCGCGACAAGGGAGAAGCGCATGAGGGCATTCGTGTTTCCGGGCCAGGGCGCCCAGACCGTGGGCATGGGCAAGGCGCTGGCCGACGCCTATCCGGCAGCACAGGCGGTCTTCGACGAGGTGGACGAGGCCCTGGGCGAGAAGCTCTCCGCCCTCATCTGGGACGGCCCGATCGAGGACCTGACGCTCACCGCGAACGCGCAGCCCGCGCTGATGGCGACGTCCATCGCGGCGATGCGCGCGCTGGAGGCCGAGGGCGTCGCGATCACCGATGCGGAGTTCGTGGCGGGCCACTCGCTGGGCGAGTACTCGGCACTCTGCGCCGCGGGGGCGTTGAGCCTGTCCGACACCGCGCGGTTGCTGCGCACGCGGGGCGAGGCGATGCAATCCGCCGTCCCGGTGGGCGTCGGCGCGATGGCGGCCCTGCTGGGTCTCGATTTCGAGACGGCGCAGGCCGTTGCCAAGGAAGCGGCCGAGGGCGAGGTCTGCCAGGCCGCCAACGACAACGATCCGACGCAGGTCGTCGTCTCCGGCCACAAGGGCGCCGTCGAGCGGGCCGTCGAGATCGCGAAGGAGAAGGGCGCGAAGCGTGCCGTGATGCTCCCCGTTTCCGCCCCTTTCCACTGCGCGCTGATGCAACCCGCGGCCGATGCGATGGCCGAGGCGCTCAGCCATGTCGACATCGAGCCGCCCGAGGTGAAGGTCGTGGCCAACGTGATCGCCCGCTGCGAGACCCAGCCGCACCAGATCCGCTCGCTGCTGGTCGACCAGGTCACGGGCTCGGTCCGCTGGCGCGAGAGCGTGGAATACATGGCGAAGGAGGGCGTGACGGAGGTCTACGAGGTCGGCGCGGGCAAGGCGCTGTCGGGCATGATCCGGCGCATCGAGCGCTCCATCGCCTGCACGCCCGTCGGCACGCCGGAGGAGGCCGTGGCCGCCGCACAGAAGATCAAGGGAGAGGCATGATGTTCGATCTGACAGGCAAGACCGCGCTGATCACCGGCGCATCGGGCGGCATCGGCGGGGCGATCGCCACCGCACTGCACGGCGCGGGCGCGACGGTGGGGCTCAGCGGCACGCGCGAAGCGCCGCTCAAGGAGCTCGCCGGGACGCTCGGCGAGCGGGCGCATGTGCTGCCCTGCAACCTCTCCGACCCCGAGGCGGTCGAGGCGCTGCCCAAGCAGGCGGCGGAGGCGATGGGCGGCCTCGACATCCTCGTCAACAATGCCGGGATCACGGCCGACAACATCTTCATGCGCATGTCCGACGAGGAATGGCAGAAGGTACTCGACATCAACCTCACCGCCACAATGCGCCTGTGCCGTGCGGTGATGCGGCCGATGATGAAGGCGCGCTGGGGCCGCATCGTCAACATCACCTCCGTGGTGGGTGTCACCGGCAATCCGGGGCAGGCGAACTACGCGGCCTCCAAGGCCGGGATGATCGGTTTCACCAAGTCCGTGGCCGCCGAGGTCGCGAGCCGCGGCATCACCGCGAACTGCGTCGCCCCGGGCTTCATCGAGACGGCGATGACCGACAAGCTCAACGACAAGCAGAAGGAGGGGATCCTCGGCGCGATTCCCGCAGGGCGCATGGGCTCGGGCGAGGAGATCGCCTCCGCCGTGCTCTATCTCGCGAGTGCGGAGGCCGGCTACATCACCGGGCAAACCCTGCATGTGAACGGCGGAATGGCCATGATCTAAGCGCTTCGGGCGCAGGCGCCGAAAGCGTTTGCGCCCGCGGACCGGTGTGCTATAGCGCGCCGCACGAACGGGCCGGTGGCATTGCCGAGAGGTCAAATTGCCGCTAGGGCATAATGAGAAACGCGTCCGGGCTCTCCGGGCCTGACAGGACGGGGCGCACGCCCCCGGCCACATCGAAACGAGGAAGAGACATATGAGCGACATCGCGGATCGCGTGAAGAAGATCGTCGTCGAGCATCTGAGCGTCGAAGAGGAGAAGGTGAGCGAGAACGCCTCCTTCATCGACGACCTGGGGGCGGACAGCCTCGACACCGTCGAGCTGGTCATGGCCTTCGAGGAAGAGTTCGGCATCGAGATCCCGGACGACGCTGCCGAGAACATCCAGACCGTCGGCGACGCGGTGAAGTTCATCAAGGAAAACCAGTAAGCGCCTGCGCTCACTGCGGTTTTCAAAGGGCGGTCCCTAGGGGCCGCCCTTTTTCGTTTCGGCCTTGGTGCGCGGGGCGGGCCTGCGCATTCGCATTGGACTGGCGAGGGCGGTGGCGGGCGCAGGTCGCCCGTTCAGGTGTGGTGGTCGCGCCTCATCTGACGCCCGGCGCGGCGGGATGCGGCCCCGTGAGGTACCCCGTGTCGGGCCGATCCGATGGTACCAGGGTCGTTGCGGCATCCGGCACCGCGCCGGCGCCGAAGCTGCGGGACACGAGCCAACGCCACGTGCTCTCCCGCTCGGTGAAGTTGCAATCAGCTAAAGTCGGAACTCGATGATAAGGCATACTGTCTTCTGCTCAGTTATGGGTGAGTCGTGAGCTAAGCGATTAACCTCGGTCTTCAAAATAAATTTTTCGGCCTCTTGGGAAAACAGGGCGTTGGCTTTGAAATTCTATTATGACGCGTATTAAGCATTCTTTATTCGCGTGCGTTGAAGTTAACTTGTATTGATGGCCTTGAGAACGTTCGAAAGATCGTCGCCTGCGAGGTGCATTGTCCCGAATTGCTGCGCGCGCGGGCGGTCGCGATGGCAAGACGCGGTGCCCCCGACGCCAAGCTGTGCGAACTCCCGTAAGCCGGGCGTGCGCCGGTCCGTGGGGAGGCGCTCTTTCGTCAGAGCGGTTTGATTTATCCCGGCAAGACCCGCTGGACCGTCGATCTTCTCCCAACCTCGCAATGCGCCAGCCCGGCGGGACGGGCCGGCGCTCGCCCGGCGCCTTCGGCTTGATTCCGGGCGAGGTGGTGCAGGGTGATGACCGTTCCGCGATGCTCGCATGCGGGCCCGCCCTTGCCGCCCCCCGCCGGGTGCCGCTATATGCCGTGCCAAGAAACGATGCGAGGAGAGCAGTATGCGGCGTGTGGTTGTGACCGGGCTGGGGATGGTGTCTCCGCTCGCCTCCGGCGTGGAGGAAACGTGGGCGCGCATCCTCGATGGCCGGTCCGGGGCCGGGCCGATCACGCGGTTCGATGCGGAGCATCTCGCGACCCGCATCGCCTGCGAAGTGCCGCGCGGCGACGGCTCGGACGGGACCTTCAACCCCGATGACTGGCTGGAGGTGAAGGAACAGCGCAAGATCGACGACTTCATCATCTACTCCATCGCGGCCGCCGAGATGGCGTGCAGGGACGCCGACTGGCTGCCCGAGAAGGAGGAGGACCGGATCCGGACCGGGGTGATGATCGGCTCCGGCATCGGGGGCATCGACTCGATCCAGCAGACCTCCTACGTGCTGCGGGACAAGGGACCGCGCCGGGTGTCGCCCTTCTTCATTCCGGGCTCGCTGATCAACCTGACCTCGGGCCAGGTCTCGATCCGGTTCGGGTTCAAGGGGCCGAACCACTCGATCGTGACGGCCTGTTCGACAGGGGCGCATGCCATTGGCGATGCGGGCCGTCTCATCGCGCTCGGCGATGCGGAGGTGATGGTCGCGGGCGGGGCGGAGAGTGCCATCTGCGAGCTCGGCATCGTCGGCTTCAACGCGTGCAAGGCGCTCTCGACGCGCAACGACGAGCCTGAGAAAGCCTCGCGCCCCTACGATGCGGAGCGCGACGGCTTCGTGATGGGCGAAGGCGCGGGCGTCGTGGTGCTGGAGGAGTACGAGCACGCCAAGGCGCGCGGTGCGAAGATCTATGCCGAGCTGGTGGGCTATGGCCTGTCGGGCGATGCCTACCACATCACCGCGCCCTCCGAGGATGGCGACGGGGCCTTCCGCTCGATGAGTGCCGCGCTGAAGCGGGCGGGGCTGGAGCCCGGTGACGTGGATTACATCAACGCGCACGGCACCTCGACCATGGCCGACACGATCGAGCTGGGCGCCGTGGAGCGGTTGATGGGCAACGCGGCGGGGAAGGCGACGATGTCGTCGACCAAATCCTCCGTCGGGCACCTGCTGGGGGCTGCGGGGGCGGTGGAGGCGATCTTCTCCATCCTCGCGATCCGCGATCAGGTGGCCCCGCCGACGATCAACCTCGACAACCCGGCGGTGGAGACGCCGCTGGACCTCGCGCCGAACGCGAAGCGGGAGCGGGAGATCAACGTGGCCCTCTCCAACAGCTTCGGCTTCGGCGGCACCAATGCTTCGGTGATCTTCCAGAAGGTCTGATCCATGCGCTCGATCCTTTCCAACCTGCTCACGCTGATGATCGTGGGGCTCTGCATTCTGGCCGGGGCCGTGTTCTGGGGCCAACGGGAGTTCACGCAACCCGGACCGCTGACGCAGGCGACCGTCATCACGGTGGAACGGGGCGCGACGCTGAACGGGGTCGCGCGGGTGCTGGAGGACGCCGGGGCGATCTCCAACACCGACGTGTTCCGGCTGGGCGCGCGGTATACGGAGACGGATCGCGGTCTGCGCTTCGGCGAGTACGAGATCCCGGCGGGTGCCTCGATGGAGGAGATCCTGGAGCTGCTGAACTCCGGCCGTTCGATCCTCTACCAGGTCACGATCCCCGAGGGCTGGACGAGTTGGCAGGCGGTGCAGCGGATCAACGAGAACGAGCTCCTGGTCGGTGAGATCACGGAGATGCCGCCGGAGGGCTCGCTCGCGCCCAACACCTACTCGATCGAGCGGGGGATGGAGCGGCAGGCGCTGGTCGACCTGATGATGGAGGCGCAGGCCGAGATCGTGGCCGAGGCGTGGGAGAACCGGGCCGAGGGTCTGCCGCTGGAAAGCCCCGAGGAGCTCCTGATCCTCGCCTCCATCGTGGAGAAGGAAACCGGCGTTTCGGCGGAGCGGGAGCAGGTGGCGAGCGTCTTCGTCAACCGGATCAACCGCGGCATGCGGCTGCAGACGGACCCGACGGTGATCTACGGCATCACGCTGGGCGAGGGGACGCTGGGGCGCGGGCTGCGGCGTAGCGAGCTCGATGCCGAGACGCCCTACAACACCTATGTGATTCCCGGGCTGCCTCCGACGCCGATCGCGAATCCGGGCCGTGCCTCCATCGAGGCGACGGCGAACCCGGCGGAGACCGACTACTTCTTCTTCGTCGCGGACGGGACAGGCGGGCACGCATTTTCCGTGACTTATGAAGAGCATAACCGCAATGTGGCGCGCTGGCGGGCCATCGAGCGGCAGCGGTCGGAGAGCCAGTAGGCGATTTTCCGCTTGACTTTGCGAACGGTCTTCGGCACAAAACATTCAAGCTGATAGAAGTGTGCAAGCGGCAGGGGAAACCCGGGCCGCTTTTTTTATTTCTCTCCAGCGATACGGAAACCTTTCATTCATGTCTGACGATACCGACGCCGCACGGGTGAGGCTCGCCGCGCGCGCCGAAGCCGCGCGCGTTCTGTACGACAGCCTGACGCGGGCCCTGACCGGGCGCATCCAGTTCCTCGAAGGCGGAACGGTGGACAGCGCCCAGGCCAAGGATGTCGCGTCCGAGCTGACCCAGCACCGCAAGGCGCTGCTCGCCCTGATCGAAAACGAGGTGAAACTCGATGGAAGCCCAGCAGACGGCGCAGCAGCGCCTCTCGATCTCGATGCCGCACGGGATGAACTTCGTGCGCGAATTCTTAAGCTCCGCAACCGACGCGGAGATCGAGGAGCTGCTGGCGGGGCTCAGTGACAACGCGGTGCGTTCGCTGAGCTACCTGTTCGAGCTCTGGGCGCTGGAGGGACATCAGCTCGCCCCAGAAGGCGACTGGTCGACCTGGGTCTGCATGGGCGGCCGCGGCGCGGGCAAGACGCGGGCGGGCTCCGAATGGATCCGCACGCTAGTCGAGGGGGCGACGCCCGAGGCCGAGGGCGCGTACCGGCGCATCGCGCTGGTGGGCGAGACCTACGATCAGGCGCGCGACGTCATGGTGCTGGGCGAGAGCGGGATCATCGCGTGCTCGCCGCCGGACCGGAAGCCCAAGTGGATCTCCTCGCGCCGGACGCTGGTCTGGCCGAACGGGGCGGAGGCGCAGGTGTTCTCGGCCTCCGACCCGCAGGCGCTGCGCGGGCCGCAGTTTGACGCGGCCTGGTGCGACGAGTTCGGCTGCCCGGCCATCGACAAGGGGACGAACCAGCCGAACGTGTTCCTCGACGAGAAGTCGAGCGAGAATGCGCTACCCCATTTCTCGACCGGGGCGCGGGATGATTTCATCCAGTATCGCTATCTCGATGCCGTCCTGAGCTACTGGGCCGATGACGGGCGCAATCCGATTTCCGAGATCTATGACGGGCCGATGCTGCGGCTGGATCGCTGCCATGTCTGGGCCTGGGACACGCGGCCGTGGCCGGAATCTCCGAACCGGCTGAGCCTGTGGTCGGATGGGGTGAATTACGGGCGGGGGCACTGGATCTCCGGCCGGTTGGAGATGGCGACGCTCGCCGATGTCACCGAGGAGGTCTGCGCGCGCTCCGGCGTGACGGAGGTCGACGTGTCAGGCCTGCATGGCGGAGTCGGGGGCATGGAGATGCGGGATGGGCAGTCGGCCCGCTCGGGGCTTCAGCCGCTGATGCTGGCTTTCGGGTTCGACGCGGTGGAGCGGGACGGAGAGCTCGTCTTCATTACGCGCACAGGGCATGAGACGGCGGATCTGCGGTCGGCGGATCTCGCGCTGGTCGACGAGGAGGGCGCCGGGCCGGTGCTGAGCCGCGGGGCCGAGGGCGAGCAGCCCGACCGCGTGCGCCTGCGCTACATCCAGATGGACCACGATTACCAGCGCGGGGCGGCCGAGGCGCTCGACAGTTTCGCGCCGCCGATGCGGGCCGAGACCTCCGAGGTGCCGCTGGCGCTCCATACCGGGCAGGCACAGGGCATCGCGGAGCGGCTCCTCGACGAGGGCCGGATCGCGCGGGACGGGGCGAAGCTGTCGCTGCCGCCCTCGCAGATCGGGCTGGAGCCGGGGGACGTGGTGCGGCTCGATGCTGGGCTCTTCCGCCTCGATCGGATCGAGGAGGCGGGGGCAAGGGGGCTGGAGGCGACGCGGGTCGACCCGGCGGTCTACGTGCCGGCCTACCATCCGGGGCACCTGTTCGACGGGCCTGGACCGCATGAGATCGGGCCGGTGCTGTTCGAGCTGATGGACCTGCCCTTGCTCAACGGCGACGAGGTGGAGCATGCGCCTTACCTTGCCGCGACGTCGGAGCCGTGGCCGGGGGCTGCGGCGGTCTACATCTCGTCGAGTTCCAGCGGGTTCGAGCTGGCGGCTCAGGTGACGCGGCCTGCGGTGATGGGCACGCTGGTCACGCCGCTCGCGGCTGCTCCTGCGGCGCGGTGGAGTGCGGGCTGCGAGATCGAGCTCGTCACCGGCGAGCTGGAGGCGCGGTCGGGTGCGGATGTGCTCGACGGAGCCAATGCGGCGGCGCTGCGCAACGGGGCGGGGGACTGGGAGGTGATCCAGTTCCGCGACGCGACGCTGGTCGGGCCGGATCGCTGGCGGATTGGCGGGCTGCTGCGCGGGCAGGCGGGGACGGAGTTCGTGATCCCGCCGAATTGGGAGGTGGGCACGCGCTTCGTCCTGCTCGACGACGCGGCGGAGCAGATCGACCTGCCGCTGTCTGCGCGCGGGCTGGAGCGTCAGCTTCGCGTCGGTCCCGCCTCGCGTCCCGTCGATGATGAGAGCTATGCCGCGGTGACGGAGGTCTTCGAGGGTGTGGGCCTGCGACCCTACGCGCCGGTGCATCTGCGGGCGCGCCGGACGGGGGGCGACCTGGAGGTGCGCTGGATCCGGCGGACCCGGGTCGACGGCGACCTCTGGACGGCGGGCGACGTGCCCCTCTCCGAAGAGCGGGAGGCGTATCTCCTGGAGCTCGTGAAGGACGGCGCGGTGGTGCTGTCGCGTGAGGTCGTCGCGCCCTTGACCGTACTCGCAGCGGCGGATCTGCCGTCCGCTCCCTTCGACATCACCGTTTCCCAGATCTCGGCCCGGTTCGGGCCTGGAGCCCAGCAAAGGATGACCTGGAATGACTGAGACCGCGAAACTCGGCCTGCCGCTCGTTCAGGCCGCACAGGCACAAAAGCACGTCACGGTGAACGAGGCGCTGGCCCGGGTCGATGCGATGACCCAGCTTCGGCTCGTGACCGTTATGCGCCCGACGCCGCCGGTGGCGCCCGCGGATGGCGATTGCCACGCGGTGCCCGCCGGGGCGACCGGCGATTGGGCCGGCGAGGACGGGCGTGTCGCGGTGGCGAGCGCGGGCCTCTGGTCCTTCGTGACGCCGCAGATGGGCTGGCGCGCCTGGGATGTCGCGGGGCAGGCGGCGCTTACCCATGACGGGGTGGATTGGCGACGTGACGAGGCCGCGGTGTCAGCGGGTGGTGCCGCAACGCTGCTGCGCGTGGTCGAGGTCGATCACGTGATCGGCGCGGGCGAGGCGGTGAGCACCGTTGCGGGTATTATCCCCGGTCCGTCGCAGGTGGTGGGTGTCACCGGACGCGTGATCTCCCCCATCAGCGGGGCGGGTCTGACAGGTTGGCGGCTGGGCGTCTCCGGCTCCGACAACCGCTATGGCTCGTCGCTCGGGTTGGGGCTGAACTCCTACGCTCTCGGCTTCACCGGGCAGCCGATCACCTACTGGTCGGCGACGGACCTGATCCTGACACCGGAGGGGGGCGCGAGCTTCGACGGCGGCACGGTGCGGCTGGCGGTTCACCTAACGGAACTGTTGCCGCCCGCTGCCGTCTGAGGGCGGCGCCATGGCAGACGCCGCTTGATTTCCGCGCGCGAAGGGTCGATGTCAGATGGACTGCCCTGCGAAAGGAGATCGTCGCCATGGCGCAGCCATCCGTTTCTGCATCCGTCACCGGCATCGATCCGGTCTGGTCCCAGATCACCGAGGAAGCGCACAAGATGTGCGTGGACGAGCCGCGCCTGGCCGGCCTCGTCCATGCCAGCGTGCTGACGCGCCGCAACTTCGAGGATGCGCTGTCCTACCGGCTGGGCCAGAAGCTCGCCTCCGGTGAGATGACCGAAGGGCTGGTGCGGGAGATCTTTGCCGAGGCGCATGCCGCCGATCCGAAGCTGGGTCGCGCGGCGCGGGCAGATGCGGTGGCGGTCTACGAGCGCGATCCGGCCTGCCACCGGTTGATCCAGCCGCTGATGTTCTTCAAGGGGTTCCAGGCGTTGCAGGCCTACCGCATCGCCCGGCGGCTCTGGGAGCAGGGGCGCTGCGACATGGCGTACTTCCTGCAGATGCGCACGTCCGAGGTCTTCGGCGTCGACATCCATCCGGGTGCGCGCGTCGGGCAGGGGATCATGATCGACCACGCCCATTCTGTGGTGATCGGCGAAACGGCGGTGGTGGGCGACAACGTCTCCATGCTGCATTCGGTGACGCTGGGCGGGACCGGCAAGGAGGATGGCGACCGCCATCCCAAGATCGGCGACGGTGTGCTGATCGGGGCCGGGGCCGCGGTGCTCGGCAACATCACCGTGGGCCATTGCAGCCGGATCGCGGCGGGCTCCGTCGTGCTGGAGCCGGTGCCGCCCTGCAAGACGGTTGCCGGCGTTCCGGCGCGGATCGTGGGCGAGGCCGGATGCGATCAGCCGGCGCAGTCGATGAACCACCTTCTGGAATACGACGCGTGATCGTCACGGTTTCGTGATTGATGTTGGGCGCGGGTCGGTGAACACTGGCCCGGCCCCTCAATCGATTGCGAGACACAGATGACACGCCTTTCCCCGACGCTTTGCCTTGCTCCGCTCCTGCTGGCCGCTCCGGCCGCGGCGGAGGTAACGCCGCAGGACGTGCTAGCGCACCTCCTTCTCCAGTTCGAGACGGCCGGCGAGGCGAGCTACGACACGGTGGAGCGGGCGGACGGTGGCATCACGCTGTCGGGCTTGTCGATCGACGTGGCCGAGGCTGACGTGTCGATGGAGATGCCGGGCCTCGTCTTCGAGATCATGCCGATCGATGACCCCGACTACGATGTCGAGGTCCTGATCCCGGAGGCGACGACCTTCACCATTTCCGTTCCGGACTACGACACGCCGCTCGAGATGACGATGCTGACCCGCGGCCTGCGCCAGGTCTTCGGCGGGGAGCCGGAGGCCATCGTGGCGCTGGCCGAGGCGGATGGTGTCGATCTGTCCTTCGTGTTCGAAGATGAGTTCGATGCGGATCTCGAGAGTATCGCGGTCACCTTCTCCATCAACGAAATGCGGTCGCTGACGGCGTATGGCGGCGTTCTGGGGCCGCACGATTTCGAGTTCAGTGCCGGTCAGATCGGTATGAAGCAGAACATGTCGGGCGGCGAAGATACGGTGAGCTTCGATCTCAACTACACCGGCGCGTCGGCGACCGGTGTGGTCGGTGGGCCGATGCTGCTCGCCACCAGCCAGACGCTGACCGGGGACGATGAGCTTCAGCTCGATATGACCGCCGAGGGCTCGCGCACGCTCGTCAACGGGGCGATGGACGGGACCGAGTGGCGGCTCGACATGTCGGGCGGTGCGACGGAACTCGCGGTGGCAATCAGTGAGGGCATGTTTTCCTATGGTGGCCGGTCCGACGACACCCGGATGAAGTTTGCGTCCCGCGGGCTGCCGGTGCCGCCGATCGACGCGACGCTGTCGTCTGTCGAAGCGGAGATGGTGTTTCCCTTCATCGAAGGTGAGACCGCGTCGGATGCCGGGCTGCGGCTTCGGCTTGATGAGCTCGATGTGGCCGGGCACCTCTGGGATCTCTTCGATCCGCAGGGCGTGATTGCCCGGGAGCCGCTGAGCTTCGTCGTTGATGTGGACAGCAAGCTCACCATGACGGCCAACATGTTCGATCCCGAGCAGATGGACATGGCCGAGCCGCCGCAGATGGAGAGTGCGTCGGTCAACGAGTTGCGGCTCACCCTGGCCGGGGCCGCGGTGGAGGCGGCGGGAGACTTCCGCTTCGATCCCGTCACGCAGGTGCCCGTCGGTTCGCTGGATGTCGAGGCGATCGGGATCAACACGCTTCTGGAGAACCTCACCCAGATCGGGCTGCTCGGCCCGGATCAGGTGATGCCCGCGCGGATGATGCTGGGTCTCTTCGCAGTGCCGGGCAATGCGCCGGATACCTACACCTCGCGGATCGAGGCGCTGGAGGACGGCCGGGTTCTCGCGAACGGCATGCCGCTCGAGTGACATGAAAAAGGCCGGGCAAACGCCCGGCCTTTCTTGCTTTTCAGGGGTTTGTCAGGCAAGCATGCCGATCGGATCTTCGAGGTTCGCCTTGATCGCAGCCAAGAACTCAGCCCCCAGCGCGCCATCGATGACCCGGTGATCGACGCTGAGCGTCACGCTCATCACGGTCGCCGTTGTCAGCTCGCCATCCTCCCCGACGATCGGTTTCTTCAGCCCCGCACCGACCGCGAGGATCGAGGCGTGCGGCGGGTTGATGACGGCGTCGAAGTTCTCGATCCCCATCATGCCGAGATTGGAGATCGCGAAGCTGCCGCCCTGGTATTCGTGAGGTGCGAGCTTGCGGTCGCGGGCGCGGGTGGCAAGGTCCTTCATCTCCGTCGACAATGTGCTCAGCGTCTTGGTGTCCGCGTCGCGCAGCACCGGGGTGAAGAGGCCACCCTCGATGGCGACGGCCACCGCGACGTCGGACGGCTTCAGCTTTAGGATCCGGTCGCCGGCCCAGACCGCGTTGCAGTCCGGAACCTCCTGCAGGGCATTCGCGCAGGCCTTGATGATGAAGTCGTTGACCGAGAGCTTCACGCCCTTCGCCTCCAGCCCCTTGTTGAGCTGGGAGCGGAATTTCAGCAGCGCGTCGAGATGGATGTCGCGGCGCAGGTAGAAATGCGGGACCGTCTGCTTGGCTTCGGAGAGGCGGGCGGCGATGGTCTTGCGCATCCCGTCGAGCTTCATCTCCTCCACTTCGCGGTCGGCATACATCTTGGCGACCGTGTCGTAGGCCATGCCCTGCGCCGGTGCAGCGGCTGCGGCCGCCTGCGGGGCAGGGGCGTCGGCCTTCGCCGGGGCGGCGGCCTGCGGCTGCGCATTCTCCACATCCGCCTTCACGACGCGTCCCTTGGGACCGGAGCCCTTGATCTGCGCGAGGTCGAGGCCCTTGTCCTTCGCGATCCGGCGCGCGAGCGGCGAGGCGAAGACACGCTCGCCATCCGCGCGGCTGGGCGCCGGAGCCGCACCGCCCGCATCAGCCGGAGCGGCGTGGTCGAGGCCGTTGCCGCGGCCATGGCCCTTGGCGGGTTCGGTCGCCTCCGACGCCTCGGCCGGGGCCACATTGCTGGACGGCGTCGGCTCGGCCGGAGCCGGCGCACTGCCGATATCGTCGGCGCTTTCCCCGTCCTCCAGCAGCACGGCGATCGGGTCGTTGACCTTCACGCCTTCGGTTCCCTCGGGCACGATGATCTTGCCGATCTTGCCTTCGTCGACCGCCTCGAACTCCATCGTCGCCTTGTCGGTCTCGATCTCCGCGATCACGTCGCCGGAGGAGACCTCGTCCCCCTCCTTCACGTTCCATTTCGCGAGTGTGCCCTCCTCCATCGTGGGGGAGAGGGCGGGCATCAGGATGTTGATCGGCATAGCTTTTCCCCGCTAGTCTTTTGTGTCGTCGCCACTTCCGGCAGCAGTGTCGCTGCCGGGACGTGTGGCCGGGTTGCTTGTGGTCGAAGTGCTTGATTGTGTTTCGTTGCCGCGTTGAACGCGTCGGTGCAGGCCCGTGAACACCTCCGAAGTGAAGAGGCCTGACAGAAAAGACACGATGATGATGCCGGCAGGTGATGGAGACAGGTCCGCCAGCGAAGCGTCGTTGCCGAAGATCAGCAGCTCTAGCAGACCGAGTTCTACAAGAAAAAAGCCGAAGATGCCGAACATACCGCCCGTGCCCAAGCGACCGTAGATCGCTTGGAGCTTCTCGTTTTCCTGTTCTTCCGCATTTATCGTGTCGTCGAATGTGACCCGCGCCAACGCGCCAAGAGATCCTACGATGTAGGTGAGCATGATCGCGAACAGCGTGTCCTCCACATAACTCACGAGGCGCATGCCCGTTGTATCGTTCGAGTCTACCGGAGCAGATTGGATCCAGCCCGCAAACTCAACGAAAAGCCAGATCAGGAAGAAGAAAAGTACGCTCATGCCATAGAACAGCATGATGTAAGGCGAACGCGGAAAACTCTTCTTCAGCCGGCTATACATCGGGCACTCTACTTGTAGGTCACGGCACGCACGGCATCGATCACCTCCTGGGTGGTCGTGAGCGCGAGCTTTTCGAGATTGGCGGCATAGGGCATCGGAACGTCCTTGCCGGTGCAGCTCAGCACCGGCGCGTCGAGATAGTCGAACGCCTCGGCCATGATCGTCGCCGCGATGTGGTTGGACATGGACGCGACCGGGAAGCCTTCCTCCACCGTCACGCAGCGGTTGGTCTTCTTCACCGAGCCGATGACCGTCGCCATGTCGAGGGGGCGCAAGCTGCGCAGGTCGATGACCTCCGCCGAGATCCCCATCTCCTTCAGCGCATCCGCCGCCTCCATCACGTAGGTCATGCCGATGCCCCAGCTCACGAGGGTCACGTCGGTGCCCTCGCGCCAGATCTTCGCCTTGCCGAGCGGGATGGTGAAGTCGTCGAGCTCCGGCACGTCGAAGGTCTTGCCGTAGAGGATCTCGTTTTCCAAGAAGACCACCGGGTTCGGATCGCGGATCGCCGATTTCAGCAGGCCCTTCGCATCGGCCGCCGAGTAGGGCTGGACGACCTTGAGGCCCGGAATGGACGCATACCACGCCGCGTAGTCCTGGCTGTGCTGGGCTGCCACCCGCGCCGCCGCACCGTTGGGGCCGCGGAAGGTGATCGGGCAGCCCATCTGGCCGCCGGACATGTAGAGCGTCTTGGCGGCGGAGTTGATGATCTGGTCGATCGCCTGCATGGCGAAGTTGAAGGTCATGAACTCCACGATCGGGTTCAGCCCGCCAAAGGCAGCCCCCACGCCGACGCCGGTGAAGCCGTGCTCGGTGATCGGGGTGTCGATGACGCGCTTCGCGCCGAACTCGTCGAGCAGGCCCTGGCTGATCTTGTAGGCGCCCTGGTACTCGGCCACTTCCTCACCCATCAGGAACACCGTCTCGTCGCGGCGCATCTCCTCGGCCATCGCGTCGCGCAGCGCCTCGCGCACGGTCTGCGACTTGAAGCTGGTGCCCTCGGGCACATCCGGTTCGGGCGTCGGGGGCACATCGGCGGCGGGCACCGCGGAAGCAGGAACGCTCGCATGCTCGACCTCTGCCGGCGCATCGGCCTGCGGGGCAGGGGCTTCCGCCGGGGCGGCACCGTTCGCCTTGATGTCATCGGCGCTCTCGCCGTCCTCCAGCAGCACGGCGATCGGCGTGTTCACCTTCACGCCCTCACTGCCCTCGGCCACGAGGATCTTGCCGACGACGCCCTCGTCGACGGCCTCGAACTCCATGGTGGCCTTGTCGGTCTCGATCTCCGCGATCACGTCGCCGGAGGAGACCTCGTCGCCTTCCTTCACGTTCCACTTTGCCAGCGTGCCTTCCTCCATCGTCGGGGAAAGGGCGGGCATCAGGATTTCGGTTGCCATGTCAGATTGCTCCCATGGTCGGACGGGTGCGGCGGGCGGACGGGCCGGCACCCGGAAAAAGGGGAATACCGCCGCAGCCTGTGCGGCGCACGCAGAGGGAGCCGGTCATCAGGCCGGCTCGTCCTGCGGGATCGTTTCGGCGTAGATGTCGGTGTAGAGCTCTTCGAGCGCGGGCTCCGGGCTGTCCTGGGAGAACTGCGCCGCCTCGTTGACGATGCCCTTGATCTCCTTGTCGACGTCCTTGAGCTCGTCCTCCGTGGCGTGCTTGCCGGTCAGCAGGAGCTGCTTGACGTGCTCGATCGCGTCGCGCTCCTCCCGCATCTTCTGCACCTCCTCGCGGGTGCGGTACTTCGCCGGGTCCGACATGGAGTGGCCGCGGTAGCGGTAGGTCTTGATCTCCAGGATGTAGGGGCCCTTGCCCGCGCGGCAGTGGGACACGGCCTTCTCGCCCGCCTCCTTCACCGCGAGCACGTCCATGCCATCCACTTCCTCGCCCGCGATGCCGAAGGCGGCACCCCGCTCCCAGTAGCTCGCGGACTTGGTGCCGCGCTTCACGGACGTGCCCATGGCGTACTGGTTGTTCTCGATGACGAAGATGCAGGGCAGCTCCCAGAGGGCGGCCATGTTGTAGGTCTCGTAGACCTGGCCCTGGTTGGCCGCACCGTCCCCGAAATAGGTGAAGCAGACCGTGTCCTCGCCCCGGTACTTGTTGGCGAAGGCGAGGCCCGCGCCGATCGGCACCTGCGCGCCGACGATGCCGTGGCCGCCGTAGAACTTCTTCTCTTCCGAGAACATGTGCATCGAGCCGCCCTTGCCCTTGGAGTAGCCGCCCTCGCGGCCCGTGAGCTCGGCCATCACGCCCTTGGGATCCATACCGCAGGCGAGCATGTGCCCGTGGTCGCGGTAGGAGGTGACACGGCTGTCGCCCTCCTTCGCCGCCGCTTCCAGGCCCACCACCACGGCTTCCTGTCCGATGTAGAGGTGGCAGAACCCGCCGATCAGGCCCATGCCGTAGAGCTGGCCGGCCTTCTCCTCGAACCGGCGGATCAGGAGCATGTCGCGGTAATATTGAAGCAGGTCTTCCTTCGACGCATTCGGCTTCTTCGCCGCAGTCTTGCGGGTCGCCATTCCGTACCTCCCCAGGTCGTTCAATATCAAACTATCCGCAGTCTAACGCCGCGTCACGACGATTGCACCCCCGCAAATGACGGAGCGGCATTCGCCCTGTGCAAGGCAGGTAGAGCGTTTTGTAAGGCTATCGAATGACGATTTCGTCCGGGCGGGCATAGCCCAGGACGTGCCGCGCCCGCTCGTCGAGCAGGTCGAGGTCGAGGAAATCGTCCGACAGGCGGCGCGTGCGGTTGGTGAGCCCCGCCGCCTCATCCTGCAGGCGGGCAAGCGTCACTTCGAGGTCGCGCGCCTCCTGCTCCACCTCGATCAGACGGCCCATGCCGTGATTTCCCTGGAGCGCCGCATAGGCGAAATAGACGATCAGCGTGAGCACCGCGAAGGAGAGCACCGCGTCGCCCAGGGCGCGCGCCGGAAACCGGGCGGTGATCGTGCGAAGCAAGGTCATCGGGGGCTCAACTCTGCTGCTCATCCGGCCTCTCCGGGCCAGTGACATGACTATGCCAGAAGTGATTCGCCCTGTGAATCCCCTCAATGGCGAAAATAGGGCCGGGCGTGCAACCCGGCCCCGAATTGTCACACCGCGCCCTGCACTTGTGACCAGGCACTCGCATTCTGCTCCAGATGCGCCAGGCTGGTCGTGCCGGGGATGACCACGATGTTGGGTGCGCGCTCCAGCAGCCAGGCGAGGGCCGCCACCGGCTCCAGCGCCGCGCCGTGCTTCATCGGATGCGCGCCGAGCGGGCCATAGGGGATGAAGGCGATGCCGCGCTCGGCGGTGTAGTCCACCAGCGCCTCATGCGCCCGCTCCGCACTGTTGAGCCGATTCTGTACGCTCGCCACCGGCCCGACGGCGAGCGCGCGGTCGAGCGTCTCGCGATCCACGTTGGACAGGCCGATATGGCGGATCAGCCCGTCGTCGCGCGCCTGCACCAGCGCCTCCATCGAGGTCTCGACGGGCACCTCCGGGTCGATCCAGTGAAGCTGGAACAGGTCGATCACGTCCCGGCGCAGGTTCACCCGCGCGTCCTCGATCTGCTGGCGCAGTGTGGCGGGCGAGGCGTCGCGTTTCATGCGGTCGGGCGCGAACTTGTCGATCCCGCCCTTGGTGGCGAGCACCACGTCACGCTCCGCCAGCGCCTCGCCCAGCAGCCGGTCGGCATGTTGCGGTCCATAGGCCCTTGCACTGTCGAAGAAATTCACGCCCAGATCCGCCGCGCGGGTCAGGAGCGCCTTGCCGCCCTCCCAATCGGGATAAGGGCCGAAATTGCCCGGCTGGCCCGTCAGGCGCATCGCGCCGAAGCCGATCCGGTCGATGGTCAGGTCGCCGCCAAGCTTGAAGGTCCGGTCCATGGTCTTTCTCCTCTCATCCGGCATCATCGCCGTTGGAGGAGATATGCGGGCCGAGCGGTTCCTTCTGTAGTGCGTGTTGTAGCCATTCTGCTATACGTCTGACGTATGAGCCAGCCCACCGACCGCCTCACCCTGCTTGCCACCTTCGCCCGCATCGCGGAGCGGGGCTCGATCTCCGCCGCTGCGCGCGATCTCGGCATCACGCAGGCCACGGCCTCGCGCCACCTGCAGGATCTAGAGGCACGGCTCGGCACGCCGCTCGCCCGTCGCACAACCCATTCCCTCGCCCTGACCGGGGAGGGGGAGGCGGTGCTGGCCGAGGCGCGCGCTCTGCTGGCGGGGTGGGAGGCGCTGGTCGAGCGCCACGCCCAGGATGAGATACGCGGCCGCCTCTCGGTCGTCGCCCCGGTCGCGCTCGGCCAGACCGTGCTCACTGATATCGCGGTGGAGTTGGCGCGAACTCACCCGGCCCTGCGCATCGACTGGCGGCTGGAGGACGCGCCGGTCCGCCTCGCTGAGCTCGGCAGCGATTGCTGGATCCGCGTCGGCCCGGTTCCCGACGACACCCTCGTCGTGCGCTCGCTGGGGCAGGTCGAACGGCTGCTGGTCGCCGCCCCCGACCTATCCGGACCCCTACAGCACCCAAAGGCAGCGGAAACCCTGCCGCTCCTCGCCCTCGATCCCTTCGAAGGGGGCCGCATCGCCCTCATGAACGGCGCGCAAAGGCAGGAGATCGCGCCGCCCGTCACCTTCTCCACCAACAATATCGCCGCCCTGCACCGCGTCGCGCTCAGCGGCGCGGGCATCGCGGTGCTGCCCTATTGGTACGTGGCCGATGACCTTCAGGCCGGCCGCCTCATCGACCTGCTGCCCGACTGGCGCGCGGCGGAGCTCACGGTCAACGTGGCATTCCCACCGGGCGCCCAACGGCTCCGCCGTCTCGCCGTCTTTCTAGATGCGGTGGAGGCAGGTCTGCCGAAAACGCCGGGGATCAGCGCGCCCGGATGAACAACTCCGCATAACCCGTCGCGGGATCCAGAGCGCGGGAGAAGGCGAAGGCGTCCGTCAGCCCCAGCACCGCCTCCGCCGTCGTGCGGACCAAAGCGCCGGGCATCAGATGGCCGCCGGTCACACGGCCCTCCGCATCCGCCACGGTCAGGTGCAGGTGGGGGCCGTCGGTGCTTAGCGTGCCCGACAGCGCCACGATCTCCAGCGGCCCGGGCACCTCGACCGCATCGTCCCGATCGGCGAAGCGCAACGGCGCCACCGTCAGGCTGCCTACGCACGCGGCGACGAAACCCGCCGCCGCGCCGCTCTCGTCAAAGGCCTCACACAGCGCGGACCGTAGCTCCGTCCCAGGCGAGAGGCGCAGCGCAAGATGCCGCACCGCCCCGGCCGGAGCCTCGGCCCGCTGCAAGATCAGGCCTTGCCCTTGTAGATGTCGATCAGCTTGCCGAGCATATCCAGCGCCTCGCCCCGCTCGCGCTGGAACGTGTTGCGCCCGATGATCGAGCCGTTGCCGCCGCCGTCGCGGATCGCACGCGCGTCGTCGTAGACGCTGTCCGCGCCCTTCTTCGATCCGCCGGAGAAGACGATCAGCCGCCGCCCGTTGAAGGAGGACTTCACGCAGTCCGCCACGCGCGCCGCCTGGGTGGAGATGTCGATCCCCTCGGCCTCGTAGACCTTTTTCGCCTCGGGCAGCATCAGGTGGTCGGTCGAGAGCTTCACCTTGATGATATGCGCGCCGAGCAGGGCGGCGATGTGGGCGGCATAGGCCGCAATGTCGATCGCCGTCTCGCCGTCCTTGGTGATCGCCTCGCCGCGCGGGTAGGACCAGATCACGGTGGCGAGGCCGCAGGCCGCCGCCTCGCGCCGCATCTCCACGATCTCCTCGAACATGTCGAGCGCCGCGTCGGAGCCTGGATAGATCGTGAAGCCGATGGCCGAGCAGCCGAGGCGCAGCGCATCGTCCACGCTCGCCGTCACCGCCTGGTTCTTTCCGGCCGTATCGCTCATCAGCGAGTTGGCGGAGTTCACCTTGAGGATCGTCGGGACCTGGCCCGCAAAGGTATCGGCCCCGGCCTCCAGCGGCCCGAGCGGCGCGGCATAGGCGCTCAGCCCCGCATCGATGGCGAGCTGGTAGTGGTAGTGCGGGTCATAGGCGTCCGGGTTCGGGGCGAAGGACCGCGCCGGACCGTGCTCGAAGCCCTGGTCCACCGGCAGGATGATCATCTTGCCGGTGCCGCCGAGCTTGCCCTGCATGAGCATGCGGCACAGCTGTGCCTTCACGCCGGGTGTCTCGCCTTCGTAGTTCGCAAGGATGTTGCGGACGGTGCGGGTCGCTTTCATGGAAATGTCCTCTGGCATGAGAAGGATGCCAAGGGCTTACCGCGCCGCAACAAAGCCGGTCAACCTTTCGCCTCAGTGCAACCGGTTTGAATCAACCTTAACGCGAGAGAAGGCGTTGTGCGATCGCCGCACTTACCCGCGCCGGGACCAGTTTCGAGAAGGCGACCGTGATCTTGTTGTCCGCACCGGGCACCACGACGGTCTTGCGGGTGATGGCCCCGGACCAGCCCGCTTCGGCGACCGATTTCGCACTCGGCAGCTTGCGCATTTTGACGATGGTGGCGTCGCCCATGTCAGCGTCGTTGAAGAAGTTGGACTCCGTCGCGCCGGGGCAGAGTGCGGTGATCGAGACACCGGTCTTGTCTAGCTCCGCATCCACCGCGTGGCTCAGGCTCAGCACGTAGGACTTCGTCGCGTGGTAGACGGCCATGCCGGGGCCAGGGGTGAAGGCCGCGACCGAGGCGACGTTGAGGATCCGCCCGTCGCCGCGCTCGACCATGCCCGGTATCGCGAGCTTCATCAGTTCGGTGAGCGCCGTCACGTTCACATCGATCGAGGTGAGCTCGCGCGGCCATTCCCCGTCGGCGAAGGGTCCGTTGCGCCCCAGTCCCGCATTATTCACAAGAATGTCGACGGTCCGGCCCGCCGTCGCCGCCTCCCACAGCTTCGCCGCCCCGTCGCGCGCGGCGAGATCCGCCTCGATCGCCACCGCCTGCACCCCGTATTGCTGCGTCAGCTCATCGGCCAGCGCGTCGAGCTTCTCCTTCGAGCGGGCGGCGACGATCACGTTGCGCCGGGACTTTGCAGCACAGCGGGCAAGCTCCTTGCCGATGCCTTCGGAGGCGCCGGTGACGAGAGTCCAGGTGGTGTCGGTCATGGGGTGTTCCTTCCCTTAAGAGACGTGTGTCGCTTATGAAAAGGCCCCGCAGGCGCATAGGGGCCCTGCGACCCGCGACGTTCCGCCACGGTCGCAGGGCTGTCATATGGCATGGATCAGGCGCTGTGCAACGCCGCGACGCCGGGCAGGGTCTTGCCCTCCAGCCATTCGAGGAACGCACCCCCGGCCGAGGAGACATAGGTAAAGTGATCCGCGGCCCCGGCCGTATTAAGGGCCGCCACGGTGTCACCGCCCCCCGCGACGGAGACGAGGCGCCCGGCCCGCGTCAGTTCCGCCGCGGCAAGGGCGGCCGCCTTGGTCGCCGCGTGGAACGGCTCGATCTCGAACGCGCCGAGGGGCCCGTTCCAGACCAGCGCCTTCGCCTGACCGAAGAGCTCGGCCACGGCCCGCGTCGTGTCCGGCCCCGCATCGAGGATCATCGCATCGGGCGGGCAGGCATCGGCAGCGACCGTCTCGCTCGCCGCGCCTGCCTTGAACTCGCGCGCGACCACGACGTCGGTCGGCAGGTGGAGGGTGCAGCCCGAGCCCTCGGCCTTCGCCATGATCTCTTTGGCCGTGCCGGTCATCTCGTGCTCGCAGAGCGACTTGCCCACGTCGATGCCTTGGGCGGCCAGGAACGTGTTCGCCATGCCGCCGCCGATCACGATGTGATCCATCCGCCCGATCAGGTTGCCCAGAAGGTCGAGCTTGGTGGAGACCTTGGCGCCGCCCACCACCGCCACCACCGGGCGCGGCGGATCGGCGAGCACGCCTTCGAGTGCCCTGAGTTCCTCCTCCATCAGCCGCCCGGCGCAGGCGGGCAGGTGATGCGCCAACCCCTCGGTCGAAGCGTGCGCCCGGTGCGCGGCCGAGAACGCGTCGTTGCAGTAGACGTCGCCCGCCGCGGCCATCCGCTTCGCGAACTCCGCATCGTTCGCCTCCTCCTCCGGATGGTAGCGGGTGTTCTCGCAGAGCAGCACCGCGCCCTCCGGCAACTCCGCCAGCGCCTCGCTCACCGGCGCGCCAACGCAATCCGAGGCGTAGCGCACCTCTGCGCCCAGCGCCTCAGCCAGCGGCCCGACCAGCGGCTCCAGGCTCATCTCCGCCACGCGCTTGCCCTTGGGCCGGCCGAAATGCGCCAGCAGCACCGGACGACCGCCCTTGGCCAGCATGTCCCGCACCGTCGGCACGATCCGCTCGATCCGCGTCGCGTCGGTCACGCGGCCGTCCTGCATCGGCACGTTGAGGTCCACGCGGGTCAGCACGACCTTGCCGCCAAGGTCCATGTCGTCGAGGGTCTTCCAGCTCATGCCGAGGGCCTTTCCATGTCAGCGCCAGAACGCCATCCAGGTCATGATGCGCCACAACAGGCGCATCGCCTCGACCCAGAGGTCCCAGCCGAAATAGAGATAATCCGCGAGAAACACGGCGAGGATGATCCCGCCGATCCACAGCGCGATGGTGGTGTTCATGCGCCTCCTCCGTCCCTCGCGAATGCCTTCCTAGGGCAGCGGGACGCGCCTGTCACCAAAAGCCGTCAGATGCAGTCGGGGGCGATGCCCTCCGGATGGCCGAGCAGGTTGAAGTCGAGGATCACGCTCTCGCCCACCCTGATGAAGCGGCTGATCCGGCCTTGGCCGATCTCGAAATCCGCCATCGGGATCTCCACCTCGCCGCGGGCGCGCAGGCAGTTTCCGGGCCGGGTGAGGACGAAGCGCGGCCGGATCTCCCGCGTGATGCCCTTCACAGTGAGCTGAGCCACGCCCTCCCACTCCGTCCGGGTCACGGGGATCAGCCGGTCGAGGGTGAGGAAGGCCTGCGGGTGGCCGACCGTGTCGAACCAGCCCTCGGTCTTGGCAAAGGCCGTGCGCACGAAATCGGCGAGTTCGACCTCCGAGGTCGTGACGGTCACCTCGACCTGCGTCTCCGCCGGGCGGGCCGCGTCGAACTCCGCCGTGCCCGCAAAGGCCGGGAAGCGCCCGCGATAGGGCTCCTCATTCTCGAAATAGGTGAACCCGATCTCGCTGGGCCCTTCGAGCAGCAACCAGGTGTCCGCCCGAACGGGCAGGGCGGCGATCAGGGCGAGGGCGGCGATGGTGGCGTGGCGCATCATGCGCATGTAAGCGCCAGCGCCCCGCCGTCATCGCCGGTCGCGCGGGCGTGATCGCTCCGCTCAGCTCGGTGAGCGGACCCGCGCCACGGCCCGGATCTCGACGACCGCCCCGGCAGATGCAAGGCCCGCCACCCCCAGCGCCGTCCACGCAGGATAAGGCGGTGCCACATACTCGTTTCGGACCCGGCGAAACAGGTCGATCTGCGCCGCGATGTCGACGTGGTAGCTCGTCATCTCGATGAGATCGGCCCAGATGCAGCTCGCCTCCGCGAGCACCAGCCCCACCTGATCGAAGGCGGTGCGCATCTGCGTCTCCGGATCCGGCGACATGCTGCCGTCGAGCGCCACCCCGCTGAAGCCGGTCATCACGAGGCGGCCGCCGTCGATGACGCCCGGCGCCATGCGCCAGCTCTCGTAGAGCGGCCGCATGGCGGGGGGCACGACGACACGCATGGGATCAGAGCAGGTCGCGGACCTGCTGGGCCACGGCCTCCGGCGTGATGCCGAAATGCTGGAATAGATCGCCCGCCGGGGCCGAAGCGCCGAAGCCCTGCATGCCGACAAAGCCCGCCTTGTTCCAGCGCCCGCGCTCACCGCAGAGCCACTGGTCCCAGCCCTGCCGCACGCCCGCCTCGACCACGACACGCACCGGGCCCGCGGGCAGCACGCGCTTGCGATAGGCCTCGTCCTGCTGGGCGAAGAGCTCCCAGGACGGCATGGAGACGACGCGCACGCCGATCCCCTCGTTCTCCAGGATCCGCCGCGCCTCCAGCGCCACATGCACTTCGGAGCCGGAGGCGAGCAGGATCGCCATCCGCTTGCCCTGCGCCTCGGCCAGCACGTAGGCGCCCTGGGCCGTCAGGTTCTTCGTCTTGTGCTCCGTGCGCACCAGCGGCAGGCCCTGCCGGGTCAGCGCCAGCGTCGAGGGGCCGTCGGCCTGCACCGCAAGTTCCCACGCCTCCGCCGTCTCAACCGTGTCGGCGGGGCGGAACACTGTCATGCCGGGCATCGCGCGCAGGCTCGCCACATGCTCCACCGGCTGGTGCGTCGGGCCATCCTCGCCCAGCCCGATGGAATCGTGCGTCATCACATAGACCACCCGCTGGCCCATCAGGGCCGAGAGCCGCATCGCCGGCCGCGCGTAGTCGGAGAAGACGAGGAACGTCCCGCCGTACGGCAGCACGCCGCCATGCAGCGCCATGCCGTTCATCGCGGCAGCCATTCCGTGCTCCCGGATGCCGTAGCTCACGTGCCGACCCTTGCGGTTGTCCTCGTCGAAGGCGCCCAGATCCGCCGTCAGCGTGTTGTTGGAGCCGGTCAGGTCCGCCGAGCCGCCGATCGTCTCGGGCAGCACGTCGTTTATGACGCCCAGCACCATCTCGGAGCTCTTTCGCGTCGCGACCTTCTTCGCCTCTTCGGTCGCGGTCTGCTTGAAGCGCTTGATCGCGGCCGATAGCTTCTTCGGGACCTCGCCGGTCATCTGGCGGGTGAACTCGCGCTGGCGGCTGTCGGAGAGGGTGGCGAAACGCGCCTCCCATTCCTGCCGCTCGACCGCACCGCGATTGCCGATGGAGCGCCACTCGGCCAGCAGGTCGGCCGGGATCTCGAACGGCGCGTGCGGCCAGTCATAGGCCTTGCGCGTATCGGCGATGAGCTGGTCGTCGGTCAGCGCGCCGTGCCCCTTCGCCGTGTCCTGCGCGGCGGAGCCGATGGCGATATGCGTCTTGCACGCGATCATCGAGGGCAGGGGGCTTTGCTTCGCCTGCCGGATCGCCTCGTCGATCGCTTCCGGATCATGCCCGTCGCAGGAGAAGACGGACCAGCCCGACGCCTCGAACCGCGCCATCTGGTCGGTCACGTCGGAAATCGAGACCTTGCCGTCGATGGTGATGCCGTTGTCGTCCCACAGCACGATCAGCTTGCCGAGCTTCTGCTTGCCCGCCAGCCCGATCGCCTCCTGGCTGACACCCTCCATCAGGCAGCCGTCGCCGGCGATCACGTAGGTGTGGTGATCCACCACCTTCTTGCCGTAGCGGGCGCGCAGGGACTCCTCGGCAATCGCGAAGCCCACCGAGTTCGCGATGCCCTGGCCGAGCGGCCCGGTCGTCGTCTCGATCCCCTTCGCGTGCCCGAACTCCGGATGCCCCGCCGTGCGCGCACCGAGCTGGCGAAAGTTCCGGATCTCCTCCAGCGAGATATCGGCATAGCCCGTCAGGTACATCAGCGCGTAGAGCAGCATCGAGCCGTGGCCCGCCGACAGGATGAACCGGTCGCGGTCGGCCCAATCCGGCGCGCTCGCATCGAACTTCAGATGCTTCTCGAACAACACGGTCGCGACATCGGCCATGCCCATGGGCATCCCCGAATGCCCCGAGTTTGCGGCCTTGACCGCGTCGAGCGCCAGCACGCGGATCGCGGTGGCACGGTTCCAGTGGTCGGGATGGCGGGCGCGCAGGTCGTCGATGGTCACGGGGATCTCGCAAGGCTGGAAAACGGTTGCGCCCTGATAACACCGCTTCTTGCCGGGTCAAGCGATCTGGGGCGCCGGCCGCGCCCGATACGTCCGAAAACGCTTCGGAACACCTGCAATCTCACCACTGGCGCCGCCGCGGTCCTCTCGTTAGAATCGCATCATAAAAAAACGAAGCGAACTGTAGGCACATGCAGGAGCATCGAGGCAGATGAGCGAGATAGAAGACCTGGAAGGCCGCATCGCCCGCGCGATGGGCCGGATCGAGGCGGCGTTGGCTGCCCAGAAACCCGCCGAGGGCGCCGATCCCGTCGCCCTGCGCCGGTTGGAGCGCGTGAACGTCGCCCTGCGCGGCCAGCTCAAGGACATGGAACTGAAGCGCGAGGCCGACATCGCCCAGCTCGACGGCCTGATCGCCGAGCTGCGGCCCCTGGTGGAGGAGGCGGAGCATGGCTGAGCTCGACCTGAACATCGGCGGCCGCATCTTCCGCGTCGCCTGCGCCGACGGTGAGGAGCGTCAGCTCGAGGCCGCCGCCGCCCTGATCGGCCGCGAGGCGAACAACCTGCAGGCCGCCATCGGCCAGGTGCCCGAAAGCCGGATGCTCCTGATGTCCTCCCTGATGCTCGGCGACCGCCACATCGCGCTGGAGGGCGAGCTGCGGGCCGCGCAGGAGAAGATCCGCGCATTGGAAGCCCGCGCCGAACGGGCGGAGGCCGAGGCCGTGCGCCCGGCCGAGCCCACCGACCCGCAGCCCGGCCTCTTCGCCCCCGATCCCGCCCCGGCGATCGAGGCGCTGGCCCGCACCGCCGATCAGCTCGAAGCGCTGGCCGACGTGCTGGAGGCTCAGGCGCAATGAGCGTCACCGTCTACGGGCTGCCCTCCTGCACGACGGTCCGCAAGTCCCTGAAATGGCTGGAAGGGGAGGGGATCGCCCACGATTTCGTCCCCTTCGCCCAGGTCGAGGACCTGCCCGCCGCCATCCGGCGCTGGATGGACGCGGCGGGCAAGGACACCGTGATGAACGCCCGCGCCGCCACCTTCCGCGCACTGCCCGAGGCGGATCAGGCCGCGATGCAGGCCGATGTGGACGTGGCCATCACCCGCATGGCCGAAGACCCGCGCCTCATCAAACGCCCGGTGCTTGAGGCCGGCGGCACCGTGCTCACCGGCTTCAAGGAACCCGACTGGCGCGCGGCCCTCGCCTGACGCGGGCAGGATGCCGATCGCAGTGCAACCGTCACAACGCCACGCTTCGCCCTAAATGCCGGTGTCGGGGGGGGGGGGGCGGTCGCGGCCCTTCGACGTCCAACGAGGGGTCATGAAGCCAAGCTATCCCCATCTCGTTTTCGGCGGCGGCGGCACGCGGTGCTTCTGGCATGGCGGGTTCCTGACGACCATCGCGCCGTCTCTCCCGCCGACCGAGGCGATCTCCGCCGTGTCGGGCGGCGCGCTCTCGGCCCTCGCCCATGTCACGGGGCAGGAGGAGCGGTTGCTCGCCCTTATGTCCCGCGCCTTTCGCGAGGCCAAGCGCAACGGCGGCAACATCAGCCTCCAGCGCTGGCTGTCCGACGGCGACCTTCTGGTCCACCAGGACCTCTACCGCGCGGTCGTCATGGACCTGATGTCCGCCCCATCCGCCGTCGCGGCCGTGGCCGAGGGGCCTGCTTTCACTGTCCATCTCGCCCGCCCCGGCCTGCTCGGCATCGTGCCGACCATGCTCGCCTACGCTATCGAGGTTCCCTTGCGCGGCACGCCTCATGTCCGCTTCGCCTCCGCCCTCGGCGCGAGGCCGCTCGCCGTGGACGCCAGGCAGGCGGCGCGCGACGGGCGGATCGTGGATCTGACGGTTGCTGCCGCCTCCAGCCGCCCGGTCTTCGCGGCACAGCAGTGGGATGGCGCCGTGGTCATGGATGGCGGCGTCCTCGACAACGCGCCCTGCGCCGACCGCGGCCCGCAGCTCGTCCTCGTCACGCGGCCCTACCGCAACCTGCCGACCGTGGCGGGCCGCACCTACGCCGCGCCGTCCCGCAAGATCGAGACCTTCAAGCTCGACTTCACCGACGCCGACGGCATCGCCGCCGCCTGGTCGCTCGGGGAAGAAGACGGCCGAGCCTGGCTTGATGACCTGCATGTGGCCGGCCGCGCATGAGCCTATCAGCCTGCCGTCAGGGTTGACTTGACATGCGGGCGACCCAAGTCAGGATTATCCTGACAGATGGGAGGCGAAACAATGCCAAGATCGAAAGGGAGAGGAGGCGCCCACGCGGACGACGGGTTCCATTGCGCCTTTTGCGGCCTCGACAATACGTCGGTCGGCAAGATGATCGCCGGTCCCGGCGTGGCGATCTGCGACCGGTGCGTCGATGCGTGCAACGCCATCATCGCGCGAAATCCCGGCTCCGACGCACCATCCGAGAGGGGAGACGAGGCGGAGAGCGCGCCCTTCGGCGCCTGGTCCAGGCTGCCGGATGACGTCCTGCTCTCAACCGTGCGCCGGACCGACCGGATGATCCATTCCATCCGGTCCATCCTGCGAGACCAGGTCGCCGTTCTGCGGGACCGCGGCGTCAGTTGGAGCGATATCGGCCGGGAGCTCGGCATCAGCCGCCAGTCTGCGCACGAGCGGTTCGCATCGAGCAGGACGGACCGATCCTGAGGGGCCGCTCTTCGGCTCCAGTCCATATCAGCCGTCCGGCTTATCCCAGACCGAGACATGGCTGCGGCTGGTGGCGGTGAAGGGCGCGCGGCTCCAATCGGCCCATCGCGCCTTCGGCCGTAATCCCGCGAGCTCTGCCATCAGGTCGAGCTCGGCGGGCCAGACATAGCGCATGGGCAGCGCGCGGCGCTCGACCCCGCCATCGCGCAGGAAGACGTGATGCGACACGAAGTTCTGGCTCACCACGTCGATCTCGTCGATGCCCCAATGCGCGTCGCTCCGCGCGAAGGCCAGCCGCGTCTCGCCCGGCGGCAGGTGCTGGAGCGGCGGCACGCCGACCTCCACCACGAAGCACCCGCCCGGCTCGAGATGCGCCGCAGCGTTGCGGAAGCACGCGACCTGTGCCGCCTGCGTCGTCAGGTTGTTGATGGTGTTGAAGGCGAGGTAGACCAGCGCGAACCGCCCCTCGATCCGCACCGTCGTCATGTCGCCGATCGCGACAGGGATCGACGCGCCGCCGGGCTTTGCCCGCAGCCGTGCGACCATGGCCCGCGACAGCTCGATCCCCTCGACCGCGACCCCGGTTCGGGCGAGCGGCAGGGCGAGCCGCCCGGTCCCGATCGCGAATTCCAGCGCCGGTCCGCTGCCCGCAAGTTCGGCCAGCAGGGCGACCGCCGCCTCGACCTCGGCCGCATCGCCGGGGTGCTCCGCGTCGTAGCGCGCGGCCACGCCCTCATCGAACAAACTGTCGCCCGGCATCGCTCCGCCTCCAGCCCCGATCGCCCCATGCAGTAGCGCAGACCGGGCGGCAGGTGTGTGAGACTTCCATGACGTCCACGGTCCCCAGGACGCCAAACGGCTCCGCCTCATGGAAGCGGAGCCGTCGGAAAGTAGCGTGGTCCGGACGGGCCGGACGCGCCCTCAGGCCGTCTTGTTCGCCTCGCGCACCCGCTCGGCCGCTTCCTTGTCGAAGGAAACGCCGTTCTCCTCCAGCAGCGTGTCGAGCTCGCCGGACAGCACCATCTCGGTCACGATATCGCAGCCGCCCACGAACTCGCCCTTCACGTAGAGCTGCGGGATCGTCGGCCAGTCGGAGTAGTCCTTGATCCCCTGCCGCACGCTCTCGTCGGCCAGCACGTTCACGTCCTTGTAGTCGATGCCCATGTAGTTGAGCACGCCCGCCACGCGGGAGGAGAAGCCGCATTGCGGCATCTGGCTCGTGCCCTTCATGAACAGCACCACGTCGTTGCCCTTCACGTCGGCGTCGATGATGTCATGTGCCGGATTGCTCATGTCCCGGACTCCTTCTCGCTCCGCGTGCCCTCGGCCCGCTGTTTCTGTTCGATCTGCCGCCGCATGTAGTCGCTGGCCCGCTCGATGTCACCATGTCCCAGCGGATTGCCGAAGCTCGTGTGCACGTCGCGGAAATCCCCCTCGTTCATGTCGAAGGTCTCGGCGAGCGACCGGCGCTTGGGCTTGCGGATCAGCGTCTCGACGATCGCGGCCACCACGACGAGGCAGATGACCCCGCCGATTGCCGCAAGAAGGTAGAGGGTGCCCTCGCTCATCGTCAGTTCCCCGGACCGTAGGTGTCGTCATTCCGACGGCGATGCGCCTGGACACTCGGTCGGTTCACATCGGGCGACCAGCGGTAATTGCCCGGTTTCTTCCGGCGCAAAAGCCGGTGCGCCGCCGTCTCGATCGCCCGCTCCACATGGCCGCGCTGTCCGAGGCCTCCGCTCGGGCCGCTGAACTCGTGCCGCCCCCGGGTTTCGCGAAACGCCTCCTCGGCCCGCTCGGGCTGCGAAGGCGTCCCGTCCGGCCTGCTGTCGAAGCGGTTCGCGAGGCTGCGCCGCCGTGGCGGCCGGGTGATGGCCTCGTAGAGCATGATCCCCACCACGCCGATGAAGAAGAGGGCGGCAAGAACGATACCGATCCAGAACCCGAGGGGGGTCATGCGACAGCCCTCCTGCGCGGCATCACGACCGCGATCCGCATCACAGCCTCCCGGTCCACGAGCGGCTCATCGCACCGTTGAGCCGCTGTGCACGCGCATTCACCCGGTTCGTCTCCTCCACGATCTCCATATCGATCGCTTCGAGACCCAGCGCGCGATCTCGCCTCGGTGTCCTGAAGAGCAGCCACAGGTTCAGCACCAGCAGCGTCAGCGCGATGACGGGGATGGCCACCAGAAACACCGTCACCGACATCAGGCGGGCACCTTGGTGGTCAGCGCCAGCGCGTGCAGCTCGCCATGCGAGCCGTCCATCTTGCCCTTGAGTGCCGCATAGACCGCCTGGTGCTGCTTCACGCGAGTGAGCCCGCGGAACTCCTCGGCGACCACGGTGGCGGCGTAGTGATTGCCGTCCCCGGCGAGATCCTTGATCTCGACCTCGGCGGTGGGAAAGGCCTCGCGGATCATCTTCTCGATCTCGTGCGCTTCCATGGCCATGGCGTGTCTCCCTATCTTGTATTCGAGTCTAGGCAGGCGGGGCCGGGGTCGCAAGGGCGCGCCACTCGCTGGCGAGGATCGCCATGATGACGAGATCCGCCCGGTCGCCGGTGCGCCGCGCCCAGGCCTCCTTGAGCAGACCCTCCTCGCGGAACCCCGCCTTGGCATAGGCCGCCCGCGCCCGCGGATTGTCCGCCGCGACATCGAGCCACAGCCGGTGCGTGCCGCGCTCGAAGACTCGCTCCATCAGGGCCGAAAGCACCTTCTGCCCGGTGCCGCGCCCGACCTCAGCCACCACGATCCGCCGCAGCTCCGTATTGCGGGAGCCGGAGCGCAAGCCGGCAAGCAGGATGAAGGCCGCGGGCCCGTCCTCCTCCCAGATCAGGAGCTCCGTGTCGGCCCCCGCGATATAGCCGCGCAGCGCCTCGATCGTGTCGGCGGCGACGAGAGCCTCCAGCTCCGGCCGGGCCTGCTGGTCCTGGATGAAGGGGAAATCCGCTGCGGTCGCCGTCCTGAGCATCGTCTTCTCTGTCCAAATATCCACGGGGTGAACTGGTCCGGCCGGGGCAGGAGGAGCGGGCGCCCCTCAGCCGAAGAGCCGGGGCAGGGCGCCCTCGCTTGCCTCCCGAAGTGCGGTGAGCGGCACCTCCGCCGTGCCCAGCACCAGCGCGTCGCCGCCCGCGCGGCCGACCTCGACCGCCGGAATGCCGGCCGCCTGCGCCATCGCGATCAGCACGCCCGCATCCGTGGTCGCCAGAAGGTAGCGCGCCTGGTCCTCGCCGAACCACCACTCGGTGCCAGAGCCCTCCAGCACCAGCCCGCTGCCGCCCGCCAGCGCCATCTCCGCCGCCGCGAGCGCGAGGCCTCCGTCCGACAGGTCGTGCGCCGCCGTCACCAGCCCCTCGCGATGGGCTGCGCGCACCAGCTCGCCATGCGCCTGTTCGTCCATCAGATCGACGGAGGGGGCATCGCCGTCCTCCCGTCCGAAGAGCTCGGCGAGGACCGCCGATTGCCCCAGATGCCCGCCGGTCGCGCCGATCAGCACCAGCGCGTCCCCGGCCCGCGGCGCGGTCGGGATCACCTCGTCGAGGCTTGCGAGCAGCCCCACCGCGCCGATCGTCGGCGTCGGCAGGATCGCCGCCCCGTCCGTCTCGTTATAGAGGCTCACGTTTCCGCTCACGATCGGCATGTCGAGCGCCTTGCACGCCAGCCCGATCCCCCGGATGCAGCCGACGAACTGGCCCATGATCTCCGGCTTCTCCGGGTTGCCGAAGTTGAGATTGTCCGTCGTGGCCAATGGCTTCGCGCCCGTGGCCGACAGGTTGCGATAGGCCTCGGCCACCGCCTGCGCGCCGCCCCGCTCGGGGTTCGCGCGGCAATAGCGCGGGGTCACGTCGGCGGTGAAGGCGAGCGCCTTGTCGGTGCCGTGCACTCGCACGATCCCGGCGTCGGAGCCCGGCACCCGGACCGTATCGGCCATCACGGTCGTGTCGTATTGCTCCCAGACCCAGGCGCGGGAGCCGTAGTTGGGCGAGCCGACCAGCTTCAGCAGAGCGTCCGCCACGTCCACCTCCGGCACCTCACCCAGCTCCGCCGCTGCGGGTGTCTCGACCCAGGGGCGATCGTACTCCGGGGCCTCGCCGGACAGCGCCTTCAGCGGCAGGTCCGCCTTCACCTCGCCGTTCAGCAGGATCAGAAACCGGTCCTCGGCAATGGTCTCGCCCACGATGGCGAAGTCAAGGTCCCACTTGTCGAACACCGCCTTCGCCTCGGCTTCCTTCTCGGGCCGCAGCACCATGAGCATCCGCTCCTGGCTCTCGCTCAGCATCATCTCGTAGGCGCTCATGTTCTCTTCGCGGACCGGCACCTTTTCGAGGTCCAGCCGCACGCCCAGATCGCCCTTGTCGCCCATCTCCACGGCGGAGCAGGTGAGGCCCGCGGCGCCCATATCCTGGATGGAAATGACCGCACCCGTCGCCATCAGTTCCAGGCACGCCTCCATCAGCCGCTTCTCGGTGAAGGGATCGCCCACCTGCACGGTGGGGCGCTTTTCCTCGATGCTCTCGTCGAACTCGGCGGAGGCCATGGTGGCCCCGCCCACACCGTCGCGCCCCGTCTTCGCGCCGAGATAGACCACCGGCATGCCGACGCCGGAGGCCGCGGAGTAGAAGATCCCGTCCGCCTCCGCGAGCCCCGCTGCGAAGGCGTTCACCAGGCAGTTCCCGTCATATGCCGTGTGAAATCGCAGCTCGCCGCCCACCGTCGGTACGCCGAACGCGTTGCCGTAGCCACCGATCCCCTCGACCACGCCGTTCACGAGGCTTTTCGTCTTCGGATGATCCACCCGCCCGAAGCTGAGCGCATTCATTGCCGCGATGGGCCGCGCGCCCATGGTGAAGACGTCACGCAGGATACCGCCCACGCCGGTCGCGGCCCCCTGGTAGGGCTCGATATAGGAGGGGTGGTTGTGGCTCTCCATCTTGAAGACCACCGCCAACCTTTTTCCATCGGGGCCGTCGCCGATATCGACCACGCCCGCATTCTCACCGGGTCCGCAGATCACCTGCGGCCCCTCGGTCGGCAGCGTGCGCAGCCATTTTTTGGAGGATTTGTAGGAGCAGTGCTCGTTCCACATCGCCGAGAAGATGCCGAGCTCGGTAAAGGTCGGCTCCCGGCCCAAGAGCCCCAGGATGCGATCGTACTCGTCGGGCTTTAGCCCGTGCGCGGCGATCAGGTCAGGGGTGATGGCGGGCTCTTGGATCATTCGGGGCCTCGGCTCTCAAGCGCGGTGATTGCCGCCTTGTAGAGGGGGGGAGGCCCCGAAAACAAGTCACCTGCGCGCCTTCTCCTGCCGGCGTTGCCAGCGCTTGCGCGAGACGGGGATCAGGGTGCGGTCCAGCGGATCGGTGCGGGTGGCGATCCGGAAGGTATCTGAAAGCAGGTATAGCATGTTGCGGCTCCTTCATGCATCGTCATCATGCGCTCAATATGGCCATGAAGCGCCGTGAAGCCGACTCAGAACGATTTGCAACATATAAGCTGAGCTTTCAGATGGACTACCTCCCGCCCCTTGCCGCCCTCCGCGCCTTCGAGGTCACGGCCCGCCATGCGAGCTTTTCCTCCGCCGCGCGGGAGCTCAACGTGACCCATGCCGCCGTCAGCCAGCAGGTCCGCGCGCTGGAGCGGGAGATCGGCCTGCCGCTGGTGGTGCGCGCAGGAAGGGGGCTGTCGCTGACCGATGCGGGGGCGCAGCTCGCCCGGGAGCTCACCGACGGCTTCGGCACGATCCGCGCGGGCGTGGAGCGGTTGCGGCAGGACGCGGCCGACCTGCCGGTGCGCATCACGCTGACGCCGACCTTTGCCTCCGACTGGTTCATGCCGCGCCTCGCGGCTTTCCGCGCCGACAATTCCGGGGTGGAGCTGTCGCTCAACCCATCCGTCGATCTGGTGGACCTGACGGCGGGCACCCACGACTTCGCAATCCGCTTTGGCAAGGGGGATTGGCCGGGGCTGGAGTCGACCCTGCTGATGCCAAGTTCAGTTGTCGTCTGTGCAGCGCCCGAGATGGTGCCGGACTGGTCGCCGGACCGGCTGGAGGATCTCTACGACCTGCCATGGTTCGAGGAGCCGTCGCCGGAGGAGCAGGACAGCTGGCTGATCGCCATGGGACTCGACCTGAAGGCCAGGCGCAACGTGACCGAGCTGCCGGGCCACATGACGCTCGCGGCCCTGCGCGGCGGGCAGGGCGTCGTCTCCTCCGCCCGCCTGTTCGTGGAGGACGACATCGCGGCGGGCCGCGTCGCGGTGCTGTGGGAGGATGACCTGCCGGGCCGCGGCTACCACATCGTCCACCGCCTGGGCCCGCAGCGCCCGGCGGTGGCGCAAACGATCCGGTGGCTGCGGAGGCAGGTTGGATGAGCGCTGTGAACAATCCTCCCGCACGGCGGCACCGCCGGGCCGCGCCCGACCTCCCCCAGGAGGGCGCGATGGCGATGTCGAAAGCAGAAGGCACGGCGTGAATGCTTGAAGGCGCGGACCTATCAACCCCACCCCGCAAGCGCCCTCCAGGTCGGGCGCGGCCCTCATCGCTCTGAAACGGAGGGCCTCCCGAACAAAAAAAAGGGCCGAGCTACGAGAGCTCGGCCGAAGTCCAACAGGGAGGTATCAAGACCGACAGGAAGCAGCGTTTCCGCTACACGTCTGCCTGTCTTGACAGCCTACGTAGGCGGCACGTCTGACGAAGACAAGTAAAACCGGACGTCTCATCGCGCATAGCTGACATGGTGTGTGCGCATAGCCTCACTCGGCAGCGGCGGCCGCCGCGCGCAACCCGCGCTTGTATGCGGCGATTTCCTCCAGCACGAACTCGCGAAACGCGGCCACCCGTTTGGAATGGCGCAGCTCTTCGGGGTAGGCGAGATAGACCGGCACCACGGCGCTCGCTTGCGCGGGGACCACGTTGATCAGATCGTCGCGCTCGACGGCGATGTAGTCGGGCAGAGCGCCGATGCCCAGGCCATGGATCACCGTCTGCAGCACCCCGAAATAGTTGTTCACGGTCAGGTGGCTCGCGTGATCCGCATCGAGGAAGGGCCGCAGCCACGCCTGACCCGCGGCCACCTGCGGCGCGTCGGGCGCATGCCCGATGATCCGGTGGCGCATCAGCTCCTCGGAGGTGTCGGGCCGGCCGTGCTTCTCGATATAGGTGTCGGAAGCATAGAACCGCATCCGCACGTCCATCAGGCGGCGGCGGATCAGATCGGCCTGGCTCGGCTCCTTCAGCCGGATCGCCACGTCGGCCTCGCGCATCGGCAGGTCGACCACCCGCTCGTCGAGCATCAGGTTGATCTTGAGGTTCGGATACTGGTCGTAGAGCCGCTTCAGCCGCGGGGCGAGCCACAGCGTCCCGAAGCCGGTCGTCGTCGTGACCCGCAGCTCGCCGAAGACCTCGTCCTCGCTGTCGCGGATCCGCGCGGTCGCTGCGGCCAGCCGCTTGGCCATGTCGCGGGTGGCGGAATAGAGCAGTTCCCCCTGTTCGGTGAGGATCAGCCCGCGCGCATGCCGGTGGAATAGGGTGACGTTCAGCGACTCCTCCAGCCCCCGGATCTGGCGGCTGACGGCGGACTGGCTGAGATGCAGCGTGTCACCCGCGTGGGTCAGGCTCCCCACGTCGGCAACGGCATGAAATATGCGAAGCTTGTCCCAGTCCATCACGGTCTCCCGGCCGATTTGACGGGACGATACAGGAACGAGAGCGGAGCGCGAAGCCGTCAGGCGGCTTGGCGGTCCACTTTCTCAAGGGGCGGGCTCAGCGCCAGCGGCTGCCCCAATGCTCGATCTCCTCGAGCGCCGGACGCAGTTCGCGTCCTTTCTCTGTCACCCGGTACTCAAGGCGCCGCGCGCCCTCGTGCACCGGCTTCTTCACCAGGATGCCCATCTCCACCAGACGGCGGAGGCGGGTCGAAAGGATGTTACGGGCAACCCCGAGCTGACGTTGGTAATCATCGAAGCGACTGATGCCGTTCAACGAGGCCCAGATGATCAGCAGCGTCCAGCGGTCCCCGATCTGTTCCAGAGCCGGAGCTCGGGCCAGTTCGTCTGTCTTCGTCACGTTCGACACGGTGGTCCACCTTTCGTTCACTCCGGGAGCAATTGAGACGCACTCCCGACGGCTCTAGCGTACCCTCTCCATCGCAGGTTCGCTTTAAAATTCGTCAACATCAAGTGTCAAAAGGGTTTTTTTAGTCTTTTTCAAACACTTAGCCGGGGCAAAAGTTTTCTTGAAAGGTCATACTTCCTGACCTAGGTTAATGGGAGGCGATAGATCCACAACGGACGGCGCCTGGGAGCCAGGGAGGTTGGACGGATATGACGCTGCAGGACGTATCCCTTTCAGATCGCTTCGATTTGTCGAAGCGCACCGTGCTTTTGTCGGGCATTCAGGCGCTGGTGCGCCTGCCGCTGATGCAGCGCGAACGTGACGTGAACGCGGGACATAACACGGCAGGACTCGTCACGGGCTATCGCGGGTCGCCTCTGGGCGGAGTTGACCAGCAGATGATGCGCGCAAAACGCGAGCTGGAGGCTTCAAACGTTGTCTTTCAGTACGGTCTGAACGAGGACCTTGCGGCCACAGCGCTCTGGGGATCGCAGCAGGCCGAGCTCCGTGGCGAGGGCAAGTATGACGGCGTCTTCGGCCTCTGGTACGGCAAGGGGCCGGGCGTGGACCGCACCGGCGACGTCTTTCGCCATGCCAACATGGCGGGTACTTCGCCGCTCGGCGGCGTCCTCGTGGCCATGGGCGATGACCACACGGGCGAAAGCTCCACCGTCCTCCACCAATCCGAATTCGCGCTCGTCGACGCGCTGATGCCGATCCTCGCCCCTGCCGGCGTGCAGGAAGTGCTGGACTACGGCATCATGGGCTGGGCGCTCAGCCGCTACACGGGCTGCTGGGTCGGGATCAAATGTCTCAAGGACACGATCGAAGTCACGGAAGTCGTTGACGGATCCTCCGGCCGGGTCGAGGTGAAGATCCCCACCGATTTCGACATGCCCGCCGATGGCCTCAACATCCGCCTCGGCGACACGCCGGTGGCGCAAGAGGCGCGGCTTCACGACTACAAGCGCTTCGCGGCGGAGGCTTTCGGGCGCGCCAACAAGCTCGACCACCGCGTGCTGGGCGACAAGTCGGCGCGCATCGGCATCGTCTCCGCCGGCAAGTCGTGGCTCGACACGGTGCACGCGCTGCAACTCCTCGGCATCGATGAGGAGGAGGCCAAGCGCCTTGGCATCACCACCTACAAGGTCGGCATGACCTGGCCGCTCGACATGAAGTCGATGCAGGACTGGTCCGAAGATCTCGACCTCATCATCTGCGTCGAGGAAAAGCGCAAGCTGATCGAGGTCCAGATCAAGGAAGCGATCTTCGACAACCGCCACGGCCGCCGCGTCATCGGCTGGAAGAAGGAGGACGGCGAGCTTCTCTTCACCGTCAAGGGCGCGCTCGACCCGGTGCTGATCGCCCGCAAGCTCGGCGGACTGTTCAAGGAGGAGGGGCTCAGCTCCGAACGTCTCGACACCGCGATGCAAGTCCTCGACGCCGCCGCCAAGGCCGACAATGCGGAGGAGGTCGCTGCCCGCCTGCCGTGGTTCTGCTCCGGCTGCCCGCACAACACGTCGACCAAGGTGCCCGAGGGCTCCCGCGCCTATGCGGGCATCGGCTGCCACTACATGGTCCAGTGGATGGACCGCGAGACCGTCGGCTTCACCCAGATGGGCGGGGAGGGGGCGAACTGGATCGGCGAGGCGCCGTTCTCCACCACCAATCACGTTTTCCAGAACCTCGGTGACGGCACCTACAACCATTCGGGTGTGCAGGCGATCCGCGCAGCACTCGCCGCCGGAACCAACATCACCTTCAAGATCCTCTACAACGACGCCGTCGCCATGACCGGCGGCCAGCATAATGAGGGCGATCTCGATGCCCTCCGCATCGCGCGCGAGTTGCAGGCCATGGGCGTGCCCAAGATCGTCGGCGTCTACGACCCGAAAGAGGATGTCGACCCCAAGGCCTTCCCGATCGAGATGCGGGAGCGCTCGGAGCTCGACACCGTGCAGAAGGAACTGCGGGAAACCCCCGGCGTGACCGCCCTCATCTACATCCAGACCTGCGCGGCCGAGAAACGCCGCCGCCGCAAGCGCGGCAAGTTCCCCGATCCCGACCGCCGCGTCTTCATCAACCCCGCGGTCTGCGAGGGCTGCGGCGATTGCGGCGTGAAGTCGAACTGCGTCTCCATCATCCCGCTGGAAACCGAGCTCGGCCGCAAGCGCCAGATCGACCAGTCGAGCTGCAACAAGGACTTCTCCTGCCTCGACGGCTTCTGCCCCAGCTTCGTGACGCTGGAGGGCGCGAAGGTCGCGAAGGCCCCGCGCCAGTCGGTGAGCTTCGGTGAGATCCCGGAGCCCGACCTGCCCGCGATCCGCGGCACCCACAACCTCGTCATCACCGGCGTCGGCGGCACCGGCGTCGTCACCGTCGGCGCGCTCCTCGCCATGGCAGCCCACCTCGAAGGCAAGGGCGCGGGCGTGATGGAGATGGCGGGCCTCGCGCAGAAGGGGGGTGCCGTCCACATCCACGCCCGCATCGCCGAGAAACCCAGCGATATCAGCGCGATCCGCGTCGCGGTGGGGGAGGCGGACGGCGTGATCGGCGGCGACATGGTGGTCGCGGCAGGCGCCAAGACTCTCGGCCTGATGACCCGTGGCCGGACGCGCGCGGTCTGCAACAGCCACGAGATCATCACCGGCGACTTCACCCGCAACACCGACTTCCAGCTCCCGACCGACCGCATGAGCCTCGCGCTCCGCGCCCGCCTCGGCGATGACGAAGTCGGGTTCCTCAACGCCACGCGCCTTGCGGAAAAGGTGCTGGGCGACGCGATCTACGCCAACGTCCTGATGCTGGGGGCGGCTTGGCAGGCGGGCATGGTCCCGCTCAGCCACGACGCGCTCTACCGCGCCATCGAGATCAACGGCGCGGGTGTCGAGGGCAACAAGGAAGCCTTCGAACTCGGCCGCTGGGCGGTCCATGCGCCGCAGGAGGCTGCGAAACTGACAGTGGCCGTGGAGGACGCGGAAAAGACCCTCGACGAGAAGATCGAGTTCCGCGCCGACGCCCTGCGCGCCTACCAGAACCGTCGCCTCGCCAAGCGCTACCGCAAGCTTGTCGACCGCGCCCGCGGCGTCAGTGACGAGCTCGGCCTCGCCGTCGCACAGGGCTATCACAAGCTCCTCGCCTACAAGGATGAATACGAGGTCGCACGCCTCCACGCCCAGACGCTGGAGGCCGCGGTCGCCGAGAAATTTAACGATGTGAAGGAGATGCGCTTCCACATGGCCCCGCCGATCTTCTCGAAGACCGACGCCCAGGGTCACCCGGTCAAGCGCGAGTTCGGCCCGTGGATGCTCACTGCCATGAAGCTTCTGCGCCGCGGCAAGATGCTGCGTGGCACACCCCTCGACCCCTTCGGCCGCACCGAGGAGCGCCGGATGGAGCGCGCCCTCATCCAGGAATACGAGGCCGACATGGCCGAGATCCTCGACAAGGTCGACGCCAGCACCCACGACCTCGCCGTGGCGATCGCGACCGTCCCGCTGCAGATCAAGGGCTTCGGCCATGTAAAGCAGGCCAACGCCGAAGCAGCCGCAAAGCGCCGGGAAGAGCTGCTCGCCCAGTTCCGCGCCGGCGGCGCCCCGATCCTGCGGGCGGCGGAGTAGCGCCCGGCATTCTCTCTTCTCAAAGTATCCCCGCCGGAGGCACCCGACCCGTCTGTCGAATGCCTCCGGCGGGCGTATTGGACGAGAGTGATGAGGCTCAGACGAGCCGCGAGTGTTCCATCGCCGCGCGCACGAAGCTCGCGAAGAGCGGATGCGGCGCGAAGGGCTTCGACTTCAGCTCCGGGTGGAACTGCACGCCGACGAACCAGGGGTGATCCGGGATCTCCACGATCTCGGGCAGTTCGCCGTCGGGCGAGAGGCCCGAGAAGAGGAGGCCCTGCTCCTCCAGCCGGTCCTTGTAGGTGATGTCGACCTCGAAGCGGTGGCGGTGGCGCTCGCTGATCTCCTGCGTGTCGTAGATCCCGGCGACCTGGCTGCCCTCGACCAGCATGGCGTCATAGGCGCCCAGCCGCATGGTGCCGCCCTTGTCGTCGTCGATCGAGCGCTTCACGGTCCGGTTGCCCTCGTTCCACTCCTTCATGTGGAAGATCACGTGCTCGAACCGGTCCTTGCCGGCCTCCGCGTCGAACTCCTCGGACCCTGCCTTGGAGATGTCGGCGAGGTTGCGCGCCGCTTCGATCACCGCCATCTGCATGCCGAGGCAGATGCCGAAATAGGGGATGTCGTTCTCCCGCGCATAGCGCGCCGCCTTGATCTTGCCCTCGGTGCCGCGCTCGCCGAAGCCGCCGGGGACGAGGATACCGTGGAAGCCCTCAAGATACGGCGCCGGGTCGTCCTTGTCGAAGACTTCGGCGTCGATCCACTCTGTGCGCACCTTCACCCGGTTGTGCATCCCGCCATGGGTCAGCGCTTCGCTGATCGACTTGTAGGCGTCCTCGAGCTGGGTGTACTTGCCGACCACCGCGATGCGCACCTCGCCGTCGGGGTTGTAGATCCGGTCGGCCACGTCGCGCCAGCGGTCGAGCTTCGGTGCGGGGGCAGGTGAGATGCCGAAGGCGTCGAGCACCGCCTGATCCAGCCCCTCGCGATGGTACGCCAGCGGCGCCTCGTAGATCGATTTCAGGTCGAGCGCCGCAATCACCCGCTCCGGCCGCACGTTGCAGAAGAGCGCCAGCTTCTCCCGCTCCTTGGTCGGGATCGGCTGGTCGGCGCGGCAGACGAGGATGTCGGGCGCGATGCCGATCGAGCGCAGCTCCTTCACCGAGTGCTGGGTCGGCTTCGTCTTCAGCTCACCGGAGGCCGCGATCCACGGCAGCAGGGTGAGATGCATGAACAGGCACTGGCCCGCCGGCTGCTCTTGCGCGAACTGGCGAATTGCCTCGAAGAAGGGCAGGCCCTCGATATCGCCCACGGTCCCGCCGATCTCGCAGAGCATGAAGTCGACCTCCGACCCGCCGATCTCCAGGAACTCCTTGATCTGGTTGGTGACGTGCGGGATCACCTGGATCGTCTTGCCGAGATACTCGCCGCGCCGCTCCTTCTCCAGCACGGTCTGGTAGATGCGGCCGGAGCTCACGCTATCGGTCGAGCGCGCCGCCACCCCGGTGAAGCGTTCGTAATGGCCAAGGTCGAGATCGGTTTCCGCCCCGTCGTCGGTCACGAACACCTCGCCATGCTCGAAGGGCGACATCGTGCCGGGATCGACGTTGAGATAGGGGTCGAGCTTTCTCAGCCGCACCGAATAGCCGCGCGCCTGCAACAGCGCGCCGAGGGCGGCGGATGCAAGCCCCTTGCCCAGGGACGAGACCACGCCGCCGGTGATGAAGATGTAACGTGCCATGCCCGAAAGCTCCCCGTGTCGGCCTCATGCGGCCACAAGGTTCAAATGGAAAACCACGCCGTGCCACGGGACTCGGTGCTTAGCCTCAAATCCCGATTCCGGCAAGAGGCCCCCCGCATTTGGTAGGAGGGGCCGCCGCGATGCGCGATGGATGGGGTTAGTCGGCCGCCGGGGGCAGGGCCGCACCACCGTCTGCGGGCGGCAGCACCACGCCACCGTCCACGCTCGGCGGCAACAGGTCGCCCTGCAGCGCAGGCGGCAGTGAGGGATCGACCTCGCGCGCCGGCAGCTCCGTGCCGAGGCGGTCGATCACCGAGGCATCGCCGCTCTCCTGCGCGCCGAGGATGGTCAGGATCAGGCAGACCACGAGGAACGCCGTCGCCAGCGCCCACGTCACCTTGCTGAGCGCCGTCGCCGCACCACGACCCGACATCAGGCCGCCGCCTCCGCCGCCACCGCCTCCGATGCCGAGCCCGCCCCCTTCGGAGCGTTGCATCAGCACCACGCCGATCAGCGCAAGCGCCAGGATCAGCTGCACGATGAGAAGGACATTGGCCATGAAGCGCGCCTCGTTGCGTCTGGGTTCCAGGATGGGCGGTGTCTAGCAAAGCGATATGGGGGTGTCGATGCGAAAACGCCAGCGACCTGCTAGGCTCCGCAGCGGAGGTGAGCCGATGCCCGAACTCCTGCGCGTAACGCCCTTCCTGCTCGTCGCCGATATGGACCGTGCGCTGCGCTTCTATGTCGACATGCTCGGCTTCGAGGCCCGGGTCCGGTCGGCGGACTACGCGTTCGTAATCCGGGATGCCGCCGCCCTGCGGCTCATCCTGCCAGGGCCGGGCGTCGATCTGAGCGACCCCGCGCGGCAGATCCACTGCTACATCGATGTCAGGGATGTCGATGCGCTCCATGCCGAGTGTGCGCCGCGCCTCGCCGAGTTACCGAATGGCCGCGTCCGCCCTCCGTTCGACACGGTCTATGGCCAGCGCGAGTTCCACGTGATCGACGAGGACGTAACGCTGCTCTCTTTCGGCCAACCCATCGGCTAGCGCCGGAACTCCGGCGGTGCGTATTTCAGCAGGACCGGGACGACCAGCTCCTCCTCATCCTGCAAGTGCCGGTCGAGGAAGCGGTGGAAGCGGACGAGCTCCGTTCCCATCGCCCCCGCCTCGCGCCGGCCGTCCTTTGCCAGTGCGGGCAGCAGCGTGTTGGCGCAGTCCGCAAAGCTCTGCATCGCCTCGCCGAGCGCGTGGTGGTCGCGGTCCAGCATCTCGAAGCCGCGGTCGAGCCGCGCATCCTGCCGCGCGAGCACCGGGAAGTAATGCGCGTCCTCGATCGAGTGGTGGCTGTGCAGCTCCTGCAGCATCGCCTGACCCATACGTCCGATCTCCTGCGCGTAGTCGCGCGCATCGATCTGGCCGTCGAGGAAATCCTCCGTCCCACCCGTCAGTGCCGCGAGCATCTGGCGGAACATCAGGTGCCGATCGAGCCAGAACTGCGTGAGCTGGTCGAAGTTCGGGTGGGCCTCCCACGTCTCCCGCGGGTAGGCCTCCACCAGAACGCGCAGCGCGTCCGGCAAGCCGGTGCGTTTGGCCAGGTCGAGTTGCATGGTCAGGGCCTAACCCGCCGCTCACGCCCTGCCAACAGGCTTGTGAGCGGTGCGACGCCGAGGTCATGCTAGGGGCACGGCAGAGGAGGGACCCGGAATGACGGCACAGGATAGGCTCGACGGCGCGGCGCTCCTGATCATGAGGCTGGGGCTCGCCTGGTTCATCTTCGTGTGGGCGGCGAACAAGATCGTGGTGCCCACACAGTACCAGAACCTCGCGCGCAACTTCGACGGGGTCGAGGTCTCGCTCTTCCAGGTCTACGCCATCGCCGGGGTGCAGATCCTGCTCTGCGCGCTGGCCGCGGTCGGGCTCATGCGGCTCTTCAGCTATGGCGGGCTCTTGATCATGCATTTCTTCACGGTGACAAGACGTTGGGAGGGCTTCTTCGACCCCTTCGCCCTGAACGAGGCCGGAACCTTCCCCGTCAACCGTAATCAGGTCATCGACCTCGCGATCCTCGCCGCGATGATCGCACTCGTGTTGATGATCCGCCGCGACCACTTCTCGATCGGCGGCTGGTTCCACCGCCACCTGCGCGAGTTCAAGTGGTGGATGTAGTTAATCGTTCTCGAAAAAGACTCGCTCTATAAATGTCTTGCGTTACTGTCTTCATTCGTACTCCGAGGAATGAATATGGGTACGTTGGACAAACTTAGACCTGTTGTTGACGACACGATATCGGCGTCGGCGAGGGCTCGTTTTCGCACTGACCCTATCGGCGGCGAACGATACTCTCGCCAAACCAGTATCATCAGCTCGGCTTACAAGCGTCATGGTCAGATACTGGAGCGAGCGCTCCGTGAGCGTTTGTCGGAGTCGGAGTACTTTACCGTATGGCATGAGCCAGAGTTTCGCGTTTCTGATATCGCGGATCGGGCGATCAACGGTAGAAACTCTGATATCCCCGACGGCGGACTGATTGAGTTGCCCTATGGTGATCCTGCTCGAACAATCCAAGTAGATAGTTTTGTGTACGATAGCCGCATCAAGTCGCTGCGTGCCTACGAAATCAAACGAGGCAACGGCCACTTCGATGCAGGAAAGAAGCGTTCTATCCTGCGCGATGTGCTTTGCACTCAGTCTTTGCTGCGATCCTACGGATCGGCTACAGGACTGGATATCTCTATCGCAGAGGCGCGAGTGATCTGCTATTTCGGTGTCAGGGCTCTGCCACCACCGTTATCGCTTGTTGCGGAGGACTTGGACGATCACTTCGTCTTCTCAGTCAAATCGCATGTGGAGCGGGTAAACCAATACTTCCAAGAGCAGCTTTATATGCTTCTGGAAGGTATCAATTCGCAGACACAGCTCGATTTTGACGGTCTTTGCGCGACCTGCCCGATAAAGGGCAGGCCGCAGTCAGTACACTGATCAGTTCCGCGCCTTGTCCACCATCTTGCCTTCGGAGATCCAGGGCATCATCTCGCGCAGCTTGGCGCCGACCTGCTCGATCTGGTGCTCGTCGTTCAGGCGCCGCGTGCCCTTGAAGAAGGGCTGGCCGACGGAGTTCTCCTGCATGAAGTCGCGGACGAACTTGCCGGTCTGGATGTCGGTCAGGATCCCCTTCATCCGCGCCTTGGTCTCGTCATAAGGGAGCACGCGCGGGCCGGAGACGTACTCGCCATACTCCGCCGTGTTGGAGATCGAGTAGTTCATGTTCGCGATGCCGCCCTCGTAGATCAGGTCCACGATCAGCTTCACCTCGTGCAGGCACTCGAAGTAGGCCATCTCGGGCGCGTAGCCCGCCTCGACCAGCGTCTCGAAGCCCGCGCGGATCAACTCCACGAGGCCGCCGCACAGCACCGCTTGCTCGCCGAAGAGGTCGGTCTCGCACTCCTCGCGGAAGTTGGTCTCGATGATGCCCGAGCGCCCGCCGCCGATGGCCGAGCAGTAGGAGAGGCCGATCTCCAGCGCCTTGCCGGAGGCGTCCTGGTGCACGGCCACGAGGCAGGGCACGCCGCCGCCCTTGGTGTACTCGCCGCGCACGGTGTGGCCGGGGCCCTTGGGCGCCATCATGATCACGTCGACGCCGGGCTTCGGCTCGATCAGGCCGAAATGCACGTTGAGGCCGTGGGCGAAGGCGATGGCAGCGCCTTCCTTCAGGTTGTCGTGGACATACTTCTTGTAGGTCTCGGCCTGCAGCTCGTCGGGCATGGTGAACATGATGACGTCGCACCAGGCGGCGGCCTCGGCGATCTCCATGACCTGCAGGCCCTCGCCCTCGGCCTTCGCCTTGGACGCGGAGCCTTCGCGGAGCGCCACGACGACGTTCTTGGCGCCCGAGTCGCGCAGGTTCAGGGCATGGGCGTGACCTTGCGAGCCGTAGCCCAGGATCGCCACCTTCTTGTCCTTGATGAGGTTGATGTCGCAGTCACGGTCATAATAGACGCGCATGGGTTGTCTCCTTCTTGGTGTTCCCCGGATGGCGGCAAGATACGCAGGACAGCGCGATGGATATTTCTTTCTCTGCCTGAATGGGGCATAGAAGCGAAATTCCATTCGTTTGATAGCCTCGATCGCGAAAATCATGCTCGACGATACCGACCGCCGCATCCTGCGTCAGATGCAGGCCGACCCCGCCGCCTCCGTGGCGGCGATTGCCGAGCGGGCAGGGCTGTCGCATGCCCCCTGCTGGCGGCGCATCGCGCGGATGGAGCGGGACGGGGTGATCCGCGGCCGCCGCATCCTGATCGACCGGCGGCAGCTTGGCTGGGAGGTGCAGGTCTTCCTCCGCATCACCCTCGACAAGACCGCGCGCAACGCCTTCGACGCCTTCATCGCGGAGGCGCGGCAGATCCCGGAGGTCGAGACGATCCAGACCCTGCTCGGCCGCGTCGACATCCGCATGGACGTGGTGGCCCGCGACCTCGCGCATTACCAGCAGATCTACCGCGACCGCATCATGGCGCTGCCCCACATCCTCGACGTGGAGAGCCTCATGCTGGTCAGCGAACTGAAGAACATGGAAGCGGTGCCGGTATGACTCTCGACGAGACCGACCACGCGATCCTCGATGCCCTGCGCGCCGACGGCGGCCTGTCGGCGAAGGCGGTGGGGGATGCGGTGGGCCTCTCCCAACCCGCCGCCTATCGCCGGATCAAGCGGATGGAGGAGGCAGGGATCATCACCGGACGCGCCCTGATCGTGGACCGCGCCGCCCTCGGTTACGGCGTCACGGTTTTCCTCGGTGTGAAGCTCGCGGCCCGGGGCAGGGGGGCGATGGGCGATTTCGAGCGTGCCGTGGTCGCCATCCCCGAGGTCCAGCTCGTCCAGCAGGTCATCGGCGTCTACGACTACCGCCTGCGCGTCGTCGCCCGCGACCTCGCCGATTTCGAGCGCATCCTTCGCCGCCGCATCATGACCCTGCCAGGCGTGGGCGACGTGGAGAGCAACGTGTTGCTCTCCGAGGAGAAGTAGACGCGGGTTTCGCGCTGCCTCCTTCGCCTTTGGCGAAGACTTCAGGCGAGGATATTTATCTCAAGCTGGAAGGGGTCAGGTCCGCCCCTTCACCATCCGCCAGCCATAGATCAGCAGGCACGCGCCGAGTACCCCAGCCACCAGCCGCCCGAAGAACGTGGCCGCGAAGCCGAGCCCCACGAGACTGAGAAGCGCATTCAGCACCATCGCGCCCAGAATGCCGAGGAAGATGTTGGTGAGCAGGCCGTGATTGGCCTTCATGATCTTCTCGGCGATCCAGCCCGCGAGCCCGCCCACGATGATTGCGACGATCCAGCCCATGTCGTTCTCCCTCAGCTTGCCCTGGGGCAGGAGGTGGGGCCACAGGGCCGGGAGGTCAAAAAATCACTCGGAGCCGCGGGCCATGGCGGCGACGCCGGTGCGGGCGACCTCGACGAGGCCCAGCGGCACCATCAGCTCGACGAAGGCGTCGATCTTGTCGGGTGCGCCGGTGAGCTCGAAGATGAAGCTTTCGGTCGTCGTGTCCATGACGCGGGCGCGGAAGATCTCCGCCGTGCGCAGCGCCTCCACCCGGTCATTGCCGGTGCCGCGGACCTTCACCAGCGCAAGCTCCCGCTCGACGCTCGGGCCCTCGACGGTGAGATCGTGGACCTCGTGCACGACGACCATGCGTTCGAGCTGGTGCTTGATCTGCTCGATCACCTGCGGCGTGCCGGTCGTGACCACCGTGATGCGCGAGCGGTGGCCGGTATGGTCCACCTCCGCCACGGTGAGGCTGTCAATGTTGTAGCCGCGCCCGGAAAAGAGCCCGATGACGCGCGCCAGCACCCCGTCCACGTTGTCGACCAGCACGGCCAGCGTGTGCCGCTCCTGGCTGTCGCCGAACGGGGTCTTGAGATCATAGGCGCTCTTGCGCGAGGCGCCTTTCTTGAGGTCGAGGGGGCTCATTGTGCTCCGCCTTTCCAGGTCACGAGGTCATCGCCAAGGGTGATGTCCGCCGAGGATAGTGTCGATGCCTCTGCGAGGGAGACATCTGCGCCGCCGGGTAGGACGGCTGGAACCGTCCCGCCGTTCCTTAGGTCGAACGGATCCCCTTCGACCAGTTCGACGGTCCAATCAAGTATGGACGTTCCGCGTGAGCAGCCCCCGTCCTCAGGCGCGCCGCCCTCGATCGCCGGGGGGCCCTCGGGACCGTATCGAAAGCATATGTAGACAAGACCATCACGCCCTCGATCGGTCCACCACTCACCTGTAGCGATGTTCGGGCCGAAGTCGGACCAGAGATAAGCGTCGCCGTTGCTCGCCAGATACTCGATCTGCGTACCGGTATCCGGTCGGAACACCCGTAGCGTGCGGCCTTCGTAGACGTCGCGAAGTGCCTGCGGCGATGCGCTCAGTGCACGGATACCATCTGCTGTCTCGGTGCCGGAGCACGCCGACAGAGTTGCTGCAACAGCGAGCACTGCCAACGGCGATCGAATGCGAGAGAAGGGAGCAAGTGCGCTGCGCCTAGCCTTTTCAAGGGAATACATAGGGTTCCTTGTCATTCGATGGGCAATCGGTGATCGGCGATTTCGGTGCGAAAGCTCTCGATATCTCCGTCCGACAGCACGAGAGGTACGGTGCCGGAACGGAGGTCGTAGGAGTCGCCGGACAGTAGTGTTTGCTGCGCAAAGGCGCCGGGCGACAAGGCAATCAGCAGTGCGAGAACGAGCTTCACACCAGCACCGCCCCGCCCGCATCGATCGCGTCCTTGGTCGACGCTTCACCCAGCAGCATCTCGTTGTGGGCCTTGCCCGACGGGATCATGGGGAAGCAGTTCTCGTGCTTCTCGACCACGCAGTCGAAGACCACCGGGCCGTCATAGGCGATCATCTCGCGGATCGCCTCGTCCAGATCGTCGGGATCGTCGCAGAGGATGCCCTTCGCGCCGAAGGCCTCGGCCAGCTTCACGAAGTCGGGCAGGCTCTCGGACCAGCTATGCGAGTACCGCTCTCCATGCAGCAGCTCCTGCCACTGGCGCACCATGCCCAGTCGCTCGTTGTTGAGGATGAACTGCTTGACCGGCGCCTTGAACTGCATCGCCGTGCCCATCTCCTGCATGTTCATCAGCCACGACGCCTCGCCGGCGACGTTGATGACCAGCGCATCCGGATGCGCGATCTGCACGCCGATCGACGCCGGGAAGCCGTAGCCCATGGTGCCCAGCCCGCCCGAGGTCATCCAGCGGTTCGGCTCCTCGAAGCCCATGTACTGCGCCGCCCACATCTGGTGCTGGCCGACCTCGGTGGTGATGTAACGGTCGTGTCCCTTGGTCAGCGCCTCCAGCCGCTCGAGCGCGTATTGCGGCTTGATGGTCTTGCCGGACTGGGTGTAGCCGAGGCACTTGATCGCCTTCCAGGTGTCGATTTTCGCCCACCACTTCTTCACCGCCTCGGCCTTGGTCTTGCGCCCGCGCGCCTTCCAGACCTTCAGCATGTCCTCCAGCACGTGGCCCACATCGCCGACGATGGGGATGTCGACGTGGATGTTCTTGTTGATGGAGGAAGGGTCGATGTCGATATGCACCTTCTTCGAACCGGGGGAGAACGCATCCGTCCGCCCGGTGATCCGGTCGTCGAAGCGCGCGCCGATGCAGATCATGACGTCGCAATCATGCATCGCCATGTTCGCCTCGTAGGTGCCATGCATGCCGAGCATCCCCATCCACTTCTCGCCCGAGGCCGGGTAGCAGCCCAGCCCCATCAGGGTGGAGGTGATCGGGAAGCCGGTGCTCTCCACCAGGTCGCGCAGGAGCTGGCTCGCACCGGGGCCCGAGTTGATCACGCCGCCGCCGGAATAGAGGATCGGGCGCTCCGCATTCTCGATCAGCTCGACCGCCGCCTCGATGGCGGCCAGATCGCCCTTCACCTTCGGCGCGTAATGGCCCAGATCCGCCTTCTTCGGCGGGACATAATCGCCCTTGGCGAACTGCACGTCCTTGGGGATATCGACCAGCACCGGCCCCGGCCGCCCGGTGACGGCAACGTGGAACGCCTGGTGCAGCGTGCCCGCCAGCACATCCGTCTCCTTCACCAGCCAGTTGTGCTTGGTGCAGGGCCGGGTGATGCCGACCGTGTCGGCCTCCTGAAAGGCGTCATTGCCGATCATGAAGGTCGGGACCTGGCCCGACAGCACGATCATCGGGATCGAGTCCATCAGCGCGTCCGTCAGCCCCGTGACCGCATTGGTCGCCCCGGGGCCGGAGGTCACCAGAACCACGCCCGGCTTGCCGGTGGAGCGCGCATAGCCCTCGGCGGCATGGGTCGCCGCCTGCTCGTGCCGGACCAGGATGTGGCGGATCTCGTTCTGCTTGAAGATCTCGTCATAGATCGGAAGGACCGCGCCGCCGGGATACCCGAATACGGTATCCACGCCCTGATCACGGAGGGCCTTAACGACGATCTCTGCGCCAGTCATGCGGGTCATGGGTCTCTTCCTTCTCGCGGGGACGCACCCCGATTTCACTCCATGCGGCGGACACAAAAAAACCCCCGTCCGGGGGTCATGCGCGTCTCTCTCCTGCGGGGTTCTCTCCCGAGGGGTCAGACGCGCCTTCCAATAAGTACGACGATGCTCATCGCTCTCTCCGCTGCACGAGGGTTGTTTTACAGGAGCGGGGCAGGGGGTCAACCTCTCTCGGCGGAGAAAGTGACGCGAATTGGGGTGAAATGCACATTTTCTTTCGTTGGGGGTCTCGCGCGCGACCGATCCGGCAAATCGCGAGGGCTTCGCGGTCGAATCAATCCGCCGCCGCGCGCCCATGCGCGTCGAGATGCAGGGCGATCACCGCGATCATGCCCACGGTCAGCAGACCCAGCCCCCGCACCCACCGCCCATGCCGCGGTGCAGGCGAGGAGCACGATCCGGCGCATCGCCGACCGCTCCCCGATCGGCCCCTGCAAACCTAGCGGCACGAGCGTGAAAAGCATCCCCAGCCCGATCACGAGGTAGAGGTGGATCACGATCCCTTCATTGTCCCCGTCACCATACTCGTTCCGCGCCCCGATCACGGTCACCAGCAGCGCCAGCACCGCAAGGCCGAAGACCGATGCGCTCCACCACAGCCCGCCGGGATGGGCGTTGGCACAGCCGAGTGCCAGCGCCAGCAGCCCGCCCGCATAGCCGTAGAGCGCGACATCCTGGATGATCTCCCACTCGCCGGCGGCGAGGTCGCTCACCGTGTCGGCCACCCAGTCGTGATCCGGCACCACGAGGCTGCCGACGACGTTCCCGCCGATCAGCGCGACACAGCCGAGCAGGGCCAGTGCCGCGCAGATCCGAAGCATCGCCGGTTCGGTGGTGTTCGAGGAGCGCATCGGTTTCTCCTTCTGCCTCAAGGAGATAACGCGCGATCTGCGCCCGTCACCTTCACGGCACCTGCATCAGCACGAGATAGCCGGCATAGCCCGCCAGCAGCGCCACCCCGGCCCGGCGCCCGATCCCACGCCGGGCGAGGAGGAGCAGCACCAGCATCGCGGCCAGCATCACGGGAATGTCGAGTGCCGCGAAGCGCGGTGCCGCCGCCACCGGCGCGATCACCGCCGTCGCGCCGAGGATGCCCAGCAGGTTGAAGATGTTGGAGCCCACCACATTGCCCACGGCCAGTGCGGCCTGACCCCGCCGCGCCGCGGCGATCGAGGTGGCAAGCTCGGGCAGGGAGGTTCCGACGGCCACGATGGTCAGGCCGATCACCGCCTCCGACAGCCCCGCCGCCTCCGACAGCCCGACGGCGCCGCGCACCAGCAGGTCCGCACCGATCAGCACGCCCGCGAGCCCCGCGCCCAGCTTGACCAGCGCCACGCCAAGACGCGGCCGGGCGCTGCCATCGTCCGGCTCCGCCTCCCGCCGCAGCGCAAGCGCCAGGTATCCTGCCAGTCCCGCCAGCGCGACGAGCCCCGCGAGCCGCCCGACCTCCCCGGTTAGGGCCGCCGCCAGCAGGGCGACGCCTGCCGCCAGACCGATGGCGATATCCGTCCGCTCGCCGGGGCTGACGCGCAGCATCCCGCCCAGCAGTGCGGACAGGCCTAGGATCAGCAGAATGTTCGCCGTGTTCGACCCCACGACGTTGCCGAGCGCGATGTCGGGCGAGCCCGCAAGCGCGGCGCGCAGCGAGACCGAGAGCTCCGGCACCGACGTCCCGAAGCCGAGCACCACGGCACCCACCACGCCCGCCGACAGTCCCAGCCGCCGCGCCAACGCTACCGCGCCGCTCACCAGCCCGCCGCCGCCCGCGATGAGCAGCACCAATCCCCCGACCAGCATCAGGCCCAGCATCGCATCCTCCACGCCATGGCAGCGCGCATGTCGGATGCATCGCGGGCCCCGAAAAGGGCGTGGCGCAAAAATTTTCGGGGCCCTGCACGCCTTGACGGCGGCCCGTCGTGCACAGGTTTACCTCTTCTGCCTTGTCGAAATATCCCCGCCGGAGGCCCCGGCTGGCCCGATGGTTAACGCTGAATACCTGAGCGAAGCGCTTGGCATACGCATGTCATACGCCCTGTGCACGCAAATCATACGCCGGCATCCGGCGTTAACCCTTCAGTCGGTCAGCCCGAGCAGCCCGCTCTCCAGCACGTACCGCGTCAGCCCCGCGGTGGTGTCGATGTTGAGCTTGCGCTTGATGTTCTTCCGATGCGTCTCGACGGTGCGCACGGAGATATCGAGGTCCCGCGCCACCTCCTTGTTCGAGAGGCCGCGCGCCAGCCGCAACAGCACCATCTGCTCCCGGCTGGTGAGCACCTCGCGCTCCCCCTCCGGCGTCAGCGCGCCTTCGGTGCCGGTGCACAGATACGTCTCCCCGGCATGGACCTTCTCGATGGCGGTCACGATCTCCTCGGTCGCGACGTCCTTGAGCAGGTAGCCCTTCGCGCCATGCCGCAAAGCCGTTGAAATGTATTCAGGATTGTCGTGCATCGACAGGATCACGATGCGCGCCTCGGGGTCGCGTTCGAGCACCAGCTCGGTCGCCGTCAGCCCGTTCATGCCGGGCATGTTGAGGTCCATCAGCGTGACGTCGGGGGCCATGCGCTCGATCGTGTCGACCGCATCGCGGCCTGTCGCCACGGCGGCGATGACCTCGATCTGGTCGAAGGTCTCGAGCACGGCGCGCACGCCCTCGGTCACGAGGGGGTGGTCGTCGGCGAGCAGGACGCGGATGCGGCTCATGCCTCCGCCGTCTCCCGCGCCGGCGCGCCAGAGGTCAGGTGGTGCGCGGGCAGGTTCGCCTCGATCCGCGTGCCCTCGGGCGAGGAGGAGATGCGGAAGGTTCCGCCCAGATGCTCGATACGCTCGGCCATGTTCCTCAGCCCGATCCCCTGTCCCTGCCGCCGCGGGGCGAAGCCGCGGCCGTTGTCCGAAATGGTGAGCGCCGCACCGCGGCGGTGCGGCTTGATGCGCAGCTTGACCTCGGTCGCCCCCGCGTGCCGCTCGATATTGGTCAGCGCCTCCTGCGCCACACGGAAGAGCGCGGTCTTGCCTTCGGCACTCAGCGAGTTGCGCAGCGCCACCGTGTCGAGCCGCGTGCGGATGCCTGTACGCGTCTCGAACTCTTCGCACAAGGTCTTGAGCGCTGGCGACAGGCCGAGGTCATCCAGCGCCGCGGGCCTCAGGTCGCGGCTGATCCGGCGCACCTCGTGAATGGCGAGGTTGAGCTGGTCGCCCGCCTTCTCCAGCGTCGGCTTCACGGCACCGCCCCCGTCGATCCGGCGCAGGGCGAGCTCCAGCCCGTAGCGGATGCCGACGAGGATTTGGGAAATGGAATCATGGAGTTCGCGCGCGACCCTCGCGCGCTCCTCCTCCTGCGTGTCGACGATCCGCTGGGTGAGCACGGCGAGCTTGCTGTCGGCCAGCCGCCGCTCGCGGATGTTGATGAGCATGCCGGAGGCGAAGACGCCGAGCAGCACGACGGAGGTGATGGCCGCGATCCAGAGGAAGGTGTCGCGGATCCGCGCCTCCATCTCCGCCCGCGTGGCCGCGACCTCCGCGCGCACATCGTCGATGAAGATGCCGGTGCCCACCGCCCAGCGCCAGTCCTGCAGGCCGATCACGTAGCTGACGATCGGGCTTTCCTCTCCGGTCGAGGGCTTGGGCCAGACATATTCGTGGTAGCCCCCGCCGCGCCGGGCGAGGTCGATCAGGGGCTGCACGACCGGCGTGCCCGTGCTGTCGGTCAGGTCGATCCAGTTGCGGGTGATGAGCTCCGTCTGCTTGGAGCTCACGAGGTTCGTCCCGTCATAATCGTAGACGAAGAAGAAACCGTCCTTGCCGTAGGTCATCGCGGCGAGGATCTGGGCCGCGCGCTCCTTCGCCTCCTCGTCATCCGGTCCGGCAGGGCCGTAGATGTGGTAGATCGCGTTGCGCGCGAGGCTCATGTAATTGCGCAGCTCGGCCTGCTTGGTCTCCAGCAGCGTCTCCTCAAGGAAGGCGATCTCCTCCTCGGCGAGCTGACGGGACTGGTAGGCGACGAGCGTCGCGATGCAGGCGACCGCGAGGACGAGCGGCAGCGTGGCCAGAAGGAACACCTTCTGCCCGTAGCTCGGCCGCATTCTGTCGCGCAGGCTCACCCGCATTCCACATCCCCCACAGGTGCCACATAAGACGCGAGGCGGGCGGCGGGATCAAGCGGGCTGCGTAAGCAGGACGCGCCGGGCGGCCTCCGCGATCTCGCGCCGGATGGCGTCGTGGCTCCAGCCGCAGTCGAGATGCAGATGCTCCCAGTTGCGGACGTGGAGCAGGGTCCAGAGCAGATCGGTCGCCGCCGCCGCCTCCAGATCCGTCCGCAGGTCGCCGTCGCGGGCGAGCGCGGCAACGGCGGCGGCACAGCCCTCGCGCATCGCCTCCATCCGGTCGTCCCATGCGGCGGCCGCCGCCTCGTCGGTTTCGCGGGCGAGCAGGAGGGCGCGGGCGACCGGGTGGATCACCGGGATGTAGTCGGCCCAGGCGCGGACATAGGCGTCGAGCCGGGCGCGGCCCGTCGCGGCCGTGCGGCTTTCCTCCAGCCGCGCATCCATGTCGGAGGTCGCATCCACATGGCGCACTGCGGCGATCAGAAGATCGGTGCGGTTGTCGAAATGGAGGTAGAGCGCCTGGCGGCTCACCCCCGCCTCCTTCGCGATGTCGGAGAGGCGCACGGGCTTCCCCTCGGACTGCGCCAGCAGGGTGCAGGTGGCGGCGAGCAGGCGATCGCGGGTCGTTTCATTTGCACTTGACATGGTGTCAATCTACTGGCATTTGACATCGTGTCAATTGACACGGTGTAAAGCGAAAGGAGAACCCCATGACCAAGCGCATCTTCATCTGGGTCGGCCATCCGCGGGCGGAGAGCCTGTGCGGCGCGCTCGCCGACCGGTACGAGGCCGAGGCCCGCGCCGCAGGCGCCGAGGTGCGGCGCCAGAACCTCGCCGACATGCAGTTCGATCCGAACTTCCCGGGCTATGTCGGGCGGCAGGAGATCGATCCGGATCTGGTGGCCTGGCAGGAGAACATGGCCTGGGCCGACCACGTCCTCTTCGTCTTCCCGTACTGGTGGGCGAGCATTCCGGCGATGGCGAAGGCCGTGCTCGACAAGGCGCTCGTGCCGGGGTTTGGCTTCAAGTACCGCAAGGACAGCATGTGGTGGGACAAGCTCCTGGCAGGCCGCACCGGCGACGTGATCCTGACCTCGGACACGCCGCCCTGGCTCGACACCTGGCTCTACCGCAAGCCGGGACGGCGGATGCTCAAGAACCAGGTGCTCGACTTCTGCGGCATCACGCCGCGCAAGATCGTGCAGTTCGGCTCGGTCAAGAGCTCCACGCCGCGCGACCGGTCGCGCTGGATCGAGCGGGCAGGGGACATGGGCCGCACGGCGGCGGAGAAGCCAGTGCGCACCGCGGCACCCGTGCCCGCGCACAGCTCGATCACGGCACGGGGTGCGCGGGCCTGATGCGATCCTACCGAAGCGGCGGCCCCACGAACTCGAGGTCGTAGGCCGCCGCGATCTCCTCGACCCGCGCCTTGTCCTCGGCGGGGTTGAGCCCTTCGGTCTCCCCGAAGAAGTCCGCCCCGCGGCCCGGCGTCAGGATCACCTGAACCACCGAGCCCGCAGGCTCCACCCCAACGAATGTGTGCTGCAGCCCCGGCGGGATCATCACCAGATCGCCCTCGCCGGCGGTGAACTCGTCCTCGCCGCAGACGAAGCGGACCCGGCCCGACAGGACGGTGAAGAGCTCGTGCTCGCGCCAGTGGATGTGGAGCGGCGGGCCCTGGCCTTCCTCCACCGTTTCGCGGAACACGCCGAAGGCGCCTCCGGTCTCTGCCGCGCTGATCGAGATGGTGCGCGCGATGCCGAAGGCGGTGTTCGGGGTGCCGTCCCCCGCGCCGCGATGGATGCCCTGCCGTTTCATGATATGCTCCCTTCCAAGGCGCTTCGGGGACGAGATAGGGCGGCCAGGTTTCAATCCATGTACCCTCTACGGGTTTGTAGGTATTGGAACCCCGCACCTCACTCGCTACGGTCGCGCCATTATTCGATCCGCCCATTCAAAAGGGTGGGCGCTACTGGGAGGTATCCATGGATCGTCGCTCTTTCCTGAAGAATTCCGCGATCGGCGGCTCGGCCGCGGCCGCGAGCACCGCGCTGGCCGCCCCGGCCTACGCGCAGGGCCGCCGCACGCTGACGCTCGTCACCACCTGGGGCCGCGGCCTCGCCGGTGTGCATGACAGCGCGCAGTACTGCGCCGACATGATCACGGCCGCCACCGACGGTGCGCTGACCATCGACCTGAAGGCCGCGGGCGAGCTCGTCGGCGCGTTCGAGGTGTTCGATGCCGTCGCCTCCGGCCAGGCGGACATGTATCACGGTGCCGACTACTACTTCGTCGGCCAGCACCCGGGCTTTGCCTACTTCACCGCCGTGCCCTTCGGCATGACGGCGCAGGAGATCCAGAACTGGTACTACTGGATGGGCGGCAAGGAGCTGCACCACGAGCTGGGTGAGATCTTCAACATCCACTCCTTCATCGCGGGCAACACCGGCGCGCAGGCCGGTGGCTGGTTCAGCCGCGAGATCGCCTCGCCCGAGGATTTCAACGGCCTCAAGTTCCGCATGCCGGGCCTCGGCGGCCAGGCGCTCGGCCGCCTCGGCGCCTCCGTGCAGAACATCCCCGGTGCCGAAGTGTACCAGGCGCTGTCCTCCGGTGCGATCGACGGGACCGAGTGGATCGGCCCTTGGGCGGACGAGAAGGCGGGCTTCCAGGAGATCACCAAGATCTACTACACCTCCGGCTTCCACGAGCCGGGCGCGGCCCTGTCGCTTGCCACGAACCTCGACGTGTGGAACGAGCTCTCCGACGCGCACAAGGCGGTCATCGAGAACGTCTCGGCCGCGGCACACTCCATCAACCTCGCCCAGTTCATGGCCGAGAACGGGGCCGCGCTGCAGCGTCTGCAGTCCGCCGGCGTCGAGTTGAAGGAGTTCCCGGACGAGGTCTGGGATGCGTTCGGCCAGGCCTCCCAGGAGGTGCTGGAGGAGAACATGGGTGACGAGCTCTACGCCCGCATCCACAACTCCGCGATGGACTCCATGCAGAAGTCCTCGGGCTGGATCGCACGGTCCTCGGGCGTCTACACGGCACAGCGCGACCGCGTGCTGGGCTGATCCATCCGACCGGGGGTGCGCCGTCGCGCGCCCCCGGCACCACCGGGCCGGACGCCGCCGCGCATCCGCCCGTTCTCGCATTTCGCAGTCCGACGCAGGTAGGGTCCAATGCTCGAGGCATTGAGCTGGTTTTTCATAGAACTCTGGTCCGGGTTCTCCGGCATCTTCATCGCATTGGCCAATCCCTCCGCCTGGCTGGCCTGGGAGGACCGCGAGAACCTGATGCGCTTCGTCTATTACGGCGCGTCGAGCGAGCTCTTCTTCGCGACCCTCTCGATCTTCATCGGCATCCTGATCGCGGGGCTCATCCACCGGCCGTTCCTGTGGGGCGTCGTGCGGTCCATCGAGTTCGGGCAGAACTGGCTCGGTCGCTTCTTCGCCTGGGCGGGGCTCGTCATGGTGCTCCAGCAGGTGATGGTCGTGTTCCTGCAGGGCCTGTTCCGCGAGAGCGCGATCAGCTTCGGCGTCGGCGACATCATCTTCACCCGCGACGTGTCGTGGTGGTCCGAGGGGCTGAAGCTCTACAACGCGATGATCGTGGCCCTCTGCGTCGCCTACACCTTCGTGCAGGGCGGGCATGTGCGGGTCGATCTCTTCTATGCCGGGGCGAGCTTCCGCACCAAGCGGGTGATCGACATGATCGGCTCGATGCTCTTCATGATGCCGGTGATGGTGATCATCTGGCTCTTCGCCTGGTTCTTCATGTGGCGCAACATGATCACGCCGCCGGTCTCGGCCACCGACAATCTGGAGCGGCTGATGACGCGCGCGCGCGCCGTGCGCTGGAACATCGAGACCATCGGCTTCAGCCCCAGCGGCTTTGACGCGTACATCCTCTTCAAGGTCCTGATCGTGAGCTTCGCGGGCCTGATGTTCGTGATGGCGTGGAGCTGGTTCTACCGCAGCCTCCTGGAGTTCATCGAGGGGCCGGAGAGCGAAGGCAAATATCTCGACAAGGATCGGCTCGGCGACGAGATCGCCGAGACCGCGGCCGAAATTCACTAGGGGACTGACGTAAATGCTTTTCGGTCTGGACGGGGTCGAGGTCGGCCTGATCATCACCTTCGCCTGCCTGTTCACGGCGATCATGTCGGGCTACCCGGTGGCCTTCGCCATCGGCGGGGCGGGCGTGATCTCCTTCGGCATCCTTGCCGCGCTGTCCGAGGCGGGCGTGCTGATCCACCAGGCGGTCGACGACCGCTCGGCGGAATACGCGGCATTGCTGGCCGAGGGGGTGGCGCGCGAGTCCATCTCGCTCTTCCGATACCCGGATCTGCCGACATATGAGCAGCCGCTCTTCCCACAGGGGTGGGAGCGGGCCTTCGACCGGACGATCTCCAACATCACCAACCGGATGAACGAGCGGGTCTTTGCCGGCCCGTCGATCGAGACGCTGCTGGCCGTCGCCATGTTCGTCCTGATGGGCATCACGCTGGAGCGCTCGCGCATCGCCAACGATCTGCTCACCACCATGGCGCGGGTCTTCGGCCCACTGCCGGGCGGCCTCGCCGTATCGATCGTGGTCGTGGGCGCATTCCTCGCCGCCTCCACCGGCATCGTCGGGGCGACCGTGGTGACGATGGGCCTGCTGGCCCTGCCGACGATGCTGCGCAACGGCTACTCGCCGGAGCTCTCGACAGGTGTGATCGCGGCCTCCGGCACGCTGGGGCAGATCATCCCGCCCTCCATCGTGATCGTCCTCCTTGGCACGCTGGCGGGCGATCTCTACTCCACTGCGCAGGAGACGCGGGCGCAGAGCTTCGGCTGCTCGGACGCGCTCACCTATCTGGGAGAGCCTGCGGTTCTGTCCGTCGGCACGCTCTTCCAGGCGGCGATCCTGCCGGGTGTCTTCCTTGCCTTCCTCTACGGCGCCTACGCGTTCGGCTTCGCGCTCTTCCGCCCGGAGAAGGCACCGCCGGTGCAGACCGAGCGGCGGGATGTGGAGATGGTAGGCCCCTACCACAACCTCACCTGGTTCCTCGCGGTGCCGGTCGCCGTGATCCTGTTCGCCATCGGCCTCGGCCAGGTCGGGCTCGCGGGCGGGCAGGGGATCAACCTCGCCAGCGCCGCCCAGCAGACGCAGCAGGCAGACCTGCGCACCAATGTATCGGAGACCTGTCAGGAGGCGATGATCTTCCGTCACGGGCAGGAGGCATGGGACGCCGCAGTCGCCCAGCAGGCGGAGATCGACGCCGCGGGCGGTGGGCAGGCCGAGGATGTGCCGCTGACCGCGGAGGAGCTGGCTGCGGCCCGCGCCGAGGCCATCGCCAACGCGGCACCGCTGTCCTCCTCGCTGATGGTGGTCTGGGTGCTCGCCGGTCTCGTCTTCGCGCTCGCCGCCGGGGTCGCACCCCGCGCGCCCGCCTGGCCGCTGCTGGTCGGCGCCGGGGGCATCGGGCTCGGGCTGCTCTTCGACGCGCTCTTCATCTCGCCGGTGGCGAGCCCGGGCGACACGTTCCTAATCCTCGCCATTCCCTATGCGATCCTGCTCTGGTCGGGCCGCATCGCCGCGCAGCGTCTGGGGCAGAACGAGCTCTTGCGCGTCGTCTTCCCGCCGCTGGTTCTGATCGTGGCCGTCCTCGGCTCGATCCTCGGCGGCATCACCAACCCGACGCCCGCCGCGGCGCTCGGGGCGGCCGGTGCGCTGCTCCTCGCCGCCTTCCGCAAGCTGGAGGATCAGGGGAAGTCCACGACGCCGATCCTGGTCACCGCGCTCGCCATCGCGCTGATGCTGATCCTCGGCACCAATTTCGATCTGCGGATGAACCTCGTGATCGTGGAGATGGAGGACCGGATCGCGTTCCTCGTGGCCATTGCATGCTACTTCACCGCGATCCTCGGGCTGCTCTACGCCTGCTGGGTCCTGTTCACGGGCCACGTGCTCACCCCGGTGGTGCGGGAGACGGCGAAGGTCACGGCGATGGTCTTTGCCATCCTGATCGGCAGCCAGATCCTTAACCTCGTGCTGATCTCCTTCGGCGGGGAGGAGTACATCCAGGACTTCCTGCGCTCGATCGACAACGAGCAGAAGGTGTTCCTGATCGTGATGCTCGTCCTCTTTATCCTGGGCTTCGTGCTCGATTTCCTCGAGATCATCTACATCGTCATCCCGATCGTCGGCCCCGTGATCTACGGCGGGACGCTCGATCCGAAATGGGTGACGATCATGATCGCGGTGAACCTGCAGACGAGCTTCCTGACGCCGCCCTTCGGCTTCGCGCTCTTCTACCTGCGGGGGGTGGCGCCGAAGAGTGTCACGACGGGCCATATCTATCGTGGGGTGGTGCCCTTCGTCGGGATCCAGGTGCTCGGCCTCGCACTCCTCTGGGCCATGCCGTGGATCGTGACGATCGTGCCGGACTGGCTGAGCTAAGCGCTGGTATGGCGCGCCTCAGGAGGGGTGCGCAGAGGCCTCCAGCATATCGAGGAAGGCGCGGCGGGTGACGCCGAGCACGATCCTGTCGCTCTGCAGCGTGTCGCGGGCGATGGCGAACTCCGCTATCTCGCCATTGTCCGCGCGCAGGATCCGGACCGCGTTGACCCAGCCGAAGCGGTCGTAGCGCAGCGTCTCCACGACGCCGAGCAGCTCGCCGTTCGCACCCTCGACCGGGCGGCCGATCAGGTGGCCGAAGGTCGTCTCCGGGATCGGCTCGGTCCGCATCTGTGCCGCGTAGCGCTCCCCCTGCGCGCGCAGCGCCTCGATCCTCTGCTGAGCGGCGGCGAGACGTTGGGCGACCCGCTCCTGCGCGGCGGCCAGCTCCTCCTGCGGGTTGGTGGCGTGCGCGGTGTAGATCCGCACCTGCTGCGCGGTGTTCGCCCGCGTCCGCCCGTCCTGCCCGACGGTTCCCCCGAACCGCACGGTATTCGCATGCATCGGCGCCGCGAGGCCCGTCATGGCCATCAGCGCGATACTGATCGCCGTTGTCATCTTGCCGGACATCGCGTCCTCCCCACCCATCGCGTTCCATTCGGGGACTTACCGATGAAATCGCCTTTGGTTGCGGTTAATTTCGGCGCGGTTGACTAAAATCTGCTGAAAACTTCGATCAGATTTGAGCCGCATCCCTATTTTAAAGAGCTTTATCGGTCTGCGGCACATGTTCGCGGTGGTCTTGTTAACGCTGATTTCTTCCGCGCTCTTCATCCGGCCATGAAAAAAGCCGCCCGGAAGTTCTCCCGGGCGGCCCTTGGAAACGTGTCGGACGCGCTTATTCGGCGTCGTTCAGCATCATGATCTGCTCGAACTCGCTGTCCGTCATGGCCAGCACAATGCCGTCATCGGTCTTCATCATCGTGTCGGTCAGGAACTGGATCGGGTGCTCCTGGGTCTCGACGCCCAGTTCAACGAGGCCGACATCACCGGCGGCGTCGCGCTGCAGGGACTCGATGCGGCCGACCAGCGTGCCGTCCATCGTGTAGACGAACTCGTTGATGATCTCGAGATTTTCGAGGTTCTGGAGTTCAGTGCCCTCGGCCATGCGGGCCTCGAGCTCGGTCTGCGTCACGATGGCCAGGATGTCGGCCTGCGTGGTGAGCTCGGCATCGGCCCCGTCGAGCGTGTCGTTGATCGCCTCGGCCGGCGTGTCGACGACGCTGACGCCCGCGGGCTCATTGCCCTCGACAGGTGCTGCGGTGGTCTGTGCGTGGGCCGCACCCATCAGGGCGGCAAGGCTGACTGCGGTTGCAAAAATCTTCATCATGAAAGTATCTCCCGTCTCTATCGGTGAAGCGATTGCCCCATCCCCTCACCAACGATCCACGGGGCAGATCGTTGCAACAAAAGGAAAAAAGGATGTCGCTGCGGTGGGTTAGGGTGTGCGGCCCGCAAGGGATGCGGGCCGCGTGTCATATCTCGATCAGAGGGCGCCGCCCGCCTCCAGCGTCGCGACGAACTCTTCGTCGGTCAGCGCGAGGGTGACGTTCTCCTCGGTCTTGAAGGCCGCGTCCGGCACCATCTGAAGGATGGTCTCGGTCTCGGCCACCGTCTCGACCCGCAGGGCGCGGATCTCACCGGCGGAGGTGCGGTCGATGCGCTCGATCCGGCCGATGGTCGTGCCGTCCAGCGTCACGACATACTCGCCGATCAGCTCGGTATTCGGCAGGTCGTGCACCGCGGTGCCGTCGGCCATGCGGCTTTCCAGCTCGCTCTCCGGCACGACGGAGGTCACCTGCGCGCGCGTCGTGATCGTGTCCTGGCTGCTGGTGAGCAGGTTGCTGATGCGCTCGCCGCCGCCCTGGATGGCGTCACCGGTCGCGGTGGCGGGGGCGCCGAGCACGCGGTCCGTCGCCTCGATCCCTTCGCCGACCAGCTCCACGGCGCCGCCGACGCCGTCGGTCACGATGTCGCCGGTCTTGGCGGCTGCGTCACCGATCGCGTCCAGCGCGCCGGTCGTGTTCTCTTCGATGGTCGTCGTCGTGTCCACCCGGGTGCCCGCGTTCTGCGCGAAAACGGCACCGGCGCTGAGGCCGAGGATGGTCGTGGCAATCAGAGTATGCTTAACGATGGTCATGGGAACTACTCCCCTTGTTACTTCTCGCATTGGCCGATCAGCCGGATGCAGGTGGTAAACGAGGAGCTGCGACAGAAGTTCACAGAAATAATTTTTCGCAAGAACGGAACTTTTTGGACCTGCGGTCCGATCACACCTTGCCGTCGGGAAGCTGGATCGCCGCGACCTGGTCCTGGATCGGGTCCAGCGACAGGGGATGCGCGCCCATGTCGAGCGCGTTGGGATCCTCGATCTCCCGCCACTGGCCGCCCAGATAGATCTCCAGCGGGCGGAAGCGGGCCTTGTAGGCCATCTTGTCGGACCCCGGCACCCAGTAGCCGAGATAGACGTAAGGCAGCCCCGCCTCGCGCGCGATGCGCACATGGTCGAGGATGAGATAGGTGCCGAGCGAGCGGCTGGGCGCATCGGGCTCGAAGAACGAGTAGACCATCGACACCCCGTCCTCCAGCACATCGGTCAGTGCTGTGGCGAGCAGGTTGCCCTGGTCGTCGGAATACTCGATGATCCGGCTCTTGACCGGCGTCTCCTCGATCATCGCGGCGAACTCGAACATGTCCATGTCGGCCATGCCGCCATCCGCGTGCCGGTGGTCGAGATAGCGGCGGAAGAGGGCATATTGCTCCTCGGTCGCCCAGGGGGAGGTGCCGTTGCGGGTCAGATCCGCGTTGCGCTTCATCACCCGCCGCTGGTTGCGCGAAAAGCTGAAATCGCTCACCCGCAGCCGGGCCGAGAGGCAGGAGGAGCAATCGGCACAAGACGGGCGGTAGAGCACGTTCTGCGAGCGGCGGAAGCCCTGGCGGGACAGCGCGTCGTTCAGCCTCTGACTGTCGGCCCCCTGCAGCGCCGTGAACAGCTTCCGCTCCACCCGGCCCGCCAGATAGGGGCAGGGTTGCGGCGCCGTCACATAGAACTGCGGTACGTTAGGAGGCAGATGACGCATGAAAACCCGATGGCAGCCGGGACGCGCAGGTGTCCCTGACCCACGTAGAGTGGGTCAGGGTCCATCGCCTGTCAATCAACAGGTGTGTTGATTGCTGTCGATCCCAGCGGGATGTCGTGCAGGGCCTGTCCGCGGGCCGTCACCACCATCAAGATGATCGAGACGACGTGGCTCACCATGAACATCAGCGACACGGTATAAAGGCCGGTATGCACGAGCGCCTGGCCGAGGCCGAAGCGCTGGCCGAAGCCATCGCGCAGCTCGATCCCCATCATCCGCATGCCCCACGTAGCCGAGCGACCCGAGAGGCTGAGCGTGCGGTAGGCGAAGTCCACCACGGCAAAGAAGGGCAGCAGAAGCCAGCCAAGGCCGAATGTCAGAAGGCCCAGCACCAGCCAAAGACCCCAGACCACCACTACGTCGATGATCCAGGCAAAGAAGCGCCGCGCTGTCACACCGTCGTAGAACTGCGGATCGGTGTCCGGATCGGGCAGCCCGCCCACGGGGCGGTAGTTGGGATTGTAGGCGCGCGTCTGACTCATGTGGTCCTCTCGTGCAGCGGCGGTGTGGTGCCATAGATCTTGATATAGGAGCGCGGCCCCAAGGGGGGAGAGGGGCCGCGCCGCGGTCGTCAGGCCGACTGTGGGGTTGCCGTCCCGGGACCGTTCTGGTCGCCGTTCATGTCATCCTGGCGCGGGTTGTCGCGCCGCTCGTTCATGAACTGGTCGAATTCCGCCTTGTCGCGGGCATTGCGCAGCCGCTCCATGAAGGCGTGGAACGCCTCCTGCTCCTCCTCCAGCCGGCGGATCGTCTCGTCGCGATAGGCGTCGAAGGCGGAGTTGCCGGACGAGCGCGAATAGGTGCGGCGATAGGATTTCCCCCAGCGGGAGTGCTTCTTGGAACAGGACATGCGGTTACTCCAGATCATGTAGAAGAGCAGGGCGAGGCCCACGGGCCAGAAGACGATGAAGCCGAGCACCATGGCGGCGATCCAGGCGCCCTTGCCGCGCTGATCGAGCCAGCTTTCGGCATTGTGGAGATAGGCGGTCGCGGTTGTCATCGGTGTCCTCTTTGTGATGTAAATGTTATTTACATTCACATAGGTGGGCGACCGGATGCCGCGGTTCAAGGGCGTGCATCCGAAATATCGCGTCTTGCCGCCGTAAACGGCCTGCTAACGCTTTTGCGGCTAGGGTTACCGCCACCCGGAGACACAGGACAGGGGGCGGCGACGTGCATTACGAGATGGATCCTGCAATGCTGGAGGCCTTTGCGGAGGCGGTGGAGCTGTCGCACTCGCCGATCTTCGTGAAGACGCTGGACGAGGTCTATCTCTTCGCCAACCGCGCCTTCCGCCGATATGTCGACAAGAACGATATCGTCGGCCGCACGGGGGAGGAGGTCTTCGACGCCGCCTCCGCCCGCAAGTTCGCCGCCGAAGACGACCGCTGCGTCAGCGAGGGGCGGGTCACCGGCCACCGCTATGGCGAGGACGGCCGCCGCTGGATCGTGGAAAAGGTCTGCGTGACCCTGCCCGATGGCTCGCCCGGCATCGTCGGCCTCGTCTTCGAGATCACCAGTTATCACGACGAACAGCAAAGCGCGCTCGCCGAACTGCGCCGCCTGAAAAGCGAGGCGGAGGCGAAGGCCCTGCTGCTGGAGGAGGCGAAGGAGAAGATCGAGTATGTGAGCCTCCACGACGCCCACACGGGCCTCGCCAACCGCCGCTACCTCGACAAGCGGCTGAAGGAGGCGGAGCGGGAGGGCGAGCGGATCGCGGTGCTCCATATCGACCTCGACCGTTTCAAGCAGATCAACGACACCTACGGGCACTTCGCCGGCGACCACGTGCTGCGGCAGGTGGCCACCACCATGACCCAGGTGAGCCGGCTCGGCGATTTCGTCAGCCGGGTCGGTGGCGACGAATTCGCCATCCTCTGCCCCCATGACGGCGACGACGCCCCGATCCTCGATCTCGCGGAACGGCTGGTCGAGCGTCTCTCCCATCCCATCCGCTACAAGGGCCTCGAATGCCGCATCGGCGCCTCGGTCGGTGTCGCGATGCCCTCCGACGACGCCGCGCCGGATCAGCTTCTCGTCAACGCCGACATGGCGCTCTACCGCGCGAAGACCGAGGGGCGGGGCCGCGTCGAACTCTTCTCTGCGGGCATGAACGATGACATGCGCGAGGATCTGCGCCTCGCCGAGGATGTGCGCCGCGGGCTGGAGGAGAACGAGTTCTGCCCGTTCTACGAACCCCAGATCGACGCACGCACGCTGGAGCTCTGCGGGGTCGAGGCGCTGGCCCGCTGGCGCCATCCCGAGGACGGGCTGCTGCTCCCCAGCCGCTTCATCGCGGTGGCGGAGCGCCATGACCGCATCGCCGACATCGACGCCGTGATCCTCAGCCGCGCCATTCAAGAAATCCGAGGCCTGCGCGCGGACGGCCACAACATCCCGCACCTCTCGGTCAACGTCTCGGGTCAGCGGCTCGCCGACGGCCGGCTCCTCGACAGCCTGCGCGGGCTGAAGCTCGAACCGGGCGAGCTCAGCTTCGAACTGGTGGAGACGATCCTCTTCGACGAGATCGACGAGAGCTGGAAATGGCAGATCGACAGCCTGCGCGAGATGGGGATCGGCATCGAGGTCGACGATTTCGGCACCGGCTACGCCTCGATCATCAGCCTGCTGCGCGTCTCCCCCGACCGGATGAAGATCGACCGCCAGTTCGTCGCCGGGGTGGTGGAGTCCGAACACGCCCGCAAGGTCATCAGCGCCATCATCGACATCGCCCGCTCGCTGGAGATCGCGGTGGTCGCCGAAGGGGTCGAGACGATGGAGCAGGTCAGCGTCCTGCGCGCGATGGGCGTCGACGCGCTGCAAGGCTGGTTCTTCAGCAAGCCGATGGACCTGGAGGAACTGGCCGCCTACGCCCAACTCCCCGCCCACGCCCGCCTCGCCAAATCCTCACCCGATGCGGCGCGGGATGCCGGGTGACGCGGAGGATAAGGGCGCTCGGCTGAACGCGTGCGCAAACCGGCCGCCCTCTTCCGGTGTGGGTGGAGCGGAAAGGAAGGTGGCGAGGTCGGGCGGCTCTGGAAGCTGACGCTAGGTGCGAGCCTCTGTGCAAGCCTAGGGCGCATGGGCCACCGCTCTGCTCGTCGAGAGCCTGCCATCGGCGTGCCGCATCCCTTCTGCACCAACCGCAGTCTCGAAGATAGACGACGCGCTTGGCTTCTTCAAAGGTGAGGGAGCAGACACGTAGTTTTCTTCGCAATGTAACTGGAGGCTGTCTAGCCGTCCGGGACCAGACCGAACCTCGCTCTACCCCAACAGCACGCCACCTCGATCGTGCGTACTCAGAAGCATTAGGCGTCGTCCGGAATGACCCCGAGGCCGCGCAGGTAGATGCCGACGCCCGACTCCAGAAGCTCCTCCGGTGAGAAGGGCGCGCGGCTGCCCGGGGCGCCGCGGGCGAAGAGTTCCACGACGCCGTGGCTCATCGCCCAGATGTGGTGGCTGACCATCGAGGGCGGGGGGCGGCGGTCCGGGGGCAGGTGGGCGGTCATCGTCTCGGCCGCCTGGGTCAGCACCCGCGTCGCGCGCTCTTCGGCCGCGGCGAGCTCCGGGTTGCCCGCCACCGACACGCCGCTTTCGAACATCGCGATGTAGTGGCCGGGCTCGCGCCGCGCGAAGTGCAGATAGGCCCGACCCACCGTCTCGAACGCCGCGATGGGCGAAGGCTGCCCGCCCGCATAGGCGTGCTCCAGAAGGTCCGCGAACATCTCGTAGCCCTGCCGCGCGACCTCCTCGATCAGCTCCTCGCGGCCCTTGAAGTGGCGGTAGGGCGCCGCGGCCGACACACCCGCCAGCCGCGCGGCCTCCGCCAGTGTAAAGCCGTTCGGCCCCTTCTCCTCGATCAGGCTCAGCGTCGCCTCGACCAGGGCCTGGCGCAGGTTGCCGTGGTGATAGCCCTTCCTCTCAGGCATCGCCGACCAGAAGCTCCGGCCCGCCCGAGATCGCGAGGTCGATCTCGCCCAGCGCGTCCATGTCCTTGCCGTAATAGGGCAGGGCGTGCAGCACCCGGCGGATCACCGCGAGCCGCGCGCGCCGCTTGTCGTCGGCGCGGACCACGACCCAGGGCGCGTGGTCGGAATGGCTGCGGGTCAGCGTCTCCTCGATCGCGGCCGTATACGCATCCCACTTCGCGAGGCCCTGCACGTCGATGCCCGAGAGCTTCCACTGCTTGAGGGGATCGCTCTCGCGCGCAAGGAAGCGGCGCAGCTGTTCGGCCCGGCCCACGGTCAGCCACATTTTGAAGAGGTGCACGCCCTCGTCGACCAGCATCTCCTCGAACTCGGGCACCTGGGCGAAGAAGCGCTCCCGCTCCTTCGGCGTGCAGAAGCCGAAGACATGCTCCACCACGCCGCGGTTGTACCAGCTCCGATCGAAGAGGGCGATGCGCCCCGTCGTCGGCAAGTGCTTGATGTAGCGCTGGAAATACCACTGGCCGCGCTCGACATCCGTGGGCTTGGCGAGCGCCACGGTCGGTGCCACCCGCGGATTGAGGTTGGCGCGAAACCGGGTGATCGCCCCGCCCTTGCCCGCCGCATCGCGCCCCTCGAAGACCACGGCGACGCGGGCGCCGCTTTCCTCCACCCAGGACTGCATCTTGACGAGTTCGATCTGCAGCCGATCGAGGGCGGCCTCGTAGTCGTCCTTGTCCATCCGGTCGTCGTAGGGAAAACCGGGGGCCAGGATGTCCTTCTTGCCCGCCTCCTCGATCGCCTCGCGCACGGCCTTGGGCGCATCGTTCTGGTAGTAGTCGGTGACCTGTCCGATCAGGCTGCGGTCCATTCGGCCTCCCTCAACCGCCCTAGCGCGGCGAACATCTCGTCAGAGCGGGTATGATGGGGCATGTGGCCCGTGTCCACCAGCCGTGTGAGGCGTGCGCGGGGCAGGGCGCCGATCAGGCGCTCGGAATGGATGTGCAGCGGCACGACGAGATCGTCGGTGCCATGCAAAAGCTCCACCGGCATGTCGAGCGCCGGATAGCGCGGCGTCATCGCGATGAGCTGCGGTTTCAGCCGGTTGATGTCGGCGGCATTCGCCCGGACGGTGCGGTAGCGCAGGGCGAGCTGCGGGGAGAGCGCGTCCGGATACCCCTCCGGCATCGGATCGGGGGCGAAGACGCGGGCGAGCGCGTCTTCCACCAGCTTCGGCCCGGCGAGCCGCGGCAGCACGGCGCTCGCCACGGGGCCAAGAACCGGCGCATCCGCGAGGGCGTAGATCCGGCCGGCCGTGCTCTCCCACTCATGGCTGGGGGCGGCGAGCAGGCAGAGGGCCGCAACGCTGTCCGGCGCATCATCGGCCCAGGCGAGTGCCACGGAGCCGCCGAAGGAATGGCCGCAAAGGACGGCCCGCGTGATCCCGAGCGCCTCCGCCGCCTTGCGCAGATGCGTGGCCTGCATGTGGATGTTGTGGGCGCTGCGGATCCGATCCGAAAACCCGTGGCCGGGGCGGTCGAACGCCACCACGTCCCAGGCTGCGGCCAGCCGGTCGAAGAGCCGGAACGACCAGTCCCGCAAGCTACCGTTGGCCCCGTGGATCAGCACCAGCTGCGGCCCGGACCCGGCGCGGCGGTAATGCACTCGCGCGCCGTCCACCGTGAGAAACGCGCCGGTCGGCGTCACCCGTCCACCCAGCCGAAGGAGACGGTCTGGTAGATCTGGTTGATCCAGTTGCCATAGAAAAGATGCGCGTGCGAGCGCCAGCGGTTCTCCGGACTCCGGCTCGGATCGTCGTCCGGGTAGTAGTTCACCGGCACGTTGATCGGCGTCCCGTTCTTCACGTCGCGGTCGTATTCCTGCTTCAGCGTCCCGCTGTCATATTCCAGGTGGTTGAACATGTAGAGCGTGCTATGCGCCGGATCCTCGACGAGGCACGGCCCCGCCTCGTCCGACGCCACCAGCGTCGTCAGCCCCGCGGTGTCGAGATCGGGTTGGCGCACCTCCGTCCACCGGCTCACCGGGACCACGAAGCGGTCGGAGAAGCCGCGCAGGTAAGGCGAGGTCGGCACCCCGACGCGATGCCAGAACGCACCGAAGAGCTTCGCGTCGAGCGCGTGCTTCTGCACCCCGTGGAAGTGGTGCAGCATCGCCTGTCCACCCCAGCAGACGGCCAGCGTGTGGTGCACATGGCTCTGCGTCCAGTCGAAGACCTCCTGCAGCTCGCCCCAGTAGCTCACCTCCTCGAACGGTTTCAGCTCGATCGGCGCGCCGGTGATGATGAGCCCGTCGAAGCGCCGCTCCCGCGCCTCGGCGAAGGTGGTGTAGAACGCCTCCATATGCTCGCGCGAGGTGTTGCGCGACTGGTGCTCGGTCATGCGGATGAGCGTGAGTTCGATCTGCAGCGGTGTCGCCCCGATCAGCCGGGCGAACTGCGTCTCCGTCTGGATCTTCATCGGCATGAGGTTGAGGAGCGCGATCTGCAGCGGCCGGATGTCCTGGCGCACGGCGCGTTCGTCGGACATGACCATCACGCCCTCGTCCGTCAGCACCTTGTGGGCGGGCAGATCGGCGGGGATCTTGATGGGCATGGGGTTTCTCCTTCCGGCGGATCGCTGATGTAGGCGGGTCCGCCGGGGGCTGCAAGTCAGCGCTTCGTGAGCGCGTCGGCCACCAACCGCTCGAAATCGGCGGCGGAGCGGATGGCGGCCACGTCCGCCGCCTCCACCGTGATGCCGTGGCGGGCGAGGGCGGCATAGCGCGCCTGCCGCGTTTCGATCACCCGGCGGAAGGACCAGCGGATGAAGGCGTCGGGGTCGACCTTGTCCGGCGCATCGCCGGTCTCGGCCAGCCAGTCGGCCCAGTTCCGCGCAAGCTCCGCCGGACGGTAGTACATCGGCTTCGGCTGCCGGTCGAAGCGGGCGACGAGCTCGTCCACATGCGCCTCATCCCCCTTGATCCAGACGAGGAGCAGGGCGGAGGTGAGCGCCGCGATCACCGGGTCATCCGGGTCCTCGGGCTCCACCACCTCGCAGATCGAGCCGCCCGTATCGCAGACGAAATGGGGATAGCCGTAGATCTCCCGCCCCCGCTCGACGAAGCGGACGGTGTCGATGAGGCTCGCAACCTCCGCCTCGCGGTGCTGCTCCTGCCGCCGCCTGTATTCCTCGATCGGGATGCCGCCCTGCGCCGGATCGCCGGGCTTGCCCAGATACGTGGACAGTGGATCGAGATTGTCGAAGGTGATGTTGGAGCCGATGTAGATCGAGTCCGACTTCAAGAGCTCCGCAAGGAACGGCACCTTCATCGCCTCGCGCTTGAAGTTGTCGACGATGTGCTCGCCCATGTAGCGCGTGCCGATCCGGTAATCGACGGAGTAGTGGAACCAGCCCCCCGTGCGGCGCAGCAGGTCCGCCACATGCGTCTTGCCGAGGCCCGACATGCCGAAGAGCGCAACCCGCTTCTCCGGCGCGGTGCGCCAGCTCTCGGGCGTGGTGTAGATCATGCTGTCCTCCGGGCGGTGCCGACCCGGATTAGCCGCTGGCCGTCCGCTTGAAAAGGGCGCGGTGCACCCGGCCGTCGATGACGATGAGACCCGCGGCGATCAGCGCCAGCCCGGCGAAGGCGGACGCGGGCAGGCTCTCCCCCAGGAATGCCGCGCCAAGGCTGATCGCGACCGCCGGGATCACAAGCGTGACCAGCAGAAGGTTGCCCGACCCGGCGATGGCGAGGATGCGGTAATAGAGGAGGTACGCCCCCGCGGTGGCGACGATGGCGTAGTAACCGATGGCGCCCCAGGTCGCCGGTTGCAGCGCCAGCGATGGCGGGCCCTCGACCGCCCAGGCGAGCGGCAGCATCACCACGAACGAGGCGCTCAGCATGCCAGCCGCAGCGACCTCCGGCGGCAGGCCCTTCAGCATCACCCGCGCCCAGACCCCGGCCAGCGCGTAGGAGATCGTGCCGCCGATCACCGCGAGCTGCGCGATGGAGCGGATGTCGAAGCTCGCCAGCGCGCTCCACCCGATGATCGTGGCGACCCCGGCGAAGCCCAGCACCGTGCCAATGCCCCGCGGCACCGTCAGCCGCTCGTCCCGCAGGAAGAGTGCCGCGGCCAGCACGCCGAAGATCGCGGTGGCGGCATTCAGGATGGAGACGAGCCCGGTCTCGATCTGCGTCTGCCCCCAGGCCATCAGCGTGAAGGGGATCACGTTGTTCAAAAGCCCCATGCCGAGGAACCCGACCCAGACCTGCCAGCCGCGGGGCAGGGCGTGGCGGCGGATCGCCACCACCGCGATCAGCACCAGCGCCGCCCACCCGACCCGGTGCACGACCGAGGTCAGGAACCCGATCTCCCTCAGCGCGATCGCGATGGAAAAAAACGAGCCGCCCCAGATCAGCCCCAGCAGGAAGAGCTGCGCCCAGGCGGCGTTGGACATGGTCTGTTGCTGCGTCATGCGGCGGACGCTAGCGGGCCGCAGATCGGCTCACCACCCGTTTCCTGCGCGACCGCGCAAAAGAAAAGGCCCGCCAAAACTGGGCGGGCCTTCAAAGTCACAGGGGTGTTCTTGTCAGAGGCGGAAGCCGACGCGGACACCGACGGCCAGCGCGTCGTTGTCCTCGAACGTGCCGAGGTCGTCCGCCGTCACGTCGCCCAGATCGGTGTAGCTGATGCCGGCCGTGATCTTCATCCGGTCGCGCTCATACACGCCACCCAGGGTGTAGCCGATGCGGCCGTTGACCGGGGTCAGCGGCGTGGCGTCGTCGGCCGGACCCTCTTCCTCGTAGCTCACCGCGAAGGACATCGAGAAGTTGTCTGTCAGGCGGCGGCCCACGCCGAGCTGGTAGGCGAAGACGTTCTCTTCATAGGACGCGATCGCCGCGCCGGTATTCTCGGTGAACGCCTCGGGCGCCAGCTCGAACTCCTCGTAATCGGCATAGCGGATGCGGCCGAAGACCAGCGTGTTCGGCGCGACACCGGTCTGGAAGTCGAGGGTGAACGCATCGGGGAACTCGGTCACAGAGGTGCTCGCCTGGTCGGTGACCGCAACCGGCGCGCCGGTGCTGCCGATGAAGACGCCGTTCTCCACCGTGTCGTTCCGGTGCTCGACCTCGGAGTGATAGGTCAGCGCCACGCGCAGCGCGATCTCCGGCCGCTCATAGGCGACACCGGCGACGTAGCCGAAGCCGATATCCGGATCCGCATCGACGGTGTAGTCGGTGATGTTTGCCACGATACCGGGGATCGCCGCAGCCGGAACACCGGCCGCCGCAAGCCGTGCGGACGTCCCGGCACGCAGCTGCGCCGCTCCGACTGTCGCTTCGGCCTCGACGCGCTGCAGCTTCAGGCCGCCATAGACGGAGAAGCCGTTCGCCATGCGGTACCGCAGCAGGCCGGTCAGTGCCTGGGAGTTCAGGTCCGAAGAGGTGCCGTCGAAGATGCTACCCTCGTCGGGATAGGACGTGTCCGAACCGTAGGGCTGGTCGAGGATGAAGGCATAGGACCACTGGTCGTTGATGTCGGCTTTGTAGCCGCCGCTGTAGATCGTGTAGTCCTCCGGCCCATCGCCGGTTTCGTTGCCCTGCGGGTCCACGCCGTCCACGTTCGCGAAGATGCGGCCGACGCCGACTTCCACGTAACGGCCTTCCTCGAACAGAATGTTGATCGGTTGGCCGGAGCGGTCGAGGCCGGCGGCACCGGCGCTGGTCCCTGCGACCGCGACGGCAGCCGTCGCGCACATCAGCTTCGTGATGTTCTTCATGAGTTGTCCCCCCTTAGCGGGCCTATGCAGCGCCTTCTTGCGTGACGCTTTGGTGAAAGGTGAGGGGACTGTGCGAAGTGCGACAAATCCGGTCAATATCGGACGCCACGTCAACGCGGCCCCCTGGTTGAAATGTTGTTGCGCAAACACAATCGAAAACACCGCCCCGGTTACCCGGAGCGGTGCGCGTTCAACCACTGGTTTTAGGTGAAAACTACTTCGACATCGCGTCGAGGGAGGTCTGCAGGATCGCTTCGGCCTCGGCCTTGTCGCCCCAGCCGATGACCTTCACCCACTTGCCCGCTTCGAGGTCCTTGTAGTGCTCGAAGAAGTGCTTGATGCGCTCGCGCGTCTTCTCCGGCACGTCCGTAAGGTCCTGAATGCCGGCCTGGAACGGATCGACCTTCTCGACCGGGACGGCGATCAGCTTGTCGTCCATGCCGCCGTCGTCCTCCATCTTCAGCACGCCCACGGGGCGGCAGCGGATCACGGTGCCCGGCGCCAGCGCGAAATCGGTGAGGACCAGCACGTCGGTCGGGTCACCGTCCGCGTGCAGGGTGTTGGGCACGAAGCCGTAATTGCAGGGGTAGAACATCGGCGTGTTGACGATCCGGTCGACGAAGACGGCGCCGGAGTCCTTGTCGATCTCGTACTTCACCGGCGCCCCGCCGCCCGCGCCGCCCGTGATCTCGATGACCACGTTGATGTCCTTGGGCGGGTTCTTGCCGGCGGGGATCTTGTCGATGTTCATGTCGCGCTCTCCTGATGCGGTGCGGTTTCCGCGCGTCGCCTAGCATGGAGAGGGCGCACGGGGGAAGGGCGCTTGAATTCATGACCGACCGTACACATTTCCCGTTCATGACCGAGCGTACACAAATATCCGACGTCGATGAGGGCCGCCCCGGCCGCCCCCGCAGCTTCGAGGAGGGCGACGTGCTGGCCCGCGCGCTCGACACCTTCCGCGCGCATGGCTTCCACGCCACGACCTATCCGATGCTGGAGGAGGCGACGGGCCTGCACCGCCAGAGCCTGCGCTACGCCTTCGGCGACAAGGCCGCTCTGTTCGCCGCGGCGCTCAACGCCTATGCCACGCGGCGGTTGGCGGAGGTCGATGCGGCGCTCGCCGCGCCAGACACGGCGGAGGCGTTGCAGCGGCTCACCGCGATCTTCCGCCGGGACGCGGCCGATGCTGCCGCGCCCGGCTGCCTGCTGGTCCGCTCGCTGGCGGAGATGGACCTGCCGGACCCGCTCCGTGCGGCGGCGCGTGCGACCTCAGACAGGATCGAGGCGCGGATCGCCGACCGGCTCGGGGCAGGGCAGGCAGCGGGCGAGGTCCGCGCCGACCTGCCGTCCGCAGCGCTCGCCCGTCAGATCCTGTTGCTCGCCGACGGTGCCATGGTCCATGCCGCCGCCGGTGATCCGCCCGACGCGGCGCTTGCCGCCCTTCCCACCCTCGTTCTCACCAAAGGATCCCCGTCATGATTGCCTGGATTTTCCTCGGCATTGCAGCGCTCTTCGAGATCACCTTCGCCATGAGCATGAAGTATTCCGAAGGGTTCACCCGCCTCGCACCGACCCTGGTGACTGCGGTCGCCGTGATCCTCGGCATCACGTTCCTCACGCTCGCGATGAAGACGCTGCCGGTCAGCGTCGCCTACCCGATCTGGACCGGGGTGGGCACGCTCGGCACCGTGCTGCTCGGCTATCTGCTGTTGGGCGAGCAGATGACGGCGATGAAGCTCATCTCCATCTTCGCGATCGTGGCCGGCGTCGCGGGCCTCAAGATCTCGACTCTGTGACCGCCGGGCTCCGCAGGTTGAGGAAGTTGGCAACCAGGATCAGCGCACCCCCTGCGAGGATCGCCAGCGCGAAGGGTTCACCATAAAGCGCCCAGCCCACCACCGCCACCAGCGGCAGCCGCGCGAAGTCGAGCGGGGCGACCACCGAGGCGGGCGCGAGCATCAGCGCCCGCGTCAGGCAATAGTGTGCGGACAGCCCGCAGATCGAGACGAGCACGAGGAACGGCACTGCGCCCCGTACCGGTGCCGCGATGTCCCCATCGAAACCCGCGCAGACCAGGGCAAAGACCGTCTGCATCGCCGTCAGCCAGAACAGGATGCCGGTCGTCGTCTCCGTCTCCGACAACGCCTTGGTTGCGATGTAGCTGACGGCAAAGCCGATGGCGCAGAGGGCGGCGGCGATCACGCCGGGCTCCAGCTCCACGGCACCCGGGCGCGCCACCACCAGCACCCCGGCGAAGCCCAGCAGCACCGCGAGCCCCTTGCGCCAGGTCAGCGCCTCGCCCAGCAGCAGCGGAGCGGCCAGCGCGACCCAGAGCGGTGTGGTGAACTCCAGGGCCACGACCTGCGCCAGCGGAATGGTCGCGACGGCGAAGAACCACAGGTTCTGCCCGGTGAAATGTCCAACGTTCCGAACGAGATGCAGCCGGAACCGCGCGAACCGGATCTCCCCCAGATGCCCCGTCAGCCCGCCGAGGCCCAGCACGATGCCCACCCCGATGATCGAGCGGTAGAGCATCAGCTCGAACGTGTCGTGATCGGCCGCGATCTCCCGCCCCGCGACGGCCATCGCGGCGAAGGAGCATGTCGCGCCGATCATCCACAGGACGGCGCCGAGCCGCGCGCGGCCGGTCATGGCAATCTCCCGAAGCGAAACGGGCGCCCGGTGTGTCCGGACGCCCGATGAAACTGAACGGAGCCCGGATCAGGACGTGATGCCGAGATCCTGAAGCGCCTCCATGGTCAGGGCAGGCGTGTCGTAGCCGAGCTCGAGCTGGTAGGCCCGGATCGCGGAGCGCGTCTGCGGCCCCACCACGCCGTCGATGCCGCCATTGTAGAAGCCGCGGGTGCGCAATGCGCGCTGCACGTCGCGGACCAGCACGCGGGTATAGGCGGTGTCGCAGAGCACGTTGACCCAGACCTGATCGGCGGGCTGGACCTGCACCGGCTCCTCGACAGTGCGGAAGGTGGCGGGCACCTCGATCCGCTCGATCTGTTCGGGCCGGTCGACGACCCGGCGCTCCACATCACGGGTCACGGCGGGCACCACGACCTCGACCGTGCGCGCGGGCTCGACCACGACGCGGCGCGTGACCTCCCGCGTGACGGCGGGAATGGTGACGACGCGCGTGCTCTCGGCCCGGACCAGCTCCTGCCGGCGCACCGTCTCGAAGGTCGCGGGATACTCGACCAGCGTCTCGGTGGAGCCGCCCGCGAGCGTGCGGTTCCCGATCACCCGGCCGCCGTTGAAATTCGAACCCGTCGGCACGATGCGGCCCGACGGCTCCCACGCGCGGTAGGCGGGGCGGGAGGGGACCTGCTCGATCACTTCACGGAACTCGGCGGGGACGGTCACCGTCTCCTCCCGCGCGGGCTCGACCACCACGGTTTCGGTGACGGTGTCGTAGACGGCGGGGATGACCTCGACGCGGGTATAGGCCTCCTCGACCACCACGGGCACCGTTTCGGTGCGGTAGGTCGCCGGGATCACCTCGAACCGCTCGGTCGCTTCCTGGTCGACCACCTGGGTGAACCGCGTCTCGAACCGGGCCGGGCGGGTCGCCTGGGCGTAGCACTGGCCGGGCAGCGCATCGGGCGGGCCGTCGTTGAAATTGCCCTCGGCGGCGGCGAGCAGCGTGAGGTCGGTCGTCGCCACCGGCTGGGCGGCGCCCGGCTCCTCCACCCGCTCGGGCAGGCGCGTATCGCCCAGCCCGCAGGCGCTCAGTCCGAGGCCCGCAGCCGTCGCCAGAAGCAAAACTCGTATCGTCATTGGGTCGGTCGATCCTCGTCCTTCGCGGCGGGCCTGCAGGTCGGCGGTGCGGCACGCGTCTCGTTTTCCAGTTGGCAGCACCGGGCGGAGGCCGGTCCGGCGGCTCATTGAGAGCCGACCTCCTGCCCGTTGATGATGGCGCGGTTCTGCGTCCGGTCGTTGAGGTCGATCACCCGGATCTCGCCGTCTTGGGGTGGATCGCTGCGCGGCAGGACCAGGTCGACATTGCACCCGCTCAGCACGAAGACCGCCCCGGTGAAAAGCAGAGATATGCTGCGCATGCCGGCCCCTTCCGCGCCGCTGTTGAACACTTGGCCCTGAAACTGTCACAGCTTGGGCACATCGCAAAGGGGTCGTGCCGCCCCATCGGCGGGAAACGGCCGAGCGTGGCGGAAAAGCGACGACATTCCGGGCGCTTAGCACAACTTGCAGATGTATCGCTGGAGAGAGGATCGGTGGTGAGCCCGACAGGATTCGAACCTGTGACCTACTGATTAAAAGTCAGCTGCTCTACCAACTGAGCTACGGGCCCGACCGATGCGCGGCTTCTACCGACGGTCTTTGGAGGGGTCAAGGGCCCTTTTCGAACAAAGACCTGCCATGACGTGGAGGCATGGCTGACCCTATGGTCAACCCGTCCGGCCCGGCGTATATCGCGCGCATGGACAACGCCGTACAGGACCTGCCGTTCCTCAAGATGCACGGGGCGGGCAACGATTTCGTCGTGATCGACGCGCGCCGTGGCGTGCGCGCGCCCACGGCGGCGGAAGTGCGCGCGATCGGCGATCGGCACCGCGGCGTGGGCTTCGACCAGCTTGCGGTGATCGGGCCGGGGCAGGAGGCGGACGCAGACCTCACCTTCTGGAATGCCGACGGGTCGCTCAGCGACGCGTGCGGCAACGCGACCCGCTGTGTCGCCTCCCTGCTGATGGACGAGGCGGGGGCCGAGCGCATCGCCCTGCGCACCGGCCGCGGCGTGCTGGAGGGCGTGCGCGACGCGGGCGTCGTCTCCGTCAACATGGGGCCGCCGGTGCTCAACTGGCGCGAGATCCCGTTGGCCGAGGACGTCGACCTCGACGCATTGCCCATCGAGGGCGCGCCTTCCGCGGTCGGCATGGGCAATCCGCACTGCGTCTTCTTCGTGGAGGATGCCGCGGCCGTGGACCTGCCCACCTTCGGCCCGACCATCGAGCATCACCCGCTCTACCCCCAGCGCACCAATGTCGAGATCGTGCAGGTGCTCGACCGTCAGACCCTGCGCCAGCGCACCTGGGAGCGCGGCGCGGGCGAGACGCTCGCCTGCGGCTCCGGCGCCTGCGCGGTCGCCGTCGCCGCCTCCCGTCGGGGACTGGCCGAGCGCCGGGTCTCGATCCGGCTCGACGGCGGCACGCTCGGCCTCGACTGGCGGGACGACGGCGTCTGGATGAGCGGCCCGGTCGCCCACGTCTTCTCCGGCACCTTTACCGCGAGTTTCCTGGAGGGCGCGGTATGAGCGCCCCGGTCTTCACCAATTTCGGCTGCCGTCTCAACATGTACGAGACCGAGGCGATGAAGGAGCTCGCCGCTCAGGCTGGCCTGCGCGACGCCGTCGTCGTCAACACCTGCGCCGTGACCGCGGAGGCCGTGCGCAAGTCGCAGCAGGCCATCCGCCGCCTTAAGCGCGACAACCCGCAGGCGCAGGTCATCGTGACGGGTTGCGCCGCGCAGACGGAGCCCGAAACCTTCGCCGGAATGGACGAAGTCGCCCGCGTCGTCGGCAACCTCGAAAAGATGCAGGCGGAGACGTGGGAGGGCATCGCGCAGGGCCCCGATTTCATCGGTCAGACCGAGCGCGTACAGGTCAACGACATCATGTCCGCGACCGAAACGGCGGGTCACCTGATCGACGGCTTCGGCACCCGGTCGCGCGCCTACGTGCAGGTCCAGAACGGCTGCGACCACCGCTGCACGTTCTGCATCATCCCCTACGGCCGCGGCAATTCCCGCTCCGTCCCCGCGGGCGTGGTGGTGGAACAGATCCAGCGGCTCGTCGACAAGGGCTACAACGAGGTCGTGCTGACCGGCGTCGATCTCACGAGCTGGGGCGCCGACCTGCCGGGCGAGCCGCGCCTCGGAGATCTGGTGCGGCGGATCCTGAAGCTGACGAGCGTGCCGCGCCTGCGCATCTCCTCCATCGACTCGATCGAGGCGGACCCGGCGCTGGTCGAGGCCATCGCGACCGAGCCGCGCCTGATGCCGCACCTGCACCTGTCCTTGCAGGCGGGCGATGACATGATCCTGAAGCGGATGAAGCGCCGGCATCTGCGCGACGACGCTATCCGCTTCTGCGCGGAGATGCGCGCGGCCCGCCCCGACATCGTCTACGGCGCCGACATCATCGCGGGCTTTCCGACAGAGACCGACGCGATGTTCGAGAACTCCCTGCGGCTGGTGGAGGAGTGCGGGCTCACCTGGCTCCACGTCTTTCCCTATTCCCCGCGCCCCGGCACCCCCGCCGCGCGGATGCCGCAGGTCGCGAAGGCTGCGATCAAGGAGCGTGCCGCCCGCCTGCGCACCGCCGGGGACGATGCCGTCGCCCGCCACCTCGCAGCGCAGGTAAACCGCACCCACCGCGTCCTGACCGAAGCGCCCGACATGGGTCGGACGGAAGGCTTCACCGAGGTCGCCTTCGCCTCCCCGCAGCCCGTGGGCGAGATCGTCGAGACGACGATCACCGGCACCCAGGGCCAGCGCCTCGCCGCCTGAGCGGCCACCCGGCAGGACCGTCGCTTGCGTATTTGCCGGAAAGATGAAGGCGGGAACCGCGCCCCGCCTTCATCTGTCTTCAAGTATCCAAGATACGACGCCCGCTGCAGGCGCAGGCCTCAGACCTGCAGGAAACGCACGTCGCGGCTGAACGGCATCCGGCGCAGTCTCTGCCCGGTTGCGTCATGGATCGCGTTGGCGAGGGCCGGGGCTGCCGGCGGCGTCGCCACCTCGCCCGCGCCGCCCATCTTGTCCGCGGTCTGCAGCAGGTCGATCTCGAACTCCGGCGACTGGCCCATGGACATGAACGTGTAGTCCCAGAAGTTCTCCTGCACCACGCGGCCATCGGCGAAGTTGATCTCCTGTCCCAGCGCCTGGGAGAAGCCGAAGATCGCGCCCGAGATGATCTGGTCGCGGAAGTTGCGCGGGTCCATCACGGTGCCGGGGTCGGCGGCGACCCAGACCTTCTCGATCCGGATGTCCTCGGTCGCGTCCACCTGCACGACCATCGCGACCCAGGAGCCGAAGGAGAGCATGTGCGCGATGCCGCGGCCCTTGCCCTCGGGCAGGGGCTCGCCCCAGCCCGCCATCTCCGCCACCCGCTCGAGGCAGGCGCGCGCCGGGGCGAGGCGGTCGTCGTCGCCCATCATGGCGAGGCGGAAGGCGAGGGGGTCCATGCCCGCGGCCTCCGCCATCTCGTCCATGAAGCCTTCGTGGAAGAAGCCGTTATAGCTGTTGCCGACCGCTCGCCAGAACCCGACCGGGATCGCGAGGTCCGCCACATGGGCCGAGACCCGGTGGTTCTCGATCGCGACCGGCTGGTTGTAGGCGCCGTCGGTGATCGTCTTGTCCGGCCCCATGGCCGAGAGGTTGGGATAGGTCCGCGCGATCACGCTCGCCATGATCGAGGGGGCGGCGATCTTCATCTCCACCGCCGTCGCAGCGCCCCCCTCCGGCACCACGGCGCGGAAGCGGCCGAGCGCGGCGGGCCGGTAGGTGTCGTGGCGCATGTCCTCTTCCCGGCTCCACGTCACCTTGATCGGCCGCCCGTCCGCATGCTGGGCGAGGGCCGCGGCATAGAGCGGATAGTCCACCTCGCCACGCCGCCCGAAGCCGCCGCCGAGGTGGAGCTGGTTCACCGTGACCTGCTCGTATTCGAGGCCGAGCATCGCGGCACAGCGCCCCGCCACGATCCCCGGCGCCTGGGTGCCGAGCCAGAGCTCCAGCCCCTGATCGGTGATCTGCGCCGTCGCGTTCATCGGCTCCATCGTCGCGTGGGCGAGGTAGGGCACGCCGTATTCCGCCTCGACCAAATTGCCTTGCGGATCGGCGAAGGCGGCGTCCACGTCGCCCTTGTCCATCAGCGCGTGATCCGCATCGGCCTGGATCGCCTCGACCAGCCGCGCGTCGATCCCCTCGTCATCGGGCGGGTAGGGGGCGGCGCCCCACTCGACCTCGAGCGCGCGGGCGCCTTCGAAGGCCGCCCAGGTGTGATCCGCGATGATGCCGAAGCCGCGGCCGGTCTGCGTCTCGATTGCCACCACGTCGCGCACGCCGGGCACGGCGCGGGCCGCGTCCATGTTCACGCTGAGTGCGGGCGCGCCGAAGCGGGGCGAGATCACGACCGTGCCGTGCAGCATGTCGGGCAGTTCGACGTCGATGCCGAAGATCGGGGCGCCCGTCACCTTCTCCCCAATCTCCACGCGGGGTTGCGAGCGGCCGAGCACCCGCCATTCGGAGGCGGGCTTCAGCGCGGGCGTATCCACCTCGACCGTGGCGGCGGCGAGCGCCAGCTCGCCATAGCTCGCCGTGCGCTCGTTGGCGGTGTCGATCACGCTGCCATTCTCCGCCCGCAGGCTGGAGGGGGCGACACCCCATCGCTCCGCCGCCGCGGCGATCAGCGCCGCGCGGGCCATGGCCCCGGCCTCGCGCATCCGCACGTAGCCATCGATGACCGAAGACGAGCCGCCCGTCACCTGCATGCCGAAGAGCTTGCCCACGACGCGCATCGTCTCCCGCTGGGCCTGCGCGGCGAAGCCGTCCTCGAAATGCGGGGGCATCGCGCCCTCGGCCAGCATGGCGGAGTTGTAGTAGACCGGCGCGTTCGGCCCGACCTCCGCCCGCACCGCGGCGAGCGAGACGTTGAGCTCCTCGGCCACCATCGCGGCGAGCGTGGTGTGGATGCCCTGACCCATCTCGGCGCGCGGGGTGATGACGGTGATGGTCCCGTCCTCCGCGATCTTCACGAAGGGGTTGAAGACGCCTTCGCCCTCGGCCGCCTCCAGAGGATTGTCGTAGGGGCGGTTGTAGTACCAGACGCCGAAGGCGACCCCGCCGACGGCAGCGGTGCCGAGGCCCAGGAACGTGCGGCGGACGATCTTGCCGATACCCATGGTTCAGCCCTCCTGCCCGGATGCGGTCTTGATGGCGGCGCGGATGCGGGGATAGGTCCCGCAGCGGCAGAGGTTCGTCATGGCCAGATCGATATCCTCGTCCGTGGGCCGCGGCGTCTGCTCCAACAGCGCCACGGCGGCGAGGATCTGGCCCGACTGGCAATATCCGCATTGCGGCACGTTGTGCTCGATCCAGGCCTCCTGCACCCGGTGCAGCACGTCGCCCTGCGCGATCCCCTCGATCGTCGTCACCTCGCCCTCGACGGCGGAGGCGGGGTAGGAGCAGGAGCGGACCGGCTCCCCGTCCACCAGCACCGTGCACGACCCGCAGGCCGCCACACCGCAGCCGAATTTCGGTCCCTTGATGTCCAGGAGGTCGCGCAGCACCCACAGGAGCGGCATATCCTCGGGCGCCTCGACCTCGTAGTCGGCCCCGTTGATCGTGAGTAGCATGGCGCGGTCCTTCCCCTCGGCATTCGATATTCAATACGAAAGTACGAAGCTCGGTCAGTCAATGTCAATAAGAGACCGACGTTCCGTTATTTGTCTTGCGAAACGGTCGCAGCAACGCTAGCTAGGATAGCATGACGAAGATGTTTCAGCGTGCCCGCTCGCCCGAACACAAGGAAGTCCGTCGCCGGATGATCCTCGACGCCGCCGCGCGCGTGCTCGAACGCGACGGTTTCAACGGAACCAGTCTCAACGCCATCGCGCAGGAGGCCGGCGTCGTCAAATCCGGGCTCTACCGCTACTTCGAGAGTCGGGAGGAGATCCTGCTCGAGCTTTTGGTCGCGGATGTGCAGGATCTTTGCAATGCGTTCGAACAGCGCATCGACGGGCAGAGCTCCGTCTCCCACGTCGCCGACGTGATGGCCGAGTGCTTCATCGAACGCCCGCAGCTCTGCCTGCTGACCTCGCGCATGGCCTCGGTGCTGGAGCACAACATCACCGGCGACACGATCCGCGGCATGAAGCGGCGGCTGAACGCGTGCTCCGCCCAGGTGGCCGACTCGCTCTGCCGCGCCATCCCGCACTGGCAGCCGGAGGAGGCGCATCGCGGCCTCATGATGCTCTACATGATGATCGCGGGCCTCTACCCGATGACCCATCCGCCGGAGCATGTGGCGGTGGTACTGCGCGAGCCCGAATTCTGCGACAACGTCCCGGATTTCGAGCCCACGGTGCGGTTCGCCGCGCAGGCCATGCTGCGCGGCATCGAGAACATCGCGCAGGAACGCCGCGCGGTCCTCTGACCTCGTTCAGGAGGCGGGGCGCAGTGGGCCCGTCGCGATCTGACGGCAGCGGCGATCGTATTCGCGCTGCATCGCGATCTCTTCGCCCTTGTTGAGGGCCACGTCGCCCTCGGCGTCGCCCATCAGCGCCGATGGCGGGATCAGCACCAGGAACACGCCGACCGCGTCTGCCGCCTGGGCGGAGCGCTGACGCGAGACCGCATCGGCCAGTTCCAGTGAGTTGCGGTTCATCTCGTTCACAAGAATATCGCAGCTCAGGCTCGAATATTCGCTGGACGAGACTGCGACCGGCGCAATGGAGGATGGCGATTTCGCGCAGGCCGACAGGACCGCCACGGCGGCGACGGCCAGTACAATCTTCTTCATGATGAGTGAAACCCCACGTTTCGTTGTCTTCGGCGGGTTGTCCGACCACCCCAAATTGGCTGAACAACCTCTGGTTATATGAAGAGTGCCGAGATCAACTGAATAGAACTGATCCGATACTGTTCTCTTTCCGGATGGCGTTTTGTTAACCTTTCGTCAACAAAGGTTAACGTTCAAATTTGATCTATTTTGTGAGATGGCCGTCCGCACCGCGGCGACGGGGCATTGCACGGCTACAATACCGGCGTTGACCGCTGCCCCGTCAGGACGCGAAGGATAGGTCCGCACAGGACAGGACCTTCGCGCGATGCACCCGAACCCGACCTTCCGCAAAGCCGAGCGCGCGCAGAACATCGATTTCGCGCGCCGCCGCGGCTTCGGCACGCTCAGTGTGAACGGCCCCAACGGGCCGCTGGCCGCCCATGTGCCGTTCCTCCTCGACGCGGACGGGACGGTGGCGGAGGCGCATCTCGCCCGCTCCAACCCGATCCTGCGGGCCGCGGGTCCTGCGCTCCTCGCCGTGACGGGGCCAGACGGCTACATCTCGCCCGACTGGTACGGCGCCGACGACCAGGTGCCGACCTGGAACTACGTCGCCGTCCACCTGCGCGGCCGGCTGGACGTGCTGGAGCCCGACGTCCTGCGCCCGCATCTCGACGCGCTCTCGGCACGGCACGAAACCCCGCTCGACAAGCGGCCCTGGACCATGGCGAAGATGACGCCGGACGTCGCGACCCGCATGATGCGGATGATCGTGCCTGTCCGCCTGCATATCGACGCGGTGGAGGGCACCTGGAAGCTCAACCAGAACAAGAAGGCGGCGCACCGCCTCGCCGCCGCGGACGCGGTCGAGACTGGCCACGGCACGGAACTCCGCCATCTTGCCGCGTGGATGCGCGACCCGCCCGCCTGAGAGGAGACGGCCCATGCAGCTCTACGACAACCCCGCCTCACCCTATTGCCGCAAGGTCCGGATCCTGGCCGAGATCGCCGGGTGCAATGCCGCGCTCGAGGCGATCGACGCCGCCGGCAACGCGGTGGAGACCGGCACCATGCCGCTCGCCGTCAACCCGCTCGGCAAGATCCCGTGCCTCGTGCGCAAGGACGGTCCGGCACTCTACGACAGCCGGGTGATCTGCGAATATCTCGACGACCTGTGGGGCACGAACATGTACCCCGCCGCCCGCCGCTGGGACGTGAAGGTGCTGGAGGCGACGGCGGACGGCGTCATGGATGCCGCTCTCCTGATCATCTACGAGGGCCGTGTCCGGCCCGACGAGATGCAGTCCGCCCCCTGGATGGACGGGCAGAAGGCGAAGGTCTTCCGCGCGCTCGACGTCCTCGAAGGCCGCTGGATGGCGCATCTCGCGGGGCCTGTGGACATGGGGCAGATCGCGCTCGGCGCCGCCTTGGGCTATCTCGACTTCCGTGGGCCCGTGGGTGAATGGCGCGGCGAACGGCCCGCGCTGGCCGCCTGGTTCGAGGGCTTCGCCGCGCGTCCCGAGATGACGGCCACCGCGCCCTGAGCGCGCAGGCGCTGGCCCGCCGCCGGAACCGGCCCATCTCCCGCCCAAACGGGAGACACGCCATGGATCATGTTGCAGAAGCCGCGGCCCGCGCCGCCCGCCAGCTCGCCGAAGCGCGGGCGGCGGTGGATGCGGAGTTCGGACAGGGCCACGCGGCCGCGGCCCCGGAGCTGGTCGCCGCCATGGTTCAGGCCGCGGCGATCCACACCGCGGTGCTCGCCGGCAAGGCCGCGAGCGAGGAGACGAACCGCACGCTCCTGCAACTCAAACCCCGGCTCTTCGGCTGACCCAAGACCTTTCGCCCGAGAGGTCTTTGCAGAATTCTCGTCCGAGAATTCCTGGCCTCCGGCGGGGATACTTGGACAAGGAGGAAGGCGGGCGTTTCCCATCGGAACGCGAGGTGGGCGCAAACGGTGCGTCTCGTGTCGGGAACCGCGTTTCGCACCGCGCGGCGGAGTGATTAAGTCTCGGGCAGAGCGAGGATGCCCATGACCGACACCATCACCTTCACCCTCGACGGCGAGACCGTGACCGCCGCCCCCGGCCAGACGATCTGGGAGGTGGCGCATGGCCGGGGCCTCGCGATCCCGCATCTCTGCCACCGGCCCGAGCCGGGCTATCGCTCGGACGGCAACTGCCGCGCGTGCATGGTGGAGATTGAGGGGGAGCGGACGCTCGCCGCCTCCTGCATCCGCGAGCCGTCCGAGGGCATGGTCGTGAACACGGCGACGGAGCGGGCGGAGACGGCGCGGCGCGGGGTGATCGAACTGCTCCTCGCCGATCAACCGGAGGAGGCGCGGGACGCGTCCTCCCACCTCCGCGACATGGCTGCGGTGCAGGGGGTGCGCGAGAGTCGCTATCCGGCGATCGAGCGGGCGCGGGTGCCGCTCATTGACGACAGCCACGTGGCGATGTCGGTCAATCTCGACGCCTGCATCCACTGCAACCTCTGCGTCCGCGCCTGCCGCGAGGTGCAGGTCAACGACGTGATCGGCATGGCCGGGCGCGGCCACGACGCGAAGATCGTCTTCGATTTCGACGACCCGATGGGGGCGAGCTCCTGCGTGGCCTGCGGCGAGTGCGTGCAGGCCTGTCCCACCGGCGCGCTGATGCCGGCCGAGGTCACCGACAGCGCCCGTTACGACCGCGAGGTGAAGTCGGTTTGTCCTTACTGCGGAGTAGGTTGCCAGCTTTCGCTCAAAGTGAAGGATGACAAGGTGGTCTGGGTCGACGGCGCCGATGGCCCGGCCAACGAGAACCGGCTCTGCGTGAAGGGACGGTTCGGCTTCGACTACATCGCGCATCCGCATCGCCTGACCCGGCCGCTGATCCGGCGGGAGGGCGCTGCGAAGGGGCTGAACGTCGATCCGGCGAACCCGCTCGCAACCTTCCGCGAAGCGACGTGGGAGGAGGCGATGGACGCCGCCGCCTACGGCCTGAAAACGCTGGGAGGTCAACGGGTTGCGGGCTTCGGCTCGGCCAAGTGCTCGAACGAGGAAGCGTATCTCTTCCAGAAGCTGATCCGGCAGGGCTTCGGCCACAACAATGTCGATCACTGCACGCGGCTCTGCCATGCGAGCTCGGTGGCGGCGCTGATGGAGAATGTCGGGTCCGGCGCTGTCACCGCGACGTTCAACGAGATCGAGAATGCCGACGTCGCCATCGTCATCGGTGCAAATCCCGTGGAAAACCATCCGGTTGCGGCCACGTACTTCAAGCAGTTTGCGAAGCGCGGCGGCACACTGATCGTCATGGATCCGCGGGGGCAGGCGCTGAAGCGGCACGCGACCCACATGCTCCAGTTCAAGCCGGGCGCGGACGTGGCGATGCTCAACGCGATCATGCATGTGATCGTGGAGGAGGAGCTCTACGACCGCCAGTATGTTGCTGGAATGACGGAGAATTTCGAGGCGATGAAGGCGCATCTCGCGGGCTTCCCGCCCGAGGAGATGGCGGCCCATTGCGGGATCGAGGCGGAAACGCTGCGGGCGGTGGCGCGGGACTTCGCGACCGCGCGGGCGGGCATGATCTTCTGGGGCATGGGTGTCAGCCAACACGTTCACGGCACGGACAATTCGCGCTGTCTGATCAGTCTGGCGCTGATGTGCGGTCACGTCGGTCGGCCGGGGACCGGGCTGCATCCGCTGCGCGGGCAGAACAACGTGCAGGGCGCCTCGGACGCGGGGCTGATCCCGATGTTCCTGCCGGATTATCAGAGCGTGACCGACGATGGCGTGCGCTCGGCCTTTTCGGAGATCTGGGGGAGTGGCGGCTTCTCGGACCAGAAGGGGTTAACTGTTACAGAAATTCTCGATGCCGTGCATTCCGGTAACATTAACGGAATGTATATCCTGGGCGAGAACCCGGCGATGTCCGACCCCGATGTGGAGCACGCGCGGGCAGCTCTCGCCAAGCTCGATCATCTCGTCGTGCAGGACATCTTCCTGACCGAGACGGCGAACTACGCGGATGTCATCCTGCCCGCCGCCGCCTGGGCGGAGAAGTCGGGAACCGTCACCAACACCAACCGCCAGGTCCAGATGGGCCGCCCCGCCGTGCCGCCGCCGGGCGAGGCGCGGGAGGACTGGTGGATCACGGTGGAGCTCGCCAAACGGCTCGGTCTCGGCTGGGATTATGCCGGGCCGTACGAGGTCTTCGCCGAGATGAAGAAGGGCATGAAAAGCCTCGACAATATCACCTGGGAGCGGCTGGAGGCCGAGGATGCGGTGACCTATCCGGTCAAGGGCCCGGATGTGCCGGGCGAGGCCGTGGTCTTCGGCGACGGCTTCCCGCGGGACGGCGGCCGCGCGCGCTTCACCCCCGCGGAGATCGTGCCGCCCGATGAGGTGCCGGACGCGGAATACCCGATGGTGCTGACCACGGGGCGGCAGCTCGAACACTGGCATACGGGTGCGATGACCCGGCGGGCGAGCGTGCTCGATGCGGTGGAGCCCGAGGCGAACTGCTCGCTCCACCCCGCCACCCTGCGACGGCTCGGTGTCGAGGCGGGCGGCACGGTGCGGCTGGTGACGCGCCGCGGCGCGGTGGAGGTGATGGCGCGAGCCGACCGAGCCGTCTCGCCGGACATGGTGTTCCTGCCCTTCGCCTTCGTCGAGGCGGCGGCGAACGTGCTGACCAACCCGGCGCTCGATCCTTACGGCAAGATCCCGGAGTTCAAGTTCGCCGCCTGCCGCGTGGAGGCGGTGCCGCTGGCGGCGGAATAGGACGCCGCTCCGGGCGGGGATTTCCTCAGAAAGATGAAGCGGATGCGGCGCTTTCCGCATCCCCGGTCCCGCTTACCGACTCCATGGCATCGGCCCATGAGAACTCGGAGCCCGCTCCGGCTCCTGCCGCGCTCGCGTTTACCGGCGGCAGGATGCGGCTGAGGCCCGTCGAAGGGGTGGAGCGGATGCGGCAGTCGCCGCCTGCGGCCAGCGCCGGTTCGCCCTCTGGGATGTCCTGGAGCACGATGAGCGTGCGGCCGTCCGTCGTCTCCACCGTGTATTCCACGCCCAGCGTCTGGGAGCCGTTGAAGGTGCGGCTCAGCGCGCCACCGGCCGAGCTGCCGGACTGGCCGAGACCCACGAGGCCGCCGGCCATGCCGCCGACGGTCGAGGCGATGCGGGTGAGGCCGTTTTCCTCCGGCGCGATCTCGGCCTCGGTCACTTCGAGGATCGTGCAGGGCTCGATCGTGCTCGTCTGACCGGCGCGCGGCCGGGTGTCGGGGGCGCTGGCGGTCGGCGTGGGGACCGGCACCGGGACGGTGCAGGCACTCAGGGCAATGGCGGACAGAAGCAGTGTGGCGCGCATCGGCGGGTTCTCCCGATCTGGTTGTCGGGGGACTACGCGCAGGTGTGCGGTGGGGTTCAAGCGCCTCGGGATCAATCCGGCGTGTGGCCCTCGGCGGGGTCTTGCCGACCGGGGCCGCGGCGGCCGGTGCTCATCTCGCGCTTGCGGCCGTAGCCGGGGCGCTTCGTGACGGTGAAGCCCGCGGCGGTGAGCGCGCGGCGGACGGCGCCTGCACTGGTGTAGGTGGCGAAGGTGCCGGCGGGCGCGGTGTGGCGCCCGACCTCAGCCATCAGCGCCTTGGACCAGAGCTCCGGATTGCGCGCCGGGGCGAAGCCGTCGAGGAACCAGGCGTCGGCGAGGCCGTCCCAGCGGGGCAGGGTCGCGCGCGCATCGCCGATGATGAGCTCGACGGAAACGGGGCCGAGCTGGAACCGGCCGCCCTCGGGGCGGTAGGCGGCGAGCAGGGCCTCGGCTTGGGGTGCGAGGCCCGGGAAGCGGGCGGCGGCGCGGGCCATGTCGTCGCGAGCGAGCGGAAACGCCTCGAAGCTGGTGAAGCGGATCGGGCAGGGGGCCTCCGCCGCCAGAGCCATCAGGTTGAGCCCGGTGCCGAAGCCGAGCTCGGCGACGTGGAAGCCGGGCGTGAGACGCGCCAGCAGGTCGTTGCCCGCGAGGAAGACATGCCGCGTCTCCGCCCATCCATCCTCGACCGAGTAGTAGGGATCGTCGAAGCGGGCGGAGACCGGCGTGCCGTTCTCCCGCCACAGAATTAGGTCGCTATCGCTCATGGCACGGTGTCTAAGGGGTCGATGGGGCGAGGTACAGGGATGAGCGAGCGGGCGGAAATCCTGGTGATCGGGGCGGGCGTGTTCGGCCTGTGGACGGCGCTGCGTGCGCGACAGGCCGGGCATGACGTGCTGGTCGTCGAAGCGGGGCCCGCGCCGGGGCATGGGGCGAGCGGTGGCCTGGTCGGGGCGCTGGCGCCTCACATGCCGGAACGGTGGAACGCGAAGAAGCAGTTCCAGCTCGAGGCTCTGCTGGCGCTCGGCCCCGCGCTGGCGGAGGTCGAGCGGCTCTCGGGGCTGCCCACGGGCTACGGCCGGATCGGGCGGCTGGTGCCGCTGGCGACGGAGGCCGCGCGGATGCGCGCCGGGGAGCGGGCGGTGGAGGCGGCCGAGCGCTGGGGGGATGCCGCGCGGCTGGAGGTGCTGCCGGGCGACGCCTATCCGCGCTGGCTGAGTGTCGAGGCCGCGCCGCAGGGCATCGCCTACGACACGCTGACCGGGCGGCTGAACCCGGCGGCGACCTGCGCGGCGTTGGCCGGGGCCTTCCTGGCGCTCGGCGGACGGCTGGAGGTGGCGCGGCCCGTGACGGAGGTGGCGCCGGGGCGGGTCGAGACGTCCTCCGGTCCGATCCTCGCCGAGCGGATCGTGGTCGCCGCCGGGGTCGCCGGCTTCGACCTTCTCGCACCTCTCGTAGGCGAGGTCGCGGGGCGCGGCGAGAAGGGGCAGGCGCTGCTTCTGGAGATGGAGGCGCCGGACCTGCCGCTGCTCTATGCGGACGGGCTCTACGTGATCCCGCATGCGACGGGCGGCGTGGCGGTGGGGGCGACCAGCGAGCGGGACTACGACGATCCGCGCGGCACGGATGCGCAGCTCGACGCGGTGCTGGAGCGGGCGCGCACGGTCTGCCCGCGGCTCGGCGTGGGCCGCGTCGTGGCCCGGTGGGCTGGGGAGCGGCCGCGGGCCAACGGGCGGGACCCGATGGTAGGCGCCGTGCCGGGCGGACCGGGGGTGTTTGCCGCGATGGGCGGCTTCAAGATTGGCTTCGGGTTGGGCGAGAAGGTGGGCGCGATGCTCGCGCGGGAGCTCGCGGGCGAGGATGTCGGCTGGCCCGAGAGTTTCCGGGTCGAGGCGCATCTGGGCCTCTGACGGGATTTGCGTATTTGAACGAAAGATGAAGGGTCAGGTCGCCTCGGCGGTCATGGCGAGGCGGCCGTCGGCGGCGCGGATCCAGAGGTGGAGGGCGCCGTCGCGATGCTCCGCGCAGGTCTCGAAAGGTTCGCCTGCGGTGACGGGGGAGCGGGCGCGGAAGGTGAAGGTCGTGAGGCCGACCAGAGTTCGTTCGGCGCGCAGGGCGAGGAGTTGAGCGAGGAGGGGGCCGTGGACGACGAGGCCCGGGTAGCCCTCCACCTGTCGCGCGTAATCGGCGTCGTAGTGGATGCGGTGGCCGTTGAAGGTGAGCGCGGAGTAGCGGAAGAGGAGCGTGGGGTCGGCGCTTTGCGGCTCCGGTTCTATGCGCTCGCAGGGCTGCGGGGCGGCCGCAGGCGCGTCGTCGGGGCGGTAGACGAGGTCCTGCTCCTCGGTCACGCAAAGGGTGCCGTCCTGCTCGAACCGGTGCTCCAGCGTGACGAAGGCGAGGGCGCCGGAGCGGCCGGCCTTTTCGGCGATGTTCGTGATCGTGGTGGTCTTGCGGGCCGGCAGGCCGGTGCGCAGAGGGGCCGTGAAGGTGAGGCGTCCACCCGCCCACATCCGGCGCGGCAGGCCGAGATCGGGGATGAAGCCGCCGGTCGCCGGGTGCCCGTCGCGGCCAAGGGCGGCGGGGCGTTCGGCCTGCCAGAAGTAGATCTGGTGGGCGAAGGGGGGCAGGGTGTCGCCGCCCTCCGGCAGGTCGAGCGCGGCGCGCAGGGCGGCGAGGCGGGCGGGGTCGATCACCTCCTCCCGCGTCTCGGAGCGCCCGAGGGCGGGGTGGGTCACGTCGCGTGCTCCGTCTCGCCGGTGATCTGCTGGTAGCGCAGGCGGGCGGTTTCCTCGAGGGCGGCGCGCCGCAGATGCTCGCGCATGGACTCCTCGATGAAGCCCAGATGCTCCTCGAGCGCGGTGCGCGCACCGACCGGGTCGCGGGCGAGGATCGCGTCGCGGATGGCGCGGTGGTGGCCGAGTAGGGTTGCGCGGGTGTCACGGACGCCGAAGAGGAGCTGGCGGTTGTAGAACACGCCCTTTTTCAGCAGCTCGAACATCGAGCGCATCATGTGGAGCATGACGACGTTGTGCGCCGCCTCCACGATGGCCATGTGAAACTCGGCGTCGAGGGCGGCCTCGTCATCGGGGTTGCGCTTGGGATGCGCGGCCTCCATCCGCCGGAACACCGCGTCGATCACGTCGAGATCGGTGGGGGTGGCGTAGCGGGCGGCGCGTTCGGCGGCGAGCCCTTCGAGGTCGCGGCGGAACGCGAGGTAGTCGAAGAACGCCTCGTCATGGCTGGCGAAAAGCGCGATGAGCGGTGGGGCGAAGGCGGATCCGAGGACTTCTGCTACGAAGGCGCCGCTGCCAGGGCGCGTGACGATCAGGCCCCGCTCCTCCAGATCGGCGAGCGCCTCGCGCAAGCTGGGGCGGGAGGCGCCGAGGCGGGCGGCAAGTTCCCGCTCCGCCGGCAGGCGCTCCCCGGGGCGCAGGACGCCGCGCAGAATCAGCGCCTCGATCTGGCGGGTGATGGCGTCTGCGACCCGTTCGGGCTCGATCTTCTGAAAAGGCATTGCGGGCTTTCGCGGTTCTTGAATTGGTCAGATTCTAGAACCGCATGGCCGCGCCCGCAACCGGCGGAGTGGTCAGGCCGCGGCCTTGATGAGGCCGGAGCCGAGGCCCTGGATCGCCGCACTCACCCGGTCGTTCACGCCGAGCTTCTGGTAGATGCGCCGCATGTAGGCGTCCACCGTGTAGCTGGAGATCGCGAGGATCTCCGCGATCGCACTGTTCGACTTGCCGCGCGCGACCCAGTAGAGGACCTCACGTTCGCGCCCCGACAGGGCGGCGGCCGGCACGGTGTCGACCTCGCAATAGCGGTGGTGGGCGAGCTGGCAGACCCACTGGAGCTGCCGCACGGCACCGCGCGACAAGGCCGGCTTGCTGTCGCCGAAGCCGAGGCCGAAATAGCCGCTGCGTCCGTTCGGGCCGAAGACCTGCACGGCGAGGCCGTTGCCCTGCCGAGCCTCGGCGAGGAGCTCGATGTAGTCCTCCTCCGCCTGGGTGAGCTCGCGCAGTTCCACGATCTCCGACCACAGGAACGGCACGGAGCGCCCGATCGCCGTCATGGGAATCGGATCGACCAGCCAGAGGCGGCTGCTGTGATAGCGGCGGACCCAATCCTCCGAAAATCCGTTGGTGCGGATCTGCGGCGGCTGGTCCGTCGTCGCCCAATAGAGCGGCATCACGTGGTAACTGATCCGGTTAAAGGGCGAGCCGTCAAAAAGATCGACCACAACACGCCAGACCGCATCCGTGGTGTCGCAGACTTCTAGATCGCTAATAAAAACGTCGGTCGTCGTCTCGTCGAAGCGAAACATTCTGACTTCCTTCCTGGGCTTTTGCCCGCTGCATCAACAACTCACAAAAAGGGTCTCGGTTCCACGGAGTGGAAAAGCCGTTCTAAGTCAGGGACCTGCACGGTTGGCGGCCTTTGGCCAGCCGATGCCGCTTGCGTCGCGGAGCCGGGTGACGCAGAGTAGGCTGACTCTTATAGAAGACTCTGGAGGCGTGGCAGCATGGCACAGGCAGAGGTCGATCTGACCCCCGTCGTCGCCGATGAGGTGAAGTACACCACCTGCTACATGTGCGCCTGCCGGTGCGGGATTCGCGTGCACCTGAAAGGCAGCGCGATCAGGTACATAGACGGCAATCCCGACCACCCCGTGAACAAGGGCGTGCTCTGTGCCAAGGGCTCCGCCGGGCTGATGAACCACTACAGCCAGGCGCGGTTGTCGAAGCCGCTGAAGCGCGTCGGCCCCCGCGGCTCGGGCGAGTTCGAGGAGATCGAGTGGGACGAGGCGCTCGCACTCGCCACCGACTGGCTGGGCGAGGTGCGGCAAAAGGACCCGAAGAAGCTCGCCTTCTTCACGGGACGCGATCAAAGTCAAAGCCTTACGGGGTGGTGGGCCGCGCAGTTCGGCACCATCAACTTCGCGGCGCATGGCGGCTTCTGCTCGGTGAACATGGCGGCCGCCGGGCTCTACACCTTGGGCGGCGCGTTCTGGGAGTTCGGGGAGCCGGACTGGGACCGGACCGAATACTTCCTGATGTTCGGCGTGGCGGAGGATCACGACAGCAACCCGATCAAGACGGGGCTCGGCAAGATCAAGACGCGCGGGGCGAAGTTCGTCAGCGTGAACCCGTGTCGCACAGGCTACTCCGCGATTGCCGATGAATGGGTGCCGATCCGGCCGGGGACGGACGGACTGTTGGTGTTCTCCCTGATCCGGGAGCTGCTGCTGGCCGAGAAGGTCGATTGGGAGTTCCTGGTCCGCTACACCAACGCGCACTGGCTGGTGATCGACGCACCGGGCGACGCGGATCACGGGCTGTTCGCGCGGGAAGATGGGGCGCCGCTCTGCCTCACCCGCGGCGGGGTCGAGCCCTGCGCGCCGGGCGTCGAGCCGGTGCTGACCGGGCGGGCGGAGTTGGCGGATGGGCGGACCTCGGTACCGGCCTTCGAGCTTTTCGCGCGGCGCTTTCTCTCTGACGAGTATGCCCCTGAGAAGGTGGCTGAAACCTGCGGCGTGGAGCCTGCGCAGATCCGCCGGATCGCCGCCGAACTCGCCGAAGCGGCGTTTGAGAAGGAGATCACCCTCGACGTCGCGTGGGAGGATTGGACGGGTCGCAAGCACGACACGATCACCGGCCGGCCGGTGTCGATGCACGCGATGCGCGGGATCTCGGCTCATGCCAACGGCTTTCACACCTGCCGGGCGATCCATCTGTTGCAGATGATCCTCGGCTCTGTCGACTGCCCCGGCGGCTGGCGGATGAAGGCGCCCTATCCCAAGCCCGCGCCGCCGGGTCCGAAACCGGCGCGGCCCGCGCGGGCTGGGGAGCCGCTGGCGGGCATGCCGCTGGGCAATCCCACAGGGCCGGAGGATCTGCTGGTCGATAGCGCGGGCGAGCCGCTGCGCATCGACAAGGCCTATTCCTGGGAGCATCCGCTCAGCTCGCACGGGCTGATGCACATGGTGATGCACAATGCCTGGGCTGGCGATCCGTACCCCGTTGACGTGCTTTTCATGTACATGGCGAACATGGGCTGGAACTCGGCGATGAACCCGGGTGCGGCCATGACGTACCTGACGGACAAGGATGAAAACGGGGAGTATCGCATCCCGAAGGTGATCTACTCCGACGCCTTCTGGTCGGAGACGGTGCCTTACGCCGACCTCGTCCTGCCCGACACGACCTATCTGGAGCGGTGGGACTGCATCTCGCTGCTCGACCGGCCGATCTCCTCGGCGGAGGGGGCGGCGGACGCGATCCGGCATCCGGTGGTGGAGCCCGACCGCGACGTGCGGCCGTTCCAGACCGTGCTGCTCGACCTCGGCGCGCGGCTCGGCCTGCCGGGGATGGTGACGCCGGACGGCGCGCCGCAATATCCCGGCGGCTATCCCGATTACATCGTCAACCACGAACGGGGCGCGGCGCTGGGGCCGCTCGCCGGGTGGCGTGGCAATGGCGAGGATCACGGGCGGGGCGCGCCGAACCCCAACCAGCTGGACCGCTATATCGAGAATGGCGGCTTCTGGCAGGAGCATCTGCCGCTGGAGGCGCAGTTCAACAAGGCGCACAACGCGGCCTACCTCGCGCATGCGGCGCGGATGGGGTTCATCCCGGAAGCAGCACCCATTCCATACCAGCTCTACTCGGAGGTGCTGCAACGCTTCCGCCTCGCCGCTGATCAGGCGCCGGAGCGGCATCGCGAGCGGGTGCGCACCTATTTCGATCCGCTGCCGATCTGGTATGCGCCGGAGGAGGCGGAGGGCGATTACCCGCTCCACGCGCTGACCCAGCGGCCGATGCACATGTACCACTCCTGGGGTTCGCAGAACGTGTGGCTGCGCCAGATCACGGCGCAGAACCGGCTGTTTATTCACCGCGACCTCGCGGCAGAGATCGGGGTCGGGGACGAGGACTGGGTGAAGGTGACGAGCCCCGATGGCGAACTGAAATGCCAGGTGAAGCTGGTGACCGGCGTGAACCGCGACACGGTCTGGACCTGGAACGCGATCGGCAAGCGGAAGGGGGCGTGGGGGCTGTCGCAGGGTGCGCCGGAGGCGGAAAAAGGGTTCCTGCTCAACCACGTGATCAGCGAACTTCTCCCGCCGCGTGAAGGCGGGCAACGGTATTCGAACTCCGACCCGGTCACGGGGCAGGCCGCGTGGTTCGACTTGCGCGTGCGGATCGAGAAATGCGCGCCGGGCCTTTCGCCGACCTTCGAGCCGATGGAGCATCCGGCGAAGATGCCCGATCCCTCGGGCCACGGGGCCAAGGTCGTGCCGACCGAGAGCGTGGGCGAGGCGGTGCCGTTCCGCGAATGGCTGTCCACGAAGGAGCGGTTCGAATGACCTCGCTGCCCGAGAAAACCGAAAAAAAGCTGGGCCTGGTCATCGACCTCGACATCTGCGTCGGCTGTCATGCCTGTGCCGTGAACTGCAAGGAGTGGAACGAGGGCGGGCATTCGGGCCCGCTGACCGATCTGCTCGCCACGGGGGACGACCCGTCGGGTGTGTGGTTCAACCGCATCCACTCCTTCGAGACGGAGGACGCGGTCGGCCAGCGCACGGTGCATTTCCCGAAGTCCTGCCTGCATTGCGACGACGCGCCCTGCGTCACCGTCTGCCCCACGGGCGCGAGCTATAAACGGGCGGAGGACGGGATCGTTCTGGTCAATGCGGAGACCTGCATCGGCTGCAAGCTCTGCTCCTGGGCCTGCCCCTATGGCGCGCGGGAATATGACGAGGGGGAGGGCGTGATGAAGAAATGCACGCTCTGCATCGACCGGATCTACAATCCGAACCTGCCCGAGGACGCCCGCGTCCCGGCCTGCGTCAACACCTGCCCGGCGGGTGCGCGGCATTTCGGCGATCTGGGCGATCCCGAAAGCGGCGTGTCGAAGCTGGTGGCCGAGCGGGGCGGTTACGACCTGATGCCGGAGCAGGGCACGAAGCCGGTCAACAAGTACCTGCCGCCGCGCCCGCGCACCGTGGCCGAGGCGAAGCTGGAGCCGGTGGTCGAGGGCGAGGCGGGCTTTTTCGCGCGGCTGGTCGACCGGGTGCTCAGCGCATGAGCGTCGCTTGCGTATTTGGAGAAAGATGAAGCCATGGGCGTGAAGCGGCTGATCGGATCGGGGGACTCGAACGAGGACGCCTACGGCTATTCCCGGGCTGTGGTCGTGGGCCACACCTGCTGGGTGTCCGGCACCACGGCGCGGGGCGACGCGCTGATGGAAGGGGCGGGACGGCAGCTACGCGACGCGGCGGCCACGGTGGAGGCGGCGCTGGAGGAGGCGGGCTTCCGCCTCGACGACGTGGTGCGCTCGACCGTCTACCTCACCGACATGGACGACGAGCCCGCGGTGGCGGAGGTTCATCGGGAGCTTTTCGGCGCCGCGCGCCCGTCGAGCACGCTGGTGCAGGTGATTGCGCTGAGCCCGGCCGAAGCGCGCGTCGAGCTCGAGGTCACGGCCGCGCGGGAGCACGGCTGAATGCATCCTGCGAAGTCTGTCATCTTCTTCACCGTGGTCTCGGGGCTCGGCTACGGGCTCCTGATCTGGCTGGGGCTCTATGCCGGACGCGGCTTTGCGCTGCCGCCGGGGTGGAACACGGGCGTGCTGGTGCTCGCGGGCGCGCTGATCGTGGCGGGGCTGGTGAGCTCCACACTGCATCTGGGGCATCCGGAGCGGGCCTGGCGGGCGTTCAGCCAGTGGCGCACGAGCTGGCTCAGCCGGGAGGGGGTGATGGCGGTCGCCACCTTCGCGCCGATGGCCGCCTGGGGGCTGGGCTGGCTGACGGGGTCGGAGGCCGGGTGGATCGGGCTGGCGCAGACGCTCGCGATGCTCGGGGCCGTCGCGGTGCTGGTCTGCACGGCGATGATCTACGCCTCGATCAAGGCGGTGCGGGACTGGCATACCGGGTGGACGGTGGCCTCCTATCTGGGGCTCGGGCTCTGGACCGGGGGGCTCCTGTTCCTCGCGGTGCTGGACCTGACCGGGCGGGCGGCCGGGACGTTGCTCTATCTCGTGGCGGTGGCCGGGATCGTGGCGGCGGTGGCGAAGATCGGCTACCGGCGGCGGGTGCTGAGGACCGACCGGCTCGATGCCGCGGCGGCGACGGGGCTGTCCGGCGAGGTGCGGCTGCTGGAGGCGCCCCATTCGCAGAAGAACTTCCTGATGCGGGAGATGGGCTTCGAGATCGCGCGGCGGCACGCGGATGCGCTGCGCATGTGGATGGTGGCGCTGCTCTTCGCGGTGCCGGCACTCACGTTCTCATATCTGCCGCTGGTCGCGGCCCTTGCAGCCCTCGCCGGGTGTTTCGTCGAGCGCTGGCTGTTCTTTGCGGAGGCGCGGCACGCCGTGATGCTCTATTACGGGGCGGCGCGCGCCTAGCCGTCCGCGTCCCGCTCGGCCTGTTCCGGCGCGCTGCTCAGCGTGGTGCCTTGTGCGTCGCGGCTACCGATGAGCGAGCGAACATGGCCGAGGAGATCCGGGATCGGCACCGGTTTTTCCAGCGCGAGGTCGGCGCCGAGGGACGTCGTGAGATCGAGCACCGGCGGCACGAAGCGGCCGTCCTGCGGCTGGCCGGTGATCGAGATGATCGGCAGGTCCGGCCGTTCGGTTCGCGCCCCGGCGGCGCGCAGCAGGCCCACGAGCTTCACCCCGCCATCGGAGGTCAGCGTCCCCTCGCGGTAGATGAAGATGTCGGCGATCACGAGGTCGGCGTCGTGCCCCTCCAGATAATCGAGCGCCGAGGTCGCGTCGCGGCAGTGCACGACGGTGTAGCCCTCACCCTCCAGGGCGATCTGCCATTCGGCGGCCAGCGGCTGGTCGTCCTCCAAAATCAGGATCGTTGTCATCCCAGTCCTATTCTCGCCTGTCGGCCGATCGGCCGACCCCCTCCAACAGGTCCAGGACGCGCAGGAACATGGCGACGCTGGACAGTGCAGAGAAAGGTAGCGGAGCGGGATGAAAGGTCTCGCAAAAAAAGCACCGGGGCGTGCCGGCGACCGGTTCGCGCATCAAGATGAGGAGATCGGCCTCCGGCCGGGGCAGGTCCGAGGGCCATGCCGGCGGCTCGACGGTGATGCCCGGCGGGGCCACGGGGAGGAAGGCGGGCGGGGCGACATCGGTCGGGGCGACATGGCGGAAGGGCTCGTGCGCCATGACCTCGTCAAGGCGCGTGCGCGTCCAGTTGGCGGGGTCGAGGCCCTGGCCGTCGGGCATCCATCCGGCCTCCGCCTCCACCGTCAGCCCGGCCTCCGTCGCGCGGGCGAGCCGCACGCGCCGCGCGGCGATCGTGAGGCGCAGGTTGCGGCAGGCGAGCATGCCGAGATCGCCGCGGGCGAAGGCGGCGGCGTCGATGCCCCGCAGCAGCATCCGCAGGGCGAGCATCGAATCCGCGAGGTCCGAGATCGGATCGACCGGGCTTTGCAGCGAGATGAGGATCAGGTTGGCCCGCGTCTCCAACCGCACGGCGAGCTGCACGCCGCCCACGTCGCGGAAGCCGAGATAGAGCCCCTCGTCCTGCGCGCTGCGCAGCCCCGCGATGTTGCGCATCTCATGGACGAGGGCCGCGGTGAAAAGCTCGGAGAGGTCGGTGGGCGCGTCCGACCGGCCTGTCATCTGTGCGACCGTGTCGCTGACGGCGATCAGGCGGCTGAGCGTGGCGTCGGCAATGACGAGACCCTGCCGCTGCGCAGGCGGCGCGACGTTGACGTCGATCTCCATCGCGGTGAGGTCAGCGGTTGCCGGGGATGAGCCGCAGATAGGGCGGCCCGCCGGGCGACTGCTCGCTGCCGCTCTCTTCCTCGACATCCTCGACCGGGGGCAGGGCGGGCCGTGCGGCGTCCCGGCGGGCGAGGTCGTCGGCCAGCAGCCGCTCGAAATTGTAGCAGATGTTGTCGATCTCGGTCCGGAAGGCAATGATCTGGGCGTGGATGCGCTCGGCCTCGCCGCGGCGCCCCTCGCGCAGGGCAAGATCGATCGAGGTCTCGAAATTGCGCAGCGGCACGTAGATCCGCTCGATCGCCTCGTCCACCGCCCGCTCAAGCGCGCGGGAGGTCGCGTCGTCGCGCAGCACGCCGGGTTGCAGCAAGGCGAGCGCGTTGCCCTGCAGGCGGCGCAGGCGGATGGTGATCGCGGCCACGTTCTCCGCATAGGCGCGGGCGAGGATCGCCGCTCCCTCCAGCTCGCAGCCGGAGATGCTGGCCTTCAGATCGGGCAGGGAGAGCATCTTGCCGTTCTCGGGCGCCTCATGGCACAGCCCCGTGACGAACTCCGCCATTTCCCGGCCGAAGACATCGGCGACGTTGCGGTCGGCCTCGAATGTCAGGCGGATGCGGGTGTCGTCGAAGAGCAGCTCGATGCCGTTAACCGTCACGCCGCGCGTCTGGGACATCTGGGCGTGGATGGTGATCGCCGGTGCGAGCTCCGACAGGCGCGGGGCGCCACCGGCGTGGCCGGACGCCCTGTTGCCCTCACTCGTATTGTCCCGCTGGTCCGACATCGAAGGTCCTTCGCGCGATGGCGCATGGTGAACCGAGAGTATGGTTGCTCCCTCAGATCATGGCAAGCAAGCACAGCCCTGTGTCACGTGGGCACGGGGCGGTGCGTATGGTTACCCAGAATGCTACTTTCATGTTAACGATTTTGACGATACAGTCATAACGCCCCACAACCTATTAGTTAAAAAGCGAAATTTATGGCCGACGGCAGCAAATTCAACATGGCTTGGGTCGGCATCGGAGCCTCCGCCGGTGGTCTCGAAGCGTTAAGCGTACTTGCAAAAAACCTTCCCGCTCAGGCGAATGCCACCTACATCGTGGTCCAGCACATGGCGCCGCAGCACAAGAGCCTGCTGCGCGACCTCGTCTCGCGTGAGACGCACCTGACGGTGGTCGAGATCTCGTCGGGTGTCGTGCCGAAACCCGATCACATCTACATCACGCCGCCCAACAGCAACCTGTCCATCGCGAATGGCCGGCTGGAGCTGCTGCCGCCCGACCAGACGCCGAGCGCGCCCAAACCCTCGATCGACGGCTTCTTCATCGACCTGGCCGACGAGATCGGGCCGCGCGCCATCGGCGTGATCCTGTCGGGCACCGGCTCGGACGGCGCGTTCGGCGTGCGCGCGATCCGGGCCGCGGGCGGTATCACGATCGCGCAGGACGAGGCGAGCGCGAAGTATGACGGCATGCCGATGTCCGCCCAGCGGACCGGCTGCATCGACCTGGTGCTGCCGCCCGAGGATATCGGGGTGAAGTTCAAGGAGATCCTCGAGACCTCCCGCGATGCCGAGGGGCTCGCCGCGCTAATGCCGCCGGTGAACTCGCTGGCGGAGATCAACCAGCTCCTCTTCGCGCAGACCAATGTCGATTTCCGCGACTACAAGCCGTCCACCATCCATCGCCGGATCGAGCGGCGGATGGCGGCGCTCGGGCTGGAGCGGATCGCCGACTATGTCGAGCGGCTGCGCGCCGACAAGGACGAGGTCGAGACGCTGTTCCGAGACATGCTGATCTCGGTCACGTCGTTCTTCCGCGACCAGCAGGAGTTCAAGCGCTTCGACACCGCGATCAAGCGGATCGTGGAGGAGCATGACGACACGCTGCCGCTGCGCGTCTGGGTGCCCGGCTGTGCGACGGGGGAAGAGGCGTACTCCATCGCCATGCTCTTCGCCGAGGCGATGGGCGGCCCCGACACGATCGATCGCAACCGGCTGCAGATCTTCGCCTCCGACATCGATCGGGAGGCGCTGAAGGTCGGGCGCCGCGGCCTTTATCCCGCCAGTTCCATGACCAAGGTCAGCGAGGATCTGCTGACCCGCTACTTCACCGCGGTCGGGGACAGCTTCAAGGTTGTCAAACCGCTGCGCGACGTGATCCTCTTTGCCGAGCACAACGTCTCCCAGGATCCGCCGTTCCTGAACCTCGACCTGGTCTGCTGCCGCAACCTGCTGATCTATTTCGGGCAGGAGCTGCAGTACCGGGTGATGTCGCGGATGTATACAGCGCTCAAGGAGGACGGCCTCGTCTTCCTCGGCATGGCCGAGAGCATGACCGGGGTGGAGAACCTGTTTCTGCGCGACAGCACGGGCGGCAAGATCTTCCGCAAGCGTGAGGCGGCGGATGTCGATCTCGCGCCGCTGCGCCCCAGTGCCCGGGCGCAGATGCGGACCGTCCAGCGGCTGGAGGAGCAGGCCGCTCGCCATGAGAACCGCGAGGACGGCCGCTTTGCCGCGCTCGTCAGCACGCTGGGTCCGAACGCCGTGCTGGTCACCTCGGATTACAAGCTGCGCCGGGTCTTCGGTGAGATCGACGACTTCGTGTCGATTCCGTCGGGCGACGTGAAGGGTGCCTCGGTCGATTACCTGAAAGGGCGGCTTGCGAACGAGGCGCGGGTGCTGATCTCCCTCGCGCAACGGGGCGAGATGGCGCGGCATTCTGGCCTTCTACCGATGCCGGGCGGAACGAACGAGCGCGCGCTGCGCCTCTCGGTCTATCCGCTGCCGAGCGAGCGCGGGGGCGAGACGCTCTACCTCCTCGTCTTCGCCGAGACCGACGAAAGCGCCGAGGAACTGGCGCTGGTCGACGAGAACCCCGGCGACGAGCTTGTGGTGCGCGAGCTGCGCCGCCAGCTCGCCTCGACCCGGGAGACGCTGCAGCAGACCATTGAGGAGCTGGAGACCTCGAACGAGGAACTCCAGTCCCTCAACGAGGAATTGCAGTCGACCAACGAGGAGCTGCAGTCGACGAACGAGGAGCTGGAGACCGCGAACGAGGAGCTGCAGTCCACCAACGAGGAGCTGATCACGGTCAACGAGGAGCAGCAGATCAACTCGATGGAGCTGAGCCTCGTCACCAAGGAGCTGGAATCGATCCTCGCCCACCTCGCGCTGCCTGTGGTGGTGCTCGACCTGCGGCTCAACGTCGTGCGCGCGTCGAACGAGGCGCGCAAGGTGCTCTCGATCCCCTCCGAAGCGCCGAAGGTCCATATCGCGCAATGCGAGCTGCCCGACGGCTTCCCCCGCCCGCTCAGCTTCCTGCCCGACGTGGTGGAAAGGGGCGAGACGGTGGAGCTGGAATACGAGCTGAACGGCACGCCGTCCGTGGTGCGCGCTGTCCCCTACCGCAACGCCCGCAACCAGCTCGCCGGCGCGGTGATGATGGTGGTCCCCGCCGGTTTGAAGGCGCTGGTCTAGCCGTCAGCGCCAGTGATGCCGCTCTAACAGCAGCGCGTGCGAGATTGGAAAGGCCCGCCGTTTCGGCGGGCCTGCTGATGTCTGCTCTATTCGCGCCCGCTCAGAACGGGTGGATGCGGGGCCAGTTCTCGTCGCCGTCGGTGATGTGGGTGGGGATGTCCTCGCGCCAGAGCTCGCGGGCGCGCTCGTGCACCTGGACGTAGAGCGTGCCGTCCACGATCTGCCAGACGTTGGGATCGCCGGGCGCCTTGTAGTTCTGGCTCGCCGCCCAGGAGCAGTAGCCGTCATAGGCGGGCGCATAGCGGGCGGGGTCGGCGGCGAAGGTGTCCCGGTTCTCGGCGGACGCGAAGTACCAGATCGCGCCGTTCCAGAAATGGTTGTAGCGCGCCTCGCCTGGCATCGGGCCGTCCTGGTGGTAGGAGACGGTGTCGTAGCCGCCGATGGCGACGGCGAGCTGGTTCCCGGCCGAGGCGGGCAGGGTGGCGAAGGCGAGGGTGGCAGCGGCGGCAAGGGCTGCGAGGATGTTCCGGATCACGATACTCTCCCGTTGTGTCTCCGCGACATGCGGTGGAGGCAGGCTAGTCAGGCGATCCGATCACTGGCCAATCACATCCCCTCGCTGAAGAAATGACTGAAATCGCGGGTTTTTGCGTTGAATGTGAGGGGTCGAGACCCGATGCGCGACGCCCGAAACGAGAAAGACCCGCCGATGGGGCGGGCCTTCCGATCGAGAGCTGAAGGGTCGTTCAGACCTTGGCCATCGCGACGGCGGTGTCGGCCATGCGGTTGGAGAAGCCCCATTCGTTGTCGTACCAGGTGAGGATCCGGCACATCGTGCCTTCCATCACCTTGGTCTGGTCCATGTGGAAGATCGACGAGTGCGGGTCGTGGTTGAAGTCGATGGAGACCAGCGGCTCGTCCGTGTAGCCGAGGATGCCCTTCAGCTTGCCGTCGGCGGCGGTGCGGATCGCGTCGTTGATCTCCTCGACGCTGGTCTCGCGCACGGCGTTGAAGGTGAGGTCGACGACGGAGACGTTGGGCGTGGGCACGCGGATCGCGACGCCGTCAAGCTTGCCCTTCAGCTCCGGCAGGACGAGGCCCACGGCCTTCGCCGCACCGGTCGAGGTCGGGATCATCGACACGGCCGCCGCGCGGGCGCGGTAGAGATCCTTGTGCATCGTGTCCAGCGTGGGCTGGTCGCCGGTATAGCTGTGGATCGTGGTCATGAAGCCCTTCTCGATCCCGATGGCCTCGTTGAGGACATAGGCGACGGGGGAGAGGCAGTTGGTGGTGCACGATGCGTTGGAGACGACCTTGTCATCGGCCGTCAGCGTCTCGTGGTTCACGCCGTAGACGATGGTCTTGTCGGCGTTGGCACCGGGCGCGGAGATCAGCACCTTCTTCGAGCCGTTCTTGAGGTGGATCTCCGCCTTCTCCTTGGCGGTGAAGATGCCGGTGCACTCCAGCGCCACGTCGACATCGGACCAGGGCAGGGCGGCCGGGTCACGCTCGGCGGTCACGCGGATCGGGCCGGTGCCGCAATCGAAGGTATCGCCGTCGATGGTGACGTTGGCCGGGAACTTGCCGTGCACGCTGTCATGCCGGAGGAGATGAACGTTGGTCTCGATCGGTCCCAGATCGTTGATCGCGACCACCTGAATGTCGGTGCGCCCGCTTTCGATGATGCCGCGCAGCACGTTGCGCCCGATCCGACCGAAGCCGTTGATGGCGACCTTGACCATGGGAATCTCCTTCAGGTTGTGGCGTGACGGTTATGTCACCTGTCGGGTTGGATAGATACTTATTGCAGTGCACCTGTCCACCCTCGGGATTGTGGGGTTACGCCTCGGGAAAGGCTCCGCTTTGGGCGATGTGCGGCGTGCGGCCCGCGCAGAGGGCGGCGAGCACGGCCGGGTAGAGCTTGTGCTCCTCAACCAAGACGCGAGCGGCGAGGTCTGCTTCCGTGTCATTCGGGTGCACCGGGACGACCGCCTGCCCGTGGATCGGGCCGTCGTCGAGGGCCGCGGTGACGCCGTGGACCGTGCAGCCGTGGACGGTGACGCCCGCCTCCAGCGCCTGCCGGTGGGTGTGGAGACCGCGGAAGAGGGGCAGCAGGGACGGGTGGATGTTGAGCATCTTCCCTTCCCACTTCGCAGTGAACTCCGGCGTGAGGATCCGCATGAACCCTGCGAGACAGACGATGTCGGGCTGCGCGGCGGTGAGCGCGTCGTGGAGGGCTGCATCGAACGCGGCGCGATCCGGGAAGCTCTTGTGATCAAGGGCTTGCGTGGGGACGTTGAGGGCGGCCGCCCGCTGCAGCCCCGCCGCCTGTGGCCGGTTGGAGAGGACGAGGACGGGCGCGCCGTCGATGCGTCCCGCCTGCATCTCCTCCACCAGCCGCACCATGTTGGAGCCGCCGCCGGAGATCAGGATGGCGACGCGCTTCAACGCAGGGCGCCCTCGTAGGCAATGCCGGGGGTGGCGGTGACCTCGCCGAGGTGGAGCACGGTCTCGCCTTCGTCCTCGAGCGCCGCGACGACCCCGTCGACCGCGCCCTCGGCCACCACGAGGATCAGGCCGACGCCGCAGTTGAAGGTCTTGAGCGCCTCGGCTTCGTCCAGGTCTGCGGCGCCGATCAGCCACGACAGCACCGGGGGCAGGGGGATGGCATCGAGGTTCACGCGCGCGCCGCAGCCTTCGGGCAGGGCGCGGGGCAGGTTCTCGGTGATGCCGCCGCCGGTGATGTGGGCGAGGGCGTTCACCCCGCCCTCCCGGATCGCGGCCAGCGCCGGGCGGACATAGATGCGGGTGGGGGCGAGCAGCACCTCGCCCAGCGTCGCACCACCCGGCAGGCCGTTGGGCTTCGCATCCCAGTCGAGGCCATGGTCCGCCACGATCCGGCGCACGAGGCTGTAGCCGTTGGAGTGCACGCCGGAGGATGTGAGGCCCAGCAGCACGTCGCCGGGCGCGACGCCCGAGGGCAGGGCGGTGCCCCGCTCCATCGCGCCGACGGAGAAGCCTGCGAGGTCGAAATCGCCGGCGGCGTACATCCCCGGCATCTCCGCCGTCTCGCCGCCGATCAGCGCGCATCCGGCCTGGCGGCAGCCCTCGGCGATGCCCTCGACGACCTGCGCGGCCTCGGACACGTCGAGCTTGCCGGTGGCGAAATAGTCGAGGAAAAACAGGGGCTCCGCTCCCTGGCAGATCAGGTCGTTCACGCACATCGCCACCAGATCGACGCCGACGCCCGAGAGGTGCCCGGTGTCGATCGCGATGCGCAGCTTGGTGCCGACCCCGTCGGTTGCGGCGACCAGAACCGGATCCGAGTAGCCCGCGGCCTTCAGATCGAAGAGCCCGCCGAAGCCGCCGAGCCCGGCCATGACACCCGCCCGATCCGTGGACTTCGCCGCCGGCTTGATGCGGTCGACCAGCGCGTTTCCGGCCTCGATATCCACGCCCGCATCGGCATAGGTGAGCTTGGTCATGGGGCCTCCTCGCGTCCGTTGAGCGGTGTCTAGCGGCGGGGGCGGGGGGTGTCCATCACTTCGCCTTCAGCGCCGAGCGCGCGCCCATCATCACGAACCAGCGGTGCATCAGGATCGCGACGGCGGTGTAGGCGATCACGAGGCCGACCATCAGCCCGATGAAGCCCTGGTTGACCGGCCCCAGCACGCCGGAGGCCGCGACCATCAGCGCGAGCAGGATTTGCAGCGCGAAGAAGACGAGCCCGGCGACGAAGGCGAAGCGCCAGGCTTCCTTCGACGTGGGCGTCGCCCCGCGCTGTTTCGCCCACCGCTGGCCGACCAGCATGGCCGCCGCCATGGGCGGGACGATCGCGGTAGCCCCGCCGCCGATATTCACCCCGGTCAGCCACTGGACGACGAAGATCAGCACCGCCATCCCGATGATCGCGGCCACGAGGATCGCGAGGTAGTAGCCCAGATAGGGTGTGCGCGGCTCGTCGGTCATGGTGGCTCTCCTCGCAGGCTCTTGACCCCGGTGGGGCGTCTGTTATCGCTCGATACCTGTCGGGGGCCTGTAGCTCAATTGGTTAGAGCAGAGCGCTCATAACGCTTTGGTTGCGGGTTCAAGTCCTGCCGGGCCTACCACGATCCCACTCCCTGCCGGAGGATCCCTCATCGTGCGCATTGTGATCACTGGAGCGTCGGGCTTCGTCGGACGCCAGCTCGTGCCGATTCTGCGGGCGGCGGGCGCAGAGCTGGTGCTGGTGGGGCGCGATCCGGACGCGATGACGGATATGGCTGGGCCGGGGGTAGAGACTTGCGGCTACGATGCGCTCGCCGAGCTTGGGAGGGGCGCCGATGCCCTGCTGCACCTCGCCGTGCTCAACAATGATCGGCCCGGTTCGGAAGAGGAGTTTCGCGCGGTCAACGTAACCCTTCTGGGCGAGGTGGTGGAGGCCGCGCGGACCGCCGGCATTTCGACCTTGCTCAACGCGACCACAATCAAGGTCGGCACCGATACCCCCTATGGCCGGTCGAAGGCGGAGGGGGAGGCCCTGCTGGCTTCGGTCGAAGGCTTGCGCGTCGTGAACCTGCGGTTCGCCGCGGTCTATGGCGACGACACCTATCGCGGGACGCTCGCGCATCTCTACAAGCTGCCCGCGCCTTTGCGGCCAACGGCGCGGCAGGCGCTCGGCGCCCTGCGGCCGACGGTGCATGTATCGCGGGTCGCCGAGGCGGTGCTGCGGCATGTTCAGGGCACCGAGGCGCGGAAGGAGATCGTGACCGACACGCAGTCGGGCAACCGCTTCTACGCCGCGGGGGCGCGCATCATAGACTACGGCTTCGCGCTTACCGTGATCCTGTTGCTGTGGTGGCTTCTGATCCTCGTCTGGCTGATGGTGCGTATCGGCTCGCCGGGGCCGGGGATCTTCGCGCAGGAGCGGGTGGGGCGGAAGGGGCACAGCTTCACCTGTTACAAGTTCCGCACCATGCAGACGGGCACGGCGCAACGCGGCACCCACGAGATTGCCGCTGCCGCCGTCACGCCTCTGGGTGCGGTGCTGCGCCGGGCCAAGATCGACGAGCTGCCGCAGGTCGTGAACATCCTGCGCGGCGAGTTGAGCCTGGTGGGCCCGCGACCCTGCCTTCCGGTACAGACCGAGTTGGTGGAGGCGCGCCGCGTTCGCGGCGTCCTCGACATCCGTCCGGGCATCACCGGCTGGGCGCAGATCCAGGATATCGACATGAGCGCGCCAGTCCGGCTGGCCGAGACCGACCGGGACTATGTCGCGCTCCGCAGCCTGCTCCTCGATCTGCGGATCATCTTGGCGACTGCGACCGGCGGCGGCCGGGGGGACCGGGTGAATCAGGCACCGACCGAGTCGGCGGGCTGATCGCGCACCGACTTCGGATCTGTATGCCGATTTTCGGGTTCAATCTCAGAGATCTGGAGCAGACCTTTCAGGCGCTCTCTCAGCGACACGGCGTAACGCCGCAAAATGCGATTCGGGCGAGCGACGTTCCGCGCAATGTGGCAGCAGGTGGCGCGCAAAGAGGCAGATTGTGGCTTCTCTGCACGCCCAGGTTGTTTGCCGAATGCAAAAACGGGAAATCACAGCTCCCGCCCTAAAGCCTTGAAAGTGATTACTTTTCCAAAATGCCAGAACAGCCCAACCATCAGAAGTAACTAGCCCGTATCGGGAACGATATGGGCGAAAATCTGCCGATTCAGATCAATTTTAGGTTGTGATCGAGCGATCTTTGACGTTAGCCTCGTCTCGCTACCAAACGGGGATTGTCGGACATCCGGTGATCCTTTTTTCGTCAGATCAGGGAGTTACCTGTTATGAAGTTCTTTCTCGTTACGGCGAGCGCTCTTGCGCTCGCAACGGGCGCCTTTGCCCAAAACGTCGCGGTCGACGATGCCAATGTCTCGGCCAACCCGAGCACGGCCCGGGCCTCCGCGACGGAGACTGACGATCGTGCCAGCACCGCGGTGCGGGGTGAGCAGGCCAGCGCGCGGACGCGCAACGGTGACAGCACCTCGGCCAATGCGGCCGTCGGCGACCGCGTCCTCGCCCGTTCGGGCGGCAACGGCTCTGGCCCGGCAGACGCGTCGAATATCGACGTCGAGCGGGGTGGCGAGGCCAACCGGTCGATCCAGTTCCAGGTCGGCGAGGGCAACTCCGCCATCAACATGCAGGTCGGTGACTTCCAGGAGTCCGCGATCCTGCAGATCGGCACCGACAACACGGCGCTGATCAGCCAGACCAACAGTGCCAATGAGGCGGCCATCAGCCAGACCGGCGAGAACAATGGCGCGATCCTCATCCAGAACGGCGACGATAACGGTGCGGCCGTGGCCCAGCTCGGCTCCGGCAACACCGCTCTCGGCGTCCAGATGGGTGGCCCGGACAACTACCTCGCCATCGCTTCGGTCGGTCACGACAACAGCGCCGTGGTCTTCCAGCAGGGTTCGGAGAACACCGCTGCCACCCTTCAGGAAGGCAGCAACAACAACGTGTTCGTCTCCCAGGGTGGTGGTCTCGGCTTCACCGTCGAGGACGTCTCCGGCGGTACCCATTCGGGTGGCCTCGACCCGAGCCTCTTCAAGGTGACGAGCTCTGCGCTGAACAGCGGTGCACACGGCAACTCCGCCGCATCGTTCCAGGATGGCAACAACAACTCTGCGGCCATCATGCAGTACGGCTCCAACAACTCGGCCGTGAACTATCAGTCCAGCCGCTAATTCGGCTGAACTGACCTTTTGCACACGCGCCATTGTCCGGGGCAACTTCCCCCTCGTGCCCCGGACACCCAAGTGAGGACCTCGAGATGCTGTCTCTTGCTGCACTGCTCTTCGCACAGGCCATGGGGTCGTCCCCTCTGTCATGCTATGTGAGAATTGCGCCGCAGGACGGGATCCTGTTGATCGAGGTCCTCGCGACAGGGGGCACTGGCCCGGCCTCCTACGCGATTGATACCCGGCGGACGACGGGTGGAAACACCTCCGTCGCCTCGCAGCGGGGAACCTTCGTGGGGCAGGGGGCCGAAGAGGTCGTCGTGTCGCGCGCCGTATTCTCGGCCGCCGGAAACGACGCGGTGCCCGAAGTAAGTGCCTATGTGGAGCAGGGCGGCATCCGCGTCGCCTGCCCGACGCAAAGGGAAATCTGATGTTGCGTTTCATTCGAGTTGCCGCCGTCGCAGGCCTCGCCGCATTTCCGGCGGGTGCGCAGACCCTGGACCTGCCGGCGGTGCCGCAGGTGACGGGCGTGTCGGTCGAGCAGGTGGTCGTCTCCCAGGGAACGCCCGCCGCGCCGATCGCCACCGACAGCGGCGCGATGCGCAACCTCAACTCCGTGATCCTGCAGCAAGGAAACGACAACCGGGCGAGCGTGTTCAACGCCGGCAGCCCGAATGCGAACGGCATCCTGCTGCAGGCCGGACAACGCAATACCGGGGCGATCATCATCGACAACTCGCCCGGCTCCGTGGTCGGTCTCGTGCAGATCGGACGCGACAACACCATGATCGGGCTCGTGCGCGGCGGACGGGACAATACCGTCGCCGGGGTCCAGGTCGGCAACAACCTCACAGGCGTCGTAGGCCTTGAGAATGCCGAGAACGTCACACTCACCTACGGCCAAGCGGGGGCAAGCTACGCCGGCGGCATCATCATAAGGAACCCGCCGCCGGGTTCGACCATCACCGTCAACTGAGCCTGCCGGGAGGAACCGTCATGCCCATGCCCTCACTGCCCACCCGTCTTTTCGCCACCTCGCTTGCGCTGGCCCTCGCGGCCACCACCGCTGCGGCGGGGCCCATCGTCTACCGTCCGATCAATCCCGGCTTCGGCGGGTTCTCGGACAACGCGGATTACCTGATCGCGCTCGCCGATATCCAGAACCGCTTCCGCGACAATGGCGGCGGTGGGGGCGGGGGCGTGCCGCAGATCTCCTTCCCGCCGATCACCATCGATCTGGGTGGTGCGGGCGGTGGAGGCGGCGCTACCACGTCGGCGGCACCTGCGCCTGCGGCCTCCTCGGCCGCGGCTCCGACCGGAAGCCTCGGCCCGGCACAGATCCAGCAGGTCCAGCCATGAAACGCGTCATCGCCGTGGTGCTGGCAGGCGCCTGCCTGCTGGCCGGGTGCGCGCCGACGCCCCCCATCTCGTCGAGCCCGGCGCAGCCGCAGTTCCCGACGGACGAGCGGGCGCGCCTCACCAGCATTCCGCCCGCGCTCTCGACCGTGGATGTCGCGGTCTACAGCTTTCCGGACGTGACCGGGCAGCAGCGCCCGAACGAGAACTTCGCGGAGTTCTCCAAGGCCGTGACCCAGGGCGGCGACGCCGTGCTGGTCGATGTGCTGCGCGACGTCGCTGAGGGCCGGTTCTTCCGCGTGGTCGAGCGCAGTTCCGTCGACAACCTGCTGCGCGAGCGGCAGATCATCGACCAGACGCGGCTTGCCTATCTGGGCCAGCAGACGAGCTCGCTGCCGCCGCTCCTCTTCGCCGGGATCATCCTGGAGGGGGGCATCATCGACTACGACAGCAATATCGAGACCGGCGGGGCAGGTGTCCGCTTTCTCGGCGTCGGGGTCGATACGCAGTACCGCGAGGATGTGGTCACGGTCGGCCTGCGCGCGATCAGCGTGCAGAACGGCGAGGTTCTGGCCTCGGTCGTGACGACCAAGACGGTCTATTCGGTGCTCGGTCGCGGCTCGATCTTCTCCTATGTCGCTGCCGACGAGATCCTGGAGGTCGAGGCCGGCATCACCCGGAACGAGCCGGTGAGCATTGCATTGCGCAAGGCGATCGAGCTCGCGGTCTACAGCCTGATCGTCGAGGGTGCCGATGCTGGGGTCTGGGGTTTCTCCGACCCGGAGCTGGGGGCCGAGATGATCGAGCATTACCGCGAGGCGACGAGTTCCCTCCCAGTGATCTGATCCCATCCTGAAAACGCTTTGAAGGCCCGCATTCATTGATAATGCGGGCCCGATAGGCTACTTCTTAAGGGTGTCTCTCCCACTCGTTCGGGGGGTAAAGCCCTGATCTGACATTGGTAGCACAATCGGGAGAGGCACACCTGCTTCCGGTTTGCGACCCTCAGATCAGATTTCTCGCAGCCCATACCGCAAGTTGAGTGCGATTGGCGGCACTCGTCTTCCGCAAGATCGTCGCGATATGCGCATTCACCGTGTTCTGCGAAATGCCGAGCTCGGAGCTGATTTCCTTGTTGGTGAGTCCCAGCGCGACCTTGGAGACGACCTGACGTTCGCGCTGGCTGAGTGCCATCGCGTGCGCCTCATCGACCGGTCCCGCTGTGGGCGCGGGGCGCACGACGAGGTCGTGGCTCATCAGGCGGAGCAGGGCGGCGACGTCCTCCTCCTCGAAATCCGGCGGGATGACACCGTCGAGCAGGTCGCGCAGGCCCGGCGGCACCGCGCCGATCGCCTCGTGCCGCGCGACGGTGACGAGACCGATGCGCGGATGCCCGGCACGGACCCGGCGGACGGTGTCCGCGATCACCCGCGCGTTCGGCGCCTCGAAGATCAGGACGGGTTTGCGCGCGCTCGCGGCCTCACTCTCCGACGGGACGGGGAGGGTGACGGCGTCCTCCAGCACTTGGGCGCGCCCTCCGGCGGCCATCACGCAGCGTCGCACCGTCTCCAGCGCCGTGCCGGACGAGAAGCTGAGAAAGAAGAGCCGATGGTCGAGCACGCCACACTCCGCAACGCCAAGTAGATTACGCAACTCGATAAATTCAAAGTTGCAAGAGACAGGAGCATAACATCTTTAGCGACAGCGACATCTCGTGAACAGAGACAATTTTCACGAAATCGGCGGACCGGGAATTGCGTCATATCGGGGCGATACCGGTGCGGGCGGGATGAAAGCTGTGCCGAACGCGGCCTGAACTCAGTCCTGCTTGGTGAGCCGGGATGATGTTGTCGAGTGGCGCGGGCTATGATCGCCCCAGGTTCTCACGCTTGGTCGCGATCAACCGCGCGGAGCACAACTGGCTCTGAGTGAGAAGAGACGAACGCCGCCTGCGTCAGGCGGTGTTCTGGTGTCTGGATGCGTGCGCAATTGTCCGGATGCGTGCGCAATAGGGCCTGCGTACCAGCGCCATGGGACATCAAGCATGCATAATCATAATTATGTTAAATATGCATGCAGTACGGAAGCGCCCACTGGCGCCCCCGTTTGGTATCAGAGAACTCAGGACCGTCCGACGCGCGTGTCGTCCGGCTCGGCGACCGAGTAGCCAAGCGCCACCTCGGCACGGTGCTTGATGAAGGCCAGCGGATCGTTACGATCGAACTCGTCGCCCGACGCCATGGATTCCGGCGCGAGGATCGTGGTGATGTCGGCCACGACCTGCTCGAGGTTGCCGTAAGGCACGATCCAGTCGTTGAAGACGATCCGGTCGCCGCAGTTCCACTCGTCGAACTCGAGCGGCCGCAGAGTCTGCTGGCTCTCCCACTCGACCTCCTCGGACAGGCACGCCCAGGTCACGAGTGCGCGCGGCATCCCGCTGCCATCGAAGAAAAAGCGCGTCTGCCCGTGGTCGAACGCCGGCAGGATGTGGCGGCGCACGTAAAAGCCCAGCGGAAAGCTGCGGTGGCCTTGCGAGCGCGCCAGCAGCTCCAGCGCATAGCCCATGCACGGCGCACGCCGCCGGGACGGCTCACGCCCGTCGATGCCACAGGTATGGGCAAAGAGCGTCTCGATCCGCGCAGGCTCCGGAAAGGCCTCCTGCTCCTCATCGAGGATCGCGCCCCGGACTGCCTTGTAATAGGCGCCGATGGGCTGTTTCAGGGCCTTTCGGGACCCGTAGAGGTCGTTCAGGACCTCCGCCCCCAAAGCGGTGTAGAATGAAGTGGACATGCGCATACCCCCTCGCGCGGTTCTCCAACTCGCCTGGCAGTGGCCGTAGACGGTGGCTTGCGGATGACCAACGCCCGGATCCGACCGGGGTCCCCTGCCCCCGTTTTCGCATCCGCAACATGAGTACGCGGCTTCACGCCGACCCGCCCGACCACGGTTAGACCAGACACTCTCAGCAGTTACGGAAGGTAGTGCCGTTTGTGTGCAGTGCAGCACATATCGGACTAAAAATCGGCTGTATTGATATCTAAAAGTTTACCCGTCAATCGAGCGAAGTTATTCGCGGCTTTTTCTCTCGATCGCGGTGGTTTGGAAAAGAGCCCCCGGAGACACTGGGACGGTGAGGGATGAGTGCCTCCGGGGACGTTGACCGCATCGCACGTGGGGCAAGCGGCGCGGCCAATACGATCTACGAAGCGTGGGGAACACGCCACCAGCGCAAATGGCAACGAACTTCGTAAAACATGGTGAGATTGAGGAGCTTGGAGAGCGACCTTAAGGCATAGTGCAGCCCGCTCGAAACTGTCGCAGCTCGGACGCCACCGAAACTGTCGGTTCCTTTTGTAAACGGTACTCGCACGCCGCCCCCACTCCGTCATTGCGCACAACAACCTGAGGATAATTCTTACGTAGGGTCAAGTCGCCTTTTACGTGTACTTTGATCTAACTACCTGCCGATCGAAGTAGATCTCACGTGATTACGTGATGTCGTAGCTGTGGCGGAATGTCGCGGAACAAGCTGGACGCTCCGCCACCGCTTTAACCAAGACTACCACAGTCGGCCCCTCAGGACACGGCAATGATATCGCGGTGCAACTTATAGAACTGGGCTTTCTGCTTGCGCGACCACTCGACGGTGAGCTGCAGGCGCAAGTCGCTCACATCGCTGGACTTTACCAGCTTGCGGGCGTGGAGCCAGGCCGCAGCCTCACCTGCGGAAAGCGGAAGGTCCACCACTTCGGTGCTCACGGGATCCCGCAGCGCGGCATCGATTTCATTCAGCAACTCGGGCAGATTTCGCCCGGTCGTGGCCGAGATCGCGAGGTGCCGCGCGTGGCGATCCGCGGCGCGTTCCGCCGCCGAAAGACCGTCCTCGTCGAGCAGATCGACCTTGTTCCAGACCTCGATCATCGCGTTCCGTCGTTCTTCTGCCACACCCAGACTCTCGAGAATATCGCGCACGTCCTGCGCCTGAACGGCGCTGTCGGGGTGCGCGATGTCCCGAACATGCAGAATCAGGTCTGCATCCAGGACTTCTTCGAGCGTGGCGCGGAAGGCGGCGACGAGCTGCGTGGGCAGGTCGGAGATGAAACCCACCGTGTCCGACAGGATCACGGTCTGGCCCGACGGAAGCTCCACCTGCCGCATGGTCGGGTCGAGCGTGGCGAAGAGCATGTCCTTCGCCATCACATCGGCCCCGGTCAGCCGGTTGAAAAGCGTGGATTTCCCCGCATTGGTATAGCCCACGAGGGCCACGATCGGATACGGCACCTTGGCGCGGGCCTGCCGGTGCAGGCCGCGGGTCTTCACCACCTTCTCCAGCGCGCGGCGGATCTGGTTGATCCGCTCGTCGAGCGCGCGGCGGTCCGCCTCTATCTGCGTTTCGCCCGGGCCGCCGACGAAGCCGAGGCCGCCGCGCTGCCGTTCGAGGTGGGTCCAGGAGCGCACCAGACGCGTCTTCTGATAGCTCAGCGCCGCGAGGTCGACCTGCAGCACACCCTCCCGGGTCTGGGCGCGATCCGCGAAGATCTCCAGGATCAGACCGGTGCGGTCCAGGATCTTGGTCTTCCACGCTTTTTCGAGGTTGCGCTGCTGCACCGGGGTGACCGGCCCGTCGATGATGACGAGGGCGATCTGCTCCGCCGCGATCCAGTCGGCGAGCTCATCGGTCTTGCCGGGCCCGAACAGATAGCCGGGGCGCGGCCGCGGCACCGGCACGACCTGTTCGCCCACGACCTCGAGCTCCGGCAAGGCGTGCGCGAGCGACACGGCCTCGGCCAAGGCGTATTCGGGTGCGCGGCGCTGATCGGCGCGACGCAGGTCGGGGTGAAGGACGGCGGTGCGGGTCTTCGCGACCTCGGTCTCGAACGGTTTACTCAGAATCGGGCTCGTACAGGTTGACCGGTTGGGACGGCATGATGGTGGAGATCGCGTGTTTGTAGACGAGCTGGCTTTGCCCGTCACGGCGCAAGAGGACGCAGAAATTGTCGAACCAGGTGATGACGCCCTGCAGCTTCACACCGTTCACGAGAAAGATCGTGACGGGGATCTTGGCCTTTCGGACATTGTTGAGGAAGGCATCCTGCAGGTTCTGCTTGTCATTGGCCATGGTCACACACTCTCCGAGTTGGCACGCTCTGCGCACTTCGCGTCTGGCGGCTGTTTGTTTGTTTTGCTTGGCAGATAGTGGCGTGGCCTGCCGTCAATTTCTAGTGTGCGCCTGCAAAAAACCTTGTGATTCAGCGGCGCCAGAACTCCGGGTTGAGAAGCGCGACGAAGGCCAGCGTCTCCAGCCGGCCGAGGATCATCGCGAAGGACAGGATGAGATGCACCGCAGGGCCCAGATCGAGGTAGCGGCGCGGTTGGGCGGCGAAGAGCTCATAGCCCGGACCCGTGTTTGACAAGGCCGCGGTGGCCAGCGGCAGGGCTTGGTCGAAGGCGAGACCGGTGAGCGTGAGCAGCAGCAGCAGCGCCGCCAGCGCCACGAAGAACAGCATCAGGAAGAGCCAGGCAATGTAGGCGCCCTCGGTCCGGATCCGCCGCGCCGCCTGCCCCTGCCCCCCGATGGAGTGCGGCAAAGTGAGGCGGCGTAGTTCCCGCGTGCCGTGCTTGTAGAGCGCGTAGACCCGGAGGAGCTTCACGCCACCCGCGGTCGTCGCCACCCCGCCGCCGAGCATCGCGAGACCCATCAGCAGCAGACCCGGCGTCGGCAGGCCGGACCAGGCCTGCGCTGTGTCCCACGCGACGCTCTGCTGGCCGAAGGTCGTCACGAACGAGATCGTGGTGAAGATCGCCCCCCAAAGGGCGGCCATCGCGATGTAGAAGCCGCCGACGGTCTGATCCAGCTCCAGCGCGCCGACCCAGTGGCGCAGGAAGAGGATCGTCGGCAGGCCGATCACGAGGGCGACGAGCACGCGCAGCTCCGGATCGCTGCGCCAGATGCCGAATTCGCGCCTGCGGTAAGGGTCGTAGATCAGGGCCGTTGCGGCGATCAGCAGGAACAGCGCCATCGCCATCTCTGCCGGGATGCTCCCTGCCCCGGTCGCGGCCCCCGTCGCGGTGATGCCGGAGGTCGCGATCACCGCCATGGCGCCCATGAAGGCGTCGAGCGGCGCCTCGCCCGCCACCAGCAGCAGCGCGCCGAGCAACGCCGTGAGCCCGCCATAGATCGGGGCGACGACGCCCACGGCGCGCAGGATCCGGTCCGTCGCCTCGGCCGAGCCCACGCGGATCCGCCCGTCGCCGGGCCGCGCGCCCAGCACGACGGAGCGGATCTCGAAGCCGCCGATGTTGAGCGGGGCCATGATGCCGACGGCGGCGACGAGGATCAGGAAGCCGCCCGCCCAGCCGACGAGGCCGCGATAGATGTGCACTGCGTCCGGGAGCCGCCCGGGCCGGTCGAAGACGGTGGCCCCGGTGGTGGTGAGCGCCGAGACCATCTCGAAATAGGCCACCACCGGCGTCAGGGTCGGCACCAGGATCGCGAGCGGCACGGCGAGCCAGATCGGCAGAAGGATATAGGTGCCCATCAGCGCCAGCAGGTGCGAGCGCGCCGTGCTGCGCGGCGTCCGGTTCATCAGCGCAAGCCCCAGCGACAGCGCGAAGAACACCGTCAGGATCGTGCCGTAGAAGAAGGGCCGCGCCGTGTCGTGATCCCCATCCATGTAGGCCGCGATGCACGGCACCAGCATGACCGGAGCCGCCCCCAGCAGGAAGAAGACGAAGAGCGGGGAGCGGCGCCAGTCCATGGCGTCAGAAGAAGTCGACGGAGACGCGGAACAGCTTCTCGATCTCCGGCACCTGCGCGCTCATGGAGAAGATGGTGACGCTGTCGCCTTCCTCGATCATCGTCTCGCCGCGCGGGATGACGAGCTGTCCGCGCTTCTGCAACGCCCCGATAATCGCGCCCTCCGGCAGGTCCGTGTCGCGCACGCGCTTGCCCGCGATGGAGGAGGTGGAGAGGACCTGCGCCTCGATCACCTCGGCCTCCGCATCGCCGACGGAATAGACGGCGCGGATCCGGCCGTGGCGCACGTGGCGCAGGATGGAGCTCACCGTCGTGCCGCGCGGGTTGATATAGGCGTCGATGCCCAGTGGCTGCATCAGCGGGGCCAGCGAGGGATCGTTGATGAGGCAGATCGTCAGCCGCGCGCCCATGGACTTCGCCCGCGCGCAGGAGAGCAGGTTCGTCTTGTCGTCGTCGGTCACGGCGAGGAAGGAGTGGACGTTCCGGATGCCCGCCTCCTCCAGGATGTCCACGTCGAGCCCGTCGCCGTTGAGCACGATCGTCCGCTCCAGGCTGTCCGCGGCGAATTCCGCCCGCTCGCGGTTGCGCTCGATGAGCTTGGCGCGGGCCTTCTTGCCCTGCTCCTCCAGCGTCTGCGCGACGCTCAGGCCGACATTGCCGGCACCGAGGATCAGGGAGCGGCTGCCGGAGGTGACGGTCTTGCCGAAGATCTCCATCGTCCGGTCGAGATCGGCATTGGCGACGAAGAGGTAGACCTGATCTCCGGCGAAGAGCTGATCGTCGCTGTCTGCGACGCGCAGGCGGCGGCTCTCCGGCCGTATGCCGACGACGTATGCGCGCAAGGTGGAAAAGAGCTCCGTGAGCTGGCGCAGCGGCGTGTTGAGCACCGGACAGTCCTCGTCCAGCGTCAGGCCGATGAGCTGCGCGGAATTGTCGAGGAAGCCGTGGATCTCGAAGGCCGCGGGGGCTGCGAGGCGGCGCAGCGCGGCCTCGGCCACTTCCTTTTCCGGCGAGATGATGACGTCGATCGGCATGTGGTCCTGCCGGTAGATGTCGGACCATTCGGGGTCGAGATAGCTCTGCGCGCGCACCCGCGCGATCTTCCGCGGCACGGTGAAGACCGAATGCGCGACCTGGCACGCGATCATGTTCACCTCGTCCGAGAACGTGGCCGCGATGATCATGTCCGCGTCCCGCGCCCCTGCCCGCTCCAGGATATCCGGGTGCGAGGCGAAGCCGGTGATGCCCGCCACGTCGAGCGAATCCGTGATCAGCCGCACGAGGGCGGCGTCGTTGTCCACCACGGTCACGTCGTTGTTCTCGGAGGACAGGTGGCGCGCGATCTGCCAGCCCACCTGGCCGGCACCGCAGACGATGACCTTCATGCGGGGTCCTTAGGGGTTCAGGCTTCGGGCTGCTGCTCGGCGGTCGCCATCTCGTCGATCGCGGCCATGCGGGTGCCGCCGCGCGACAGGGTGACGATGCCGAGCGACTTGAGCTTGCGGTGAAGCGCCGAACGCTCCATCCCGACGAAGCTCGCCGTGCGGGAGATGTTGCCGGAGAAGCGGTTGATCTGGGCGATGAGGTACTCGCGCTCGAACACCTCGCGCGCCTCGCGCAGCGGCAGGCCGGCGAGGGCCGCGGAGAGCGCGTCGCCCCCCTCCCCGTCGCCCGCATCCACGTCCTGCGGCAGTTCGGACGGCTGGATCGGGCCGTTCTCGGGGCCGAGGATCAGGATGCGCTCGACCATGTTGCGTAGTTGGCGGACATGGCCGGGCCAGCGCAGGGTCTGCAGGATCGCCGCCGCTTCGTCGCTGAGCGCGCGCTTCGGCAGGCTCTGCTCGGAATGCAGGATGCCCACGAAATGCTCCACGAGCGCGGGGATATCCTCCCGCCGCGCGTCGAGCCCCGGCACCTCGATCGGCACCACGTTGAGCCGGTGGAAGAGATCCTGGCGGAAGCGGCCCTGCTCGATCTCCACCGCGAGGTTCTTGTTGGTGGCAGAGACCACGCGCACGTCCACGCGCACCGTGTCCGAGCCGTTGATGCGGGTGAAGGCCTGGTCGATGAGCACCCGCAGGATCTTCGACTGGGTGCCGAGCGGCATGTCCGCGACCTCGTCGAAGAAGAGCGTGCCGCCATGGGCGCGCTCGAAGAGACCGGGATCGTGGGAGCGGCCCTCGTGCTCCACACCGAACAGCACCTCCTCCATCCGGTCGGGCTCGATCGTGGCAGAGGAGACGATGACGAAGGGCTTGTCGGCCCGCTCCGACTGCTGGTGGAGGTAGCGTGCTGCCACGTCCTTGCCCGACCCGGGCGGCCCGGATAGGAGCACCCGGCCGTTGGACTTGGCCACCCGGTCGAGCTGCTGGCGCAGGGTGCGCACGGCGGAGCCGCCGCCGATCAGCTCGGCGGACTGCGCCTCGGTCCCGCGCAGGGCCGCATTCTCCCGCCGCAGGCGCGAGGCCTCCAGCGCGCGGTTCACCACCATCAGGAGCTTGTCGATGTTGAAGGGCTTCTCGATGAAGTCGTAGGCGCCCTGCTTCACGGCGGCAACCGCCACCTCCACGTTGCCGTGGCCGGAGATGATGATGACCGGAACGGCGGGGTTGTCGCGCTTCACGGTCTTCAGGATCTCGATCCCGTCCATCCGGCTGTCCTTGAGCCAGATGTCGAGCACCATCAGGTCGGGTGCGCGCGCGTTCATCTCCTCCATCGCGCTGTCCGCGTCGTGGGCGGTGCGGGTGCCGTGCCCCTCGTCGCCGAGAATATCGGCGATGAGCTCGCGGATATCGGCCTCATCGTCCACGATCAGGATGTCGGAAAGCGCTGGTTCAGGCATGTTCTGTCTCGCTGTCGGTCGAATTCGGCGCGGGGGGCGCAGCGTCGGTGAAAAGCGGTAGGACGAGGCGCGCTTCGGCGCCCTGCCCGGGTTCCGGCCCGTCAGGCCCGGCGGGGGAAAGCGTCAGGGACCCGCCGTGTTCCTCGATGATCTTCTTGACGATCGGCAGGCCGAGCCCGGTGCCCCGGTCCCGGTGGGTCACGTAGGGTTCGAACAGCCGTTCGCGCGGGCCGTCTGGAAGGCCGCATCCATTATCAATGATGCTCAGGGTGGCGACGTCTTCGGAGATGTCAAGGTTGACCTTGATCCGCGGCGCAATCGCCTCGCCAGCCGTTTCAGATCTGGTTTCAACGGCTTCCACGGCGTTCTTCAGAAGGTTATTGAGCGCCTGGTCGATCAGCGTCTCATCGGCGAAGACCGTGACGGGCTCCGTCGGCAAGGACATGCCGATCTCCAGCTCCGGTGTTCCGGTCGCGCGCAGGTGGGCGGCGTCGCGGATCAGCGTCGCGAAGTCGATCGGGTGGCGCTTGGGCTCGGGCATCCGGGCGAACTGGCTGAACTCGTCGACGATCCGGCGCAGGTCGCTGGTCTGGCGCACGATCACGTCGGTGTACTGGGCGAGGCCATCCGCGTCGGGTTCCGCCAGCTTACGGCCGTACTTCCGGCGCACCCGCTCGGCGGCGAGCTGGATCGGCGTGAGCGGGTTCTTGATCTCATGCGCGATGCGTCGGGCGACGTCGCCCCAGGCGGCCATGCGCTGCGCGCTGACGAGGTCAGTGATCGCGTCGAAGGTCACGACGACGCCCTCGCGGTCGGCATCGATCCGGTGGCGGGCGACGCGCACCAGCAGCTCCTCGGTCCGGCGCGGGGTCGAGAGGCGGATCTGCGCCTGCACGCTGTCGCGCCCCTCCTCCATCAATTCGGCGAGGGGTGCGGCAAAGGCGGGCACGATCTCGCCCAGCGGCAGGCCCGAGAGGTCGCGCCCCTCCAGCCCCAGGATCTCGCAGGCGGCGGCGTTGATGACCTCCACCCGCCCCTCGGGGTCGAGGCCGATGACGCCCGCGGTCACGCCCGACAGCACCGCCTCGAACAGGCGCCGGGCGCGCTCACTCTCCGCGCCCGCCTCCATCAGCGCGTCGCGCTGGCGCTTCACCTGCGAGGTCATCCGGTTGAAGGCGCGGCCGAGCATCGCGATCTCGTCGTCGCCCTTCTCCTCCTTCACGCGCATGTCGAAATTGCCGGAGCCGACCTGCGCCGCAGCCCCTGCGAGCCGCGCCACGGGGCGGCTGAGGCGATCGGCGAACCAGAAGGCGAGCCAGATCGCGGCCAGGATCACGATCAGCGCGAAGCCGAGATAGATCAGCGCGAACTCGAAGATCAGCGCGTCGCGGTCGCTTTCGAGCTGCTGGTAGAGCATCACTGTCGACTGCGTCTCGTCGAGCAGTTCCAGGATCTGCCCGTCCACATCGCGCGTGACGTAGAGATAGCGGTCCGCGAAGGCGTCGAGATAGATCAGCGCCCGGAACTCCGACCCGTCCCAGTCCTCGATGATGATCGTGTCGCCGCTGCTCCGCGCGTTGTCGAGGAGCTGCGTCGGCGGCTCCTCGTAATCGAAGAGGTAGGAGAGGTTGCCGCGCGCCTGCAGATCGCCCGCGCCGTCGATGATGTAGGCTTCACTGAGCTCCCGCTGCATCTGCGCCTGACCGGCGGACAGAAGCTCCCGCAGTTCGGAGGGCGAGATCAGCGGAAAGCGGGTCTTGTTGCGGTTCACGTAGTCCGCGAGCAGCCGCGCATCGGCGGCGAGGTTGGAGCGGTGCTCGGTCTCGTAGGCCTGAGCGGCGGCGAAGGAGTTGCCGACAACCCGCTGCACCCGCTCGGAAAACCAGCCTTCGAGCCCGAAATTCACCGTGACGGCGGCGAAAATCGCGACCAGCACCGTCGGCCCCAGCGCGACCAGCGAGAACACGGCCGTGAGCCGCGCGTGCAGCCGCGACCCGGCGGAGCGGGCGCGCCGCGCCGCGATCATCTCTGCCACGCGCTGTGCGACGAGGCCTGCGACGACAAGGATGTAGACGAGATCGAGGGTGAGAACCGTGCGCAGCGCGTTCGAGGTGTCGGAGCCCAGATCGCCCAGCGTTAACCAAGTGGCGATGGCGAGAACCGGACCCATCACCACGAGGGTCAGGGTCATGGCCGTTCGCACCGTTCGGCGGCGGCGCATGGCGAGCCCGCGCTCCATAAACCGTTGAAAAGAGAGCAGACTACGCGAAATCACAACTTGATGTGCCGTACGGCCCCCTGTTGCACGACTACATCAACTTCTTTCCCCGTGTGACCGGAATGTCAAGATCGCGAATTTTTTTTCTGAGGGTATTTCGATTGATGCCCAGCAATTCCGCCGTCTTAACCTGATTTCCACGGGTCGCCGCGAGGCTGAGCGCGATCAGCGGCATCTCCACCTCGCGCAGGATCCGGTCATAGAGGCCCGGCGGCGGCAACTCGTTGCCGTGCAAGGCGAAATAGCGCTGGAGATGGGTCTCGATCGCCTGACCGAGCCGCTCACCGTCGCTGCCCTGCGCGGGCACGGCGGAGCTGGGACGGGCCGCGAGCTCGGCGCTCACCGCCGCCTCGCCGATCACGTCGTCTGGGCAGAGCACGGCAAGGCGCCGCATCAGGTTTTCGAGCTCCCGGACGTTCCCGGTCCAGTTCTGCTGCTTCAGAACGTCGAGCGCTTCGCTCGAAACCTGCTTGCGCGGCAGCCCCTCCGTCTCCGCCCGCTGGAGAAAGGCGCGGGCGAGGTCCGGAATGTCTTCCAGCCGCTCGCGCAAGGGCGGCAGGCGCACGGGCACGACGTTGAGACGGTAGAAGAGATCCTCGCGGAAGCGCCCCTCGTTGATGAGCGCGCGCAGGTCCTGGTGGGTGGCGGCGATGATGCGGACATTGGCCGGGATCGTCTCCCGCCCCCCGATCCGGGTGAACTCGCCCTCCTGCAGTACGCGCAGCAGCCGGGTCTGCGCATCCGCAGGCATGTCCCCGATCTCGTCTAGGAAGAGCGTTCCGCCCGCCGCGGCCTCGAACCGGCCCGCCTGCCGCTCCGCCGCGCCGGTGAAGGCGCCCTTCTCGTGGCCGAAAAGCTCGCTCTCGATCAGCTCGCGCGGGATCGCGGCCATGTTGAGCGCCACGAACGGCCCGTTCTTGCGGGCGCCGAAATTGTGCAGCGCGCGGGCGACCAGCTCCTTGCCGGTCCCGCTCTCCCCCGTGATCATGACGGAGAGGTTGGTGTTCATCAGCCGCGCCATGATGCGGTAGACTTCCTGCATCGCGGGGCTGCGCCCGATCAGCGGCAGGTTCTCCTGCACCGGATCGGCGGGCGCGGCCTTCTCCACCGGGCGGTCGCGCTGGCCGAGGCCCTTGCGGACCTGTTCGAGAACTTCCTTCAGATCGAAGGGCTTGGGCAGGTATTCGTAGGCGCCGGCTTCGGCGGCACGGATCGCCGTCATCACCGTGTTCTGGGCGCTCATCACGATCACCGGCAGATCAGGCCGCTTGCGCCGGATCGCGGGGAGCAGGTCAAGGCCGTCGCCGTCGGGCATCATCACGTCCGTCACGACGATGTCGCCCTCCCCCTCCTCGATCCAGCGCCAGAGCGTGTTGACGGAGCCGGTGGCGCGCACGCGGCAGCCCGCGCGGGTAAGCGCCTGGCTGAGTACCGTGCGGATCGCGCGGTCGTCGTCGGCAAGCAGGATCGTGCCGTCCATCAGCGTTTCTCCTTCCAGACGGGGAGCAGCAGGCGGAAGGCGGTCCAGCCCGGCTCGCTCTCGCATTCCACGACGCCGCCATGCTGGCTGACGATCTTCGAGACCAGCGCGAGGCCGAGGCCGGAGCCCGCGGCCTTGGAGCTGACGAAGGGTTCGAAGAGGTCCTTCTTCATGTCCTCCGCCACGCCGTGACCGTTGTCGATCACGCTGATCTCGAGCGGCAGGCTCTCCCGCCCGCCGCCGGGCAGGCTCAGCATCACGCCGGGGCGGTAGGCGGTGCGCAGGGTGATCATTCCGCCAATCTTCGGAACGGCTTCCGCGGCGTTCTTGATGAGATTGAGCGCCACCTGCATGAGCTGGTCGGCATCGCCGGGCGTCGGCGGCAGGGACGGATCGTAGTCCTCCACGAAGCGCACACCGGCGGCGAACCCGCTCTCGGCCGAGAGCTTGGCGCGGTTGAGGACGTCGTGGATGTTCACTGGCTCACGCGAGACCGGGCGCAGGTCGCCGAACTGCTCGACCCGCGACAGCAGTTTCTCGATCCGCTCGGCCTCCTCCCGGATCAGGGCGCAGAGCTCCTGGTCATCCTCGCCGAGGCTCATGGCGAGGAGCTGCGCGGCGCCAGAGATGCCCGCGAGGGGGTTCTTGATCTCATGCGCCAGCATCGCGGCCATCCCGGTGACGGAGCGCGCGGCGGCGCGCGAGCTCAGCGAGCGGTCCATCTTCTCCGCGATTCCGCGGGGCTGGATCTGGAGGAGCACATCGCCCCCGTCGCCGAAGGGGGCGGCCTGCACGTTCGCGACCCGCGGCGGGTTGTCGGCCCAGCCCACGTCGATGTCGTGCTGGGCGTAGCTGACCCCCGCCCCGCGCGCCTGGGCGACCATGTCGAGCAGTGCGGAGCCCTCGCCCGCGTAGCGCGCCACGGCTTTGCCGCGCATCTGCCGCTCGGACATGCCGACGAAGTTCTCGGCGGCGGTGTTGGCGCGCGCGATCTTGTCCTCGCCATCGAGGATCAGCGCGGGGAACGGGCTGGCGTTCCAGACGGCCTCGTAATCCGCGCTCATGCCGCCAGCCGCACAGGCCGGGCGACGGCCTCCTCCACCAGCGGACGGACGGCGCGCGGGTCCGTCGCCGTCATCAAGGCGCGGCGCAGGTCCTTGGGCACGTCGTGGGCGTCGATATACCAGCCGAGATGCTTGCGGGCGCATTTCACGCCCATCTCGGCGCCGTAGAAGCTCAACATGGCCTCGTGATGCTCCAGGATCAGATCGGCGAGGGCGGTGCCTTCGGGAATGTCGGGGGTGGTGCCCTGCCCCAGATCCGCCGCGATGGACGCGAGCTGCCACGGGCGGCCCTGCGCGCCGCGGCCCACCATGACGCCGGCCGCACCCGAGGCGGCGAGCGCGGCGCGGGCCGTCGCCCCGTCCACGATGTCGCCATTGGCGATCACGGGCACGTCCACGGCGTCCACCACCGCGCGGATCGCGCTCCAGTTGGCGGTGCCTTTATAGAACTGGCAGCGCGTGCGGCCGTGGATCACGATCATCCGCACGCCCGCCGCCTCGGCCCGCCGCGCGATCGCGGGCGCGTTGATCTCGTCGTCGTTCCAGCCCAGGCGCATCTTAAGCGTCACTGGCACGTCGACCGCTGCGACCACCGCCTCGATCAGCGAGAGGGCGTGGTCGGGCTCGCGCATCAGGGCGGAGCCGGAATAGCCGTTCGTCACCTTCTTGGCCGGGCAGCCCATGTTGATGTCGACGATGCGCGCCCCGCGGTCGACCACGAGCTTCGCGCACTCGGCCATCCAGTACGCCTCCCGCCCCGCGATCTGCACGGAGGCGTCGCCGAGGTCGCCATGCACCTCCGCCCGCGCGCGGGCACCCGGCCGGGCCTGGACCATCTCCTGGCTCGCCACCATCTCGGATACGACGAGGCCCGCGCCGAAGCGGCGGACGAGCCGGCGAAACGGCAGGTCGGTGATCCCGGCGAGCGGGGCCAGCAGAACCGGGCTGTTGAGCGTATGTGAACCGATCTGGAGGGTCATTTGCCGCATTCCTGTGCAGAGTTCCCGGTTAGCGCAAAAAGCGGGCAGGCACAACGGGCACGCAACGCTTTCGCGGGACCGGCGTGGCGCGTTCGCCAGGGGAGCGCGCGTCCTGCCACGGGGACGCCACGGCGTCCACAGGCTTTCCCATGAGTGTTTCGCTCGAGCCCGTCACCCGCGACGACGTAATCCCGCTCACGGACCTCGCCGTGCACGCGGAGCAGCGCGGCTTCGTCGCCGACAACGCCTTCTCGCTCGCGCAGGCGCCTTACGAGACCGGCGCCTATCCCTTCGCGATCCGGGCGGACGGGCGCCTCGTCGGCTTCTGCATGGTGATCGACATGCGCGAGCATCAGTATCGGGAGCGCTGCGACGACCCGCAGTCCTGCTTCCTCTGGCGCTTCATGATCGCGGCCGAGGAGCAGGGCAAGGGCTACGGCCGCGCGACGCTGGCTGAGGTCGAGGCCTGGGCGCGCGCCCGCGGCCTGACGGCCCTCGTGACCACCGCAGTGGAGGGCAACGCCGCGGCCCGCGCGCTCTACCGCAGCGCCGGCTTCGTCGAGACGGGCCGCATCGCACATGGCGAGGTCGAGATGCGCCGCCCGCTCGACTGACGCCTTGCGTCCGGTCCCCCTCCCTCGCCATAAGGAGGCGGATTGACGGGAGGATCCATGCGCACAGCCGCCATCATCGTCGCCGCCGGGCGCGGCACCCGCGCGGGCGGCCCGGTGCCGAAGCAATATGCGGCGCTCGGCGGCGTCCCGGTCCTGCGCCGGACGATCCAGGCGCTGCTGCCGGAGGTCGAGCAAGTACAGGTCGTGATCCACCCCGACGACCGCGCCCACTATGAGACGGCGGTGGAGGGCCTCGCCCTGCCCGCCCCCGTGCCCGGCGGCGCGACCCGGGCCGACAGCGTGCGCGCGGGGCTGGAGGCGCTGGCCGCCGATCCGCCCGACGTCGTCCTGATCCATGACGCCGCGCGCCCCTTCGTCTCCGCCACCCTGATCCGCGCCGTGACCAAGGCGCTGGAGGAGGCTGAGGGCGCCTGCCCCGCCCTGCCCGTCGTCGATGCGCTCTGGCAAGGCAGCGACGCCCTCGAAGTGCCGCGCGCCCGCGAGGGCCTGCTCCGCGCGCAGACCCCGCAGGGCTTCCGCTTCGCCTCGATCCTCGCCGCGCACCGTGCCAACACCCAGGATCTCGCCGACGACGTCGCCGTGGCCCGCGTGGCAGAGATCGAGGTGGTTGCCGTGCCGGGCGAGGAGCGCAACTTCAAGATCACCACGCCCGCCGACCTCGCGCGGGCCGCGCGGGAGGTGGAGCGGATGACCCCCACGATGGATGTGCGCACCGGGACCGGCTTCGACGTGCACCGGCTTGTGCCGGGCGATCACGTGACGCTCTGCGGGGTGGAGATCCCGCATGACCGGGCGCTGTCGGGCCATTCGGATGCGGATGTCGCGATGCACGCGATCACCGACGCGATCTTCGGCGCGCTCTCCGAAGGCGATATCGGGCAATGGTTTCCGCCCTCCGACCCGCAATGGAAGGGCGCGGCGAGCCACATCTTCCTGGAAAAGGCGGTGGAGCGCGCAGGCGCCCGGGGCGCTGCGATCACCCATCTCGACTGCACCATCATCTGCGAACAGCCCAAGATCGGGCCGCACGCGGCCGCCATGCGCGCCCGGATCGCGGAGATCTGCGGGCTCGCGCCCGAGCGGGTGAGCGTGAAGGCCACGACCTCCGAGCGCCTCGGCTTTCCGGGCCGCGGCGAAGGAATCGCGGCGCAGGCCGCCGCCACGCTGGTGTTCGCGTGAATACGGCGCGCGCCATCGCGAGCTTCGGCGGCGCGGGCTTCCTGCCGAAGGCGCCGGGGACCTGGGGCTCGCTCGCCGCCCTGCCGGTCGCATGGGTCCTGCACGGGCTCGGCGGTTTCGGGCTATTGCTCGTTGCGACGCTGGCAGTCACGGCCCTCGGCTTTTGGGCCATCCCGAAGGCCGTGGGCGACGACCACGATCCCGGCTGGGTGGTGATCGACGAGGTGGCGGGCCAGTGGATCGCCCTCTGGCCGCTCTCGCTGGGCCTCTCCATGGCCGATGTCGGGGCCTGGGTGTTTCCATGGCCGGGCTGGGTCGGCGCGTTCGTGCTCTTCCGCCTCTTCGACATCTGGAAGCCCGGCCCGGTGGGCTGGGCGGACCGGCAGAGCGGCGCGCTCGGCGTGATGCTCGACGACCTGATCGCGGGGGCGATGGCGGCGGTTCTGGTCACGTTGGCCGCCGCGATCTCCCACGGGTGGCTGCTATGAGCGCGGCTGAGGTCCTCGCCGCCGCCCGCGCCCGCGGCTGGACGATCGCGACGGCGGAGAGCTGCACGGGCGGGCTCGTTGCGGGCGCGCTGACGGACGTGCCGGGCTCGTCGGACGTCTTCGACCGGGGGGTCGTGACGTACTCCTACCCCTCCAAGGTCGCCCTGCTCGGCGTGCGGCAGGAGACGCTGGACGCCGTGGGCGCTGTCTCCGAAGAGGTGGCGCGGGAGATGGCGGTTGGTGCGCGGGAACGCTCGGGCGCGGACCTGACCGTCGCCATCACTGGCGTGGCGGGGCCTGGTGGCTCCGAGGAGAAACCGGAGGGGCTGGTCCACTTCGCGACCGCTTCGGCGGACGGTGTGGTGCACCGCGAGATGCGCTTCGGTCCTCTGGGCCGCGCCGTGGTGCGGGCGCGCAGCGTCGAGGTCGCTTTGGAGATGCTGCTGAACGCGGCGGGTGGGTAGAGCAGATGCGGAAACTGTGCTGAGCGCCGATGTCTTTTGACCACCGTCCCGGCCGAAGAGCCGGGACCTTTGGCAAACGAGTTATTCCAGAACAAAGAGGCCCCGGATCAAGTCCGGGGCGGTATCAAATCACGCCGGCGCCTCGCCCGGCGGCGGCCCCGGGCCGCGCCCGCCCGGGCCCCTCGTTTCTCAGTTCGATATGAGGTTGAGCAGCGCCCGCTCGGTCGCGCTCAGCCTCTCCTCCCCCAGCACCGGCCCGTCCATGTCTCTGCGCCCGGGCCAGCCGTCCTTCTCGAACGCCTCCAGAACCGCCGGGTGCACGTAGCTCGACCGGCAGACGGCGCGGGTGTTGCCGAGGGCTTTCGCGGCCTTGTCGATGGCGGGCAGCAGGGCGCGGTCGCGCGGGACCTCCGGATCCGCCTCCGTCAGGGCCTGCGCGCAGATCGCCGTCGCGGCCCAGGTGCGGAAGATCTTGGCGGTCCACTCGGCTCCCGTCACCTCACGCAGCCAGTCGTTCACGTCACCCGATTGCACCCGGTGGACGCCGCCATCGTCGTCTTCCCACTGGAAGAGATGCTGCCCCGGCAGGTCGTCGAGCCGCCGCAGTGTGGTGGAGACGCGCCTGTCATGCAGCTTCAGCCGCCGTTCCTTGCCCGACTTGCCCGTGAAGGTGAAGCGGACGACCTCGCGGCCCGCCTCGACGTGTTCTTCGGTCATGGTGGTCAGGCCGATCGAGCCGTTCTCCCGCGCGTAGGTGTCGTTGCCGATGCGGATATGAGCGCGCTCCAAGAGGTGCACGACGGTGGCCAGCACGCGCTCGCGTGACAGCTTGCGGCGGCGCATGTCGGCGGCGACCTGGGCGCGCAGCTCCGGCAGGGCGCGGCCGAAGTCTGCGAGTTCGGCGAATTTCGTCTCCTCGCGCAGGGCGCGGTAATCGGGGTGATAGCGGTACTGCTTGCGTCCCTTCTCGTCCCGACCCGTCGCCTGCAGATGCCCGTTCTCCAGAGGGCAGATCCAGACGTCGGCATAGGCCGGCGGCACAGCCAGCGCATCGATGCGGGCGCGCACGCCCGGGTCGCGGATCAGGCTGCCCTGCGGCTCGTAATAGGCCCAGCCCCGGCCGGCGCGGCGGCGGGAGATCCCGGGATCGGTGTCGGAGACGTGGACGAGGCGCATGGGACGAAGACCCGCTTGTGCCGCGTCCGGTTCCGCGCCAGTCTCGCGACCGTTGGTCCCATGGGAGGCGTCGATGCTGCATCTCTACACCGCGAAGGGCACCTGCGGGCGCGCGACGCTGATCGCGCTGGAGGAGGCCTGGGTCGGCTACGAGCTGACCGTCATCGACTTCTCGAAGGAGGAACAGAAGACGCCGGAATATCTCGCGATCAACCCCAAGGGCCGGGTGCCCGCGCTGGTGACCGACGAGGGCGTGCTGACCGAGACGCCGGCGCTGCTCGGCTATGTGGCGGCGACGCATCCGGAGGCGGAGCTGCTGCCGACCGAGCCCTTCGCCCGGGCGGCCGCCGACGAGATGATGGCGCATCTCTGCGCCAACGTGCATCCCGCGCACGCTCATATCCGCCGCGGTCACCGCTGGGCCGACGACCCGGCGGCCATCGCGGAGCTTACCCGCAAGGGGCCCGAAGTAGTCGAGAGCACCATGCGCTGGGTCGAGGACAAGCTGGTCGGCGAATGGGTCGCGGGCGCGCGCTACTCGCTGGCCGATGCCTATCTCTTCACGGTGGCGAACTGGATGGAGGGCGACGGGATCGACATGGACACCCTGCCCCGCATCCGAGACCACCGCGCCCGCGTGGCCGATCGCCCGGCGACAAAGCGCGCGCTGGAGAAGGAAGCGGGCTGACGCCCGGATTTTTGTTTGCGAGCTGGCGCTCAAGACCTTCGCTTGCGAGCTCACGCTCGCGGGCCTCCGGCGGGGATATTTTTCGGACAGATGAAGGGGGGCGCTTCGGGTTCCGTCGTCCTCGGACTTGATCCGGGGATCTTGGAGTTGGGAGATCCTCCGGTCGGGCCGGAGGATGACGGCGTCGTCATCGCCTGAAAAAACAGGGCCGGAGGGTGTCCTCCGGCCCCGTACCTCTTACCGCCGTACGGCTCAGCCGACCAATTCGAGGCCGGAGAAGAAGTAGGCGATCTCGACCGCTGCCGTTTCGGGCGCGTCGGAGCCGTGGACCGAGTTCTCGCCGATCGACAGGGCGTATTCCTTGCGGATCGTGCCTTCGTCCGCTTCGGCGGGATTGGTCGCGCCCATCACTTCGCGGTTCTTCGCGATGGCGTCCTCGCCCTCCAGCACCTGCACCACGATCGGGGCCGACGCCATGAATTCGCAGAGCTCGTCGTAGAACGGACGCTCCTTGTGGACCTCGTAGAAGACGCCCGCCTGCTTCTTGGTCAGGTGGATGCGCTTTTGCGCGACGATGCGCAGGCCTGCCGCCTCGAGCTTCGCGTTGATCGCGCCGGTCAGATTCCGGTTCGTGGCGTCGGGCTTGATGATGGAGAAGGTGCGTTGCACGGCCATTCGGGTCGCTCCTTGGCTTGTTGTCGCGCCGCCCGTAACACGCGCCGCGCGGCGGATAAAGGCCCCTTTCCCCCGCGCTCCGCCCGCGATATGGCAGGCCCATGCTCACGATCCGCGATATCACCTTCACGCTGGAGGGCCGGCGCCTGTTCGACGGTGCCTCGGCCACGATCCCGGCGGGCCACAAGGTCGGCGTCGTGGGGCGCAACGGCACCGGCAAGACCACGCTCTTCCGTCTGATCCGGGGTGAGTGGGTGCTCGATGGCGGGGAGATCGAGGTGCCGCGGCAGGCCCGCATCGGCGGCGTAGCGCAGGAGGCGCCGGCGAGCGACGTGAGCCTGATCGACACGGTGCTCGCCGCCGATACGGAGCGGGCGGCGCTGATGGATGCAGCGGAGACGGAGACGGACGGCGCGAGGATCGCGGAGATCCACACGCGGCTTCAGGACATCGACGCCCATTCGGCGGAGGCGCGGGCGGCAGCGATCCTGTCGGGCCTCGGCTTCGACACGGCAGCACAAGCCCGGCCCTGCAAGGATTTCTCCGGCGGCTGGCGGATGCGGGTGGCGCTGGCCGCGGTGCTCTTCAGCCAGCCCGACGTGCTGCTGCTCGACGAGCCGACCAACTACCTCGACCTCGAAGGGACGGTGTGGCTGGAGAACTTCCTCGCCCGCTATCCGCACACCGCGCTCGTGATCTCTCACGACCGGGGGCTGCTCAACCGTTCGGTGGGCGGGATCCTGCATCTCGATGCGCAGCGGCTGACCTACTACCAGGGCAATTACGATCAATTCGACCGGATGCGCCGGGCGCAGCTCGAACAGCAGGTCGCGGCGAAGAAGAAGCAGGACGCGCAGCGCGCGCATCTGCAGAGCTTCGTGGACCGGTTCCGCGCCAAGGCGTCGAAAGCGAAGCAGGCGCAGAGCCGGATCAAGATGCTGGAGCGGATGCAGCCCGTCGCAGGCGTGGTGGAAAGCTCCGTCGCGCAGTTCTCCTTTCCGCAGCCGGAGGAGCTGTCGCCGCCCATCGTCTCCATGCGCGATGCGAAGGTGGGCTATGGCGGGCTGCCGGTGCTGGCGGGGCTCGACCTCCGGATCGATCAGGACGACCGGATCGCGCTGCTCGGCGCCAACGGCCAGGGCAAGTCGACCCTGTCGAAGCTGATCGCCGGGCGGCTCGCGCCGCAGGACGGGCAGATCGTGAGCTCCTCCAAGCTGCGCATCGGCTATTTCGCGCAACACCAGCTCGATGAGCTGCATGCGGACGAAACCCCGCTCCAGCACCTGCGCGCCCTGCGACCCGAGGAGCCGCCGGCGAAGCTGCGCGCCCGCCTTGCGGCCGGCGGCATCGGGGCGGAGATTGCGGAGACCGAGGTGCGCCGCCTCTCGGGCGGGCAGAAGGCGCGGCTCGCGATGCTGATCGCGACGCTCGACGCACCGCACCTGATGATCCTCGACGAGCCGACCAACCACCTCGACATCGAGAGCCGGGAGGCGCTGGTGATGGCGCTCACCGAATACTCCGGCGCGGTGATCCTCGTCAGCCACGATCCGCACCTGGTGGAGGCGGTGGCCGACCGGCTGTGGCTGGTGAAGGACGGTGCCGTGCGGCCCTATGACGACGACATGGACGCCTATCGCCGGATGCTCTTGAGCGAACGCGGCGGCAAGCCCGCGCGCGAGGAAAAGCCGAAACCGAAGCCCAAGGCAGAGGTGCGCCGCCAGACAGCACCGCTCAAGTCCGAGCTCGCCAAGGCCGAGGAGCGGATCGCGAAGCTGGAGGAGATGCGCGACAAGATCGACTCCTCCCTCGCCGATCCCCGCCTCTACGAGCGCGGCGATACCGAGCGGCAGGAGATGCTGCGGAAGAAACGTGCCGAGGTGATGGACGGGCTGGATCGGGCGGAGGCGATCTGGCTCGACGTCTCGGCGCGGCTGGAGGCGGCGGGCGGCTGACGAACCGCACGCATCGCCCTATCTGGAGGCGGACCGAAACCGATCCCCGGAGCTCCGCCATGCTTCGCGCCCTGCCCTTCCTCGGCCTCGTGCTGCTGACCGCATGCGGCCCGCGCATCGCCTTTTCCAACGAGAATGCCGTCGTGATCTCCTACCGGCCCGGCACCGTGACGCTGGACGAGGTGCGGGTGCGCGCCGCGGCGGCTTGCGCAGAATTTGGCAAGGGGCTGGGCCGCCCCAGCTTCGACCGGCAGATGGCCGAGAACGAGCGCGAGGTCGGCTTCCTCTGCGTCTGAGCAACAGCCCCTTGGTTCTTCGCATCGCACGAAAAACCGCGCTGGCCCCGGTCGCGGCGCCGGGCTATGCCCGCCCCCATGACCGAGATCGCCATCAATGCCTTCGTCACCCTTTTCGTCATCATCGACCCGATCGGCCTCACCCCGATCTTCGTCGCGCTGACGCCGGGGCAGAGCCGCGCGCAGCGGCGGGTGGTGGCGGTGCGCGCGGTGCTGATCGCCTTCGCGATCCTGTGCATCTTCGCCTTTTTCGGCGAGGCGCTGCTGGGTGCGGTTGGCATCGGGATGCCCGCCTTCCGGATCTCGGGCGGCGTGCTCCTCTTCCTCATCGCGGTCGAGATGCTGTTCGAGAAGCGCAATCCGCGGCGCGAGAAGCAGGCCGACGAGCCGGAGCCGCACCGCGATCCGTCCGCCTTCCCGCTCGCGCTGCCGCTGCTCGCGGGACCTGGTGCCATGGCCACCATGATTCTGCTGATGGACGAGCTTCAGGGCGACATGCAGGCCCAGGCGACCGTGATCGGGGTGATGGCTGGCGTCCTCGTGATCGCGCTCGCGCTGTTTCTTGCCGCGGGGCTGCTCGAACGTGTCATCGGGCAGACAGGTGTGAACGTCATCACGCGAATTCTGGGCGTTCTGCTTGCGGCCCTCTCGGTCCAGTTTATCTTGGACGGTCTCAGGGCCGTCGGCGTGTTGGGAGTATGAAACTTGGGTGAACAACAGGTCGCGAACCTGGTCTATCTCGTGCTGCTGCTCATCGTACTGGGCGGCTCGTTCCTGTCGCTCTATCGCGGGCGGCTGAGCCGGACGGTCGCGTTCGTCGTGGTCTGGGGCCTGCTCTTCGCAGCCCTTATCGTCGGCTACGATCAGCGAGGCTCGCTGGAGGCGGCGCTGCTGCCCGAGCGGACGGTGCAGACGGGCTCGGGCACGGTGGAGATCCGGCGGCGGTTCGACGGGCATTTCTATGCGGATCTGACGATCAACGGCACGCCGGTGGAGTTCATCGTGGACACCGGGGCGAGCTCCATCGTGATCTCGCAAAGGGACGCGCAGCGGATCGGGTTCGACACGGCGGCGCTCGACTATTCGAGTTCGGCGCGCACGGCGAACGGCACGGTGCGGCTCGCAAGCATCCGGCTCGACGAGATGACGCTGGGCGAGCTGACGGACCGCGACGTGCGCGCCGTGGTGAACTCCGGCGATATCGAGACGTCGCTCCTAGGCCTCGATTATCTTGACCGGTTCGAGCGGGTGTCGATCGAGAACGGCGTGATGGTGCTGGAGCGCTAGGCGCCTCGGGACGCGGTTCCGCCTGCCGGCGGGCGTATTTTCGCAAAGGTGAAAACGGCTGGGTCGCGTCAGCGATGGGCCGTGCGCTCGAAGGGTGTGGTCCGGCGGATGCGGTCGAGCCAGCCTTGGAGCTTCGGTCGTGCCGCGATCATGGCGTCGGCACCGGGCACCTCGGCAAAGCAGGCGAGCATCGGTGCGAGGTGGCAATCAGCCCGGCCCGGTGCGGCGCCGTTGAAGAAGCCCTCCACCGGCATCAGCCCCTCCAGCATGTCGAGGATCGCCGCCGCGCCCGCCGCGGGGCGGAACACCGCGTGGGCATAGGTGCGGCGCACCAGCGGGACATAGAAATAGGCGTCGGTGGCGGAGATCAGCTGAGCCGTGCGCACCTGTCCCGCCGCATCCGACGGGGTCAGCGGCGGGCCGTCGAAGGCGAGGTCGATGTGAAGGCCGATCGCCGACGTCTCCCAGATCCGCTGGCCGTCATGTTCCAGCACGGGCACGCGGCCCATCGGGTGCTCGGGCACGTCGCCCGCGAAGGGATCCACCTCGCGCCAGTCGAAGGTCACGCCCTTCGCGATCAGCATCATCCGGGCCGCGCGGGAATAGACGCTGGCCCCCGTAGCCGATCAGCAGCGGCGTCATCCGCTGCGCGCCTTCTCCACCCAGCGGCCGTCCTCCTCGGCCCAGAAGACGGCGGTGTGGTCGGTCTCGGTCACCGCCCGCCAGTCGGTGCGCGCGTCCTCCGTCGCCTGCGGATCGCTGCCGTCGAAGATCAGCGCCACCCGCTCGAACCCGTCGAGCGCCGGAATCGCAAGGCGCGCGCCGTCCACGAGGAGGAGCGTGCCCGCGCCGTTCGGCACCTCGTCGGAGGTCGTGAGCAGCACCGGCTGCTCCGCATCGTGCGGCCCCCCGGCGCGGCCATGGGGCAGGAAGGCCTCGTCGCGATAGGTCCAGAGATGCGTGTCGAGCATGTCGAGACGGGCAGCCCCGGCCCCCTTCACCACCATCCGGCCCCCGCGCGCGAGGGTCCGCTCCGCGAAGGTCGTCACCGTCGCTTCGAGCGTGGAGCCGGAGAGGCGGTAGAAGAGGACCTCCACGTCAGTCCTCCACCACCTCGTAATTGTCGCGGATCATCCGGTCGAGCGCGCGCACGCCCCAGCCGGTGGCCCCGGCGGGCGCAAGCTCCGTCGCCGACTTCACCGAGGCCGTGCCCGCGATGTCGAGGTGGATCCACGGCACGCCCTCCTTGATGAAGCGCTGGAGGAACTGCGCGGCCGTGATCGAGCCCGCGTCGCGGCCGCCCACGTTCTTCATGTCCGCGATGCGCGACTTGAGCTTCTTGTCGTAGGCGGGGCCGAGCGGGAGGCGCCACGCGCCCTCGTTCTCGTCCTCGGCGGCCTTCAGGAACTGCTTGGCGAAGTCGTCGTCGTTGGAGAAGACGCCCGCATTCTCATGTCCCAGCGCGATGATGACCGCCCCTGTCAGCGTCGCGAGATCGACGATCCCGGTCGGGGAGAAGCGGTCCTGCGCGTACCAGAGCACATCGGCGAGGACGAGGCGCCCCTCGGCGTCGGTGTTGATGACCTCCACCGTATCGCCCTTCATCGACTTCACCACATCGCCGGGGCGCTGCGCGTTGCCCGCGGGCATGTTCTCCACGAGGCCGACGAGACCGACCACATTGGCCTTCGCCTTGCGCAGGGCGAGGGCCCGCATCACGCCTGCGACGGTGCCCGCGCCGCCCATGTCCATGGTCATGTCTTCCATGCCCGCGGCCGGTTTCAGGCTGATGCCGCCGGTGTCGAACACCACGCCCTTGCCGACGAGGGCGAGCGGCGGCTCCTCCCCGCCGCCGCTCCAGCGCATGATCACGACTTTCGACGGGGTAACGGAGCCCTGCCCGACGGCGAGCAGCGTGCGCATGCCGAGCTTTTCGAGCTCCGGCTCGTCGAGGATCTCCACATCGAGGCCGAGCTCGCCCATCGCGGCGAGCCGTGCCGCGAAATCCTCGGTCGTCAGCACGTTGGCCGGCTCGTTGACGAGGTCGCGGGTGAAGAAGACCCCTTCGGTCACCGCGGCCATCGGCCCGGCATCGGCGGCGACGCTCTCGGGCTTCGTCACCATGACCTCGACGCGCGGAGCGGGCTTCTCCTCTTCGTCCTTCGGGGTCTTGTGCGTGTCGAAATCGTAGGCGCGCAGCGCCAGCCCGTGCGCGATCTCGGCCGCCTTGGCGTGGGAGGCCAGCACCACCGTCAGATTGCCCTTGCCCATCGCCTTCGCCAGCGACGCACCGGCCTTGCGCGCCTGCGCCGGGGTGGCCCGGCGGTCGAGCTTCACGACCACCACGGCCTCGGCCGCGAGACCGGCGGGCATGCTCAGCACCTGCGCGCCGCCCGTCTCCGTCTTCTCCCACAAGGCACTCTCGCCGAGCTTTGCCAGCGCCCCGCGCGTCAGGCGGTTCACGCGGCGCGTCAGCCGATCCATCGCGCCGTCGGAGGCGAGCAGCACGGCGACGCGTCCCTCCGCAGCCGCGAGACGATCGAAATCGGGTTCGTCGAAGGTGATGCGCAGCGGTTCGGTCATGTCGGCCCTTTCAGGAATGTATCACCTTCGAGCCCTATCAGCGCCGCCGGTCCGCTGGCAAGGTGCCCGCGCTTGACCCCCACCGCCCCCACGCCTAAGCAGGACGGGCTTTTCGTCACAGGAGCGCCCGCCACCCATGCGCCAGCTCGACCGATATGTCCTGGCACAGCTCATGGGACCGCTCGGCTTCTTCGCGCTGATCTTCGCGGGGCTGGTCTGGCTGACGCAGTCGCTGCAGGTGATCGACACGATCGTGGCGAGCAACCAGTCGGCGGCGGTGTTCCTGGAGCTTTCCGCCCTTCTGTTGCCGAGCGTGATGACGATCGTGCTGCCGATCTCGGCCTTCGCCGCCAGCCTCTTCGCCATCAACCGCCTGCTGACGGAGAGTGAGCTGGTCGTGATGATGAGTGCCGGGCGCAGTCCGCTGTCGCTTGCCCGTCCGATGTTCATGCTGGGCCTCGTCGCGATGGTGCTGACAGGCATCCTGACGCTCTATCTCGCGCCCAATGCCGCGCGGGAGCTGCGGGACCGGACGGCGGAGATGCGGGCGGAGCTTGCCAACAGCGTCCTGCGAGAGGGGCGGTTCAACCACCCGGTGCGGGGCGTGACCGTTTACGTCCGGCAGGCGAACTCCGCCGGCGACATGCTCGGCATCTTCATCCAGGATGCGCGTGGGCCCGGCCCCTCCATCACCTACACCGCCGATCAGGCGCGACTGGTGCAGGGGCCGATGAGCGTGCAGGTGATCCTCTTCGACGGCACCGCGCAGCGCTTCGAGGATGGCGGTGAGACGCTGAGCCTCTTGGAATTCGAGCGGCTGGCCTATGATCTCGGCCCGCTCGCCGAGGACACGAGCAACCGCCGCCGCAAGCCCCGCGAATACACCGCCCTCACCCTGATCGATCCGCCGGACGAGCTGTGGGAGGGGAACGAAGGCCGCCGGGCCGAGCTCATCGCCGAGGGGCATGATCAGATCTCCGGGCCGCTCTACGCGCTCGCCTTCCCGATCCTCGCCCTCGCCGCGATCCTCGGCGGGAGCTACCGGCGCGCGGGCTTCGGGCGCAGGATCGCAATCGCCGTGGGCATCGCGCTGACGGCGCGGATCGTGGGGTTGGGCCTCGTCCCGGCGGTGGAGCAATCGGCGTCCATGTGGCCGATCCTCTATGCACCACCGCTCCTTCTGCTCGCGGGATCGAGCGCGGTGCTCTGGCGACGGGGGCGACGGGCATGATCGCGACGCTGCCCGCCTATATCCTGCGGCGCCTCTTCACCGGGATCGGGGTCGCGTTCCTCGTCGCCTTCGTGCTGGTGATGATGGGCGATCTCTTGGACCTGAGCACCGAGGAAGGGGACGCGCCCCTCCTCGCCCTCGCTCTCCTGCACGCGCCGTCTGTCCTGACCGAGACTCTGCCCTTCGTCGTGCTGCTTGGGGCCCTCGCGGCTTTCCTGCGGCTCGCCCGCACGTCCGAGCTGGTGGTGACCCGCGCCGCCGGCGTCTCCGTCTGGCGGCTCCTGAGGATCCCGATGATCGCGGCGATGCTGCTCGGCGTGCTGTCCTTCACCGTGTGGAACCCGATGGCCGCGGCCTCCCTCGCCCGCTACGAGGTGCTGAGCAGCCGCTATTTCGACGGACGCGAGAGCCTGTTGTCGATCTCCGCCGAGGGTTTGTGGCTGCGGCAGGCCAGTGAGCAGGGCCAGACCGTCATCAACGCCACCCGCGCCACGCCCGAGGGGGAGGAGCTGATCGGCGTCTCGATCTTCGAGTTCAACGAGGACAACAACCTGAGCCGCCGGATTAGCGCGCGCCGCGCGCTCCTGCAGGACGGTTATTGGGAGGTCGAGGCCGCCCGCGTCTGGGATATCGCCCCCACGGCCCGCGGGCAGACGATCACCGCCCGCGACGAGGACCGGCTGGAGCTGCCGACGGACCTCACCTCCAACCGCATCCTCGAAAGCTTCGCCGATCCCGAGGCGCTGAGCTTCTGGGAGCTCGGCAGTTTCATCGAGACGCTGGACGCGTCCGGCTTCTCCTCCGTCCGGCACCGGATGCACCTGCAGACGCAGCTCGCGCAGCCGGTGCTCTTCGCCGCGATGGTGCTGATCGCGGCGGGCTTTGCCATGCGCCATGTCCGGTTCGGCTCGATCGGGGTGCGGGTGATGCTCTGCGTCATGTCGGGCTTTGCCATCTTCTTCCTGTCGGATTTCACGCAGGCGCTGGGGGCGGCGGGGACCATCCCGGTTCTGCTCGCCGCGTGGGTGCCGCCCATCGCAGCCCTCTTGCTCGCCACCGCCCTTCTGCTACACCTCGAGGATGGATAGCTTGCGCCGCCTCTTTCTGCCCCTCATCCTCCTGATATCCCCGATCTTTCCAGGCGCCGCGCAGGAGGTGGAGCAGGAGCGTGTCGCTCTCATCGCCGACCGGGTGAGCGTCGATCAGGCGACCGGCAACCTGATCGCGGAAGGCGACGTCACGATCTTGCGGGGCGAGACGGTGCTGACCACCGACCGCCTGATCTACGATCGCGCGGCGGGTCAGGTCCGCGTGCCCGGCCAGCTCATCCTGCAGTCCGACGAGGTCGGCGGCGTGGTCTACGCCGATTTTGCGGAACTCGACGAGGATCTGCAGAACGGCGTCGCCGAAGGTGCGCGCGCCATCATCGACAACCAGCTCCAGGTCGCGGCCACCTCGCTGCAGCAGATCGACGGGCGGCTGACGGTACTCAACCGAACTACCGCATCCTCGTGCGTGATCTGCGAGGAGAACCCGACGCCGATCTGGCAGATCCGGGCGGAGCGTGTGGTGCGCGATGCGGAGCAGCTGCGGTTCTACTACGAGAACGCGGTGTTCGAGCTCTTCGGCGTGCCGGTGCTCTACCTCCCCTATTTCAGCCATTTCGACCCGTCGGTCCGGCGGGCAACGGGTTTTCTGAACCCCGAGCTCCGCAGCTCGGGAGAGTTCGGGTCGGGCGTCCGCATTCCTTATTTCTACGTCATCGATGATAGCCGCGACGCCACGCTCACGCCGTTCGTCACGACCGATGCGGGCGTGCTGCTCGAAGGTGAGTATCGCCAGCGCTTCATGCGCGGCTCCATCGATCTGGGGGGCACGCTGAAACTGCAGAGCGATGAGGTGGGCGACGACCGCGGCTTTCTGTTCGCCCGGGGTGACTACGACTTCGGCGACGACATCATCGGCCGCATCGATGGCATCGCCGTGAGCGACGATGCCTTCCTCGACAGCTTCGGCTACTCGTCGGCCGACCGCCTCACCTCCACCCTCTCACTCGAACGCTTCCAGACCGGCCGCTTCTGGCGGGTGAGCAGCATCTATTTCGACAGCCTGCGGGACAACGAACCGCAGGAGACTGTGCCGTTCATCCTGCCGGAGGCCGAGTTCCGCCGGACCTATGCACTGGGTGAGATGCGGGCAGACCTGACGGCCACCGCCCTCTCCTTCACCCGCGACGATGGCCGTGACGTGTCGCGCACCAGCCTCGGTGCGGGCTTCGACCGGACCATCGTCACCGATCCGGGCCTCGTGCTGCGCGGCTTCGCGGATTTCGGCGGCGATCTCTACTACACCGCGGACGATCCCGCGGTCGGCAGCGACACGGATGCCCGTGTCGATTCCACCGTCGGCTTCGAGCTGCGCTACCCGTTCGTTTCCCGCAACGCGGGCCTCACGCAGGTGATCGAGCCCATCATCCAGATCGTCCGGGGCGATCAGAGCGGCGATCCGGAGGATGTGGCGAACGAGGACAGCCTTCTCGTCGAGCTGGACGAGACCAACCTCTTCTCCACCAACCGCTTCCCCGGCTCCGACCGGTTCGAGACCGGCACCTACGCCAATCTCGGCCTGCGCTACGAGAGCATCACGCCGCGCGGCCGGAACATCACCGGCACCATCGGCCGCGTGGTGCGGGAGGAGGCGCTCGACACCTTCCCCGGCAGCACGACGCTGGGGCAGGAGGAATCGGACTACGTGCTCGCCGCGGGTTTCGATGCGACGCGCAACACCCGGATCTCGGGCTCGCTGCTCGCCGATGACGACTTCGTGGCCTCGCGCACCGAGCTGCGCTTTGCCTATGGCGGCGAGCGGTTGGGCTTCAGCGGCACCTACGTGTTCCTGCGCGAGGACGAGATCACGCCGGAGGATCGCGCCGAGCTCGTCTTCGACGCCAGCTACCAGATCGACGGCAACTGGCAGGCCGATGTCGGCTTTCGCCGCGATATCGAGAACTCCGACTTCATTCGCGTTGACGCCGCCGTGAGCTGGGGGAACGAGTGCGCGACCTTCGAATTTTCGGCCTCGCGCCGGTTTACCCGCCGCGATAATGTCGAACCCAGCACCGATTTCGGCCTCACGCTGCGGCTGGCCGGGATCGGCGAAAGCGCCCTCGGCACCAGACGGCGCGAGCAAATCTGCGGGACCTGACTGAGGAGAAGACCCCTGTGACCGCCCTATTCCGTTTCGTCGGCGCACTCGCGCTCGGCCTCATGGTCACCTTTGCCGGACAGGCGCAGACCCCCTTTGCGCCCGCGATCGTCGTCAACGACGATGTCGTGACCTTCTACGATCTGGAGCAGCGCCGCGCGCTCTACCGCGCCTTCGGCATGCCGCCCGCGATCCTCGAGGATCAGGTCGTCGCCGACCTCACGGACGAGGCGCTGATGCGCCAGGAATCCCGCCGCATCGGCATCCTCGTCGGCGAACGCGAGCTGCAGGCGGGCTACAACGCCTTCGCGCAGCAGCGGGGGCTCAGCGGCGATCAGCTCACGGCACAGCTCACCCGCGCGGGCATCGATCCCGGCACCCTGCGCGACCAGATCGAGGCGCAGCTCGGCTGGCGCGACGCGATGCAGGCCCGCTTCACCTCCCGCGCGCGGCCCAACGAGCGCGATATCGAGGAGGCGATGATGATCGACGCCACCGGCATCTCGCGCGAGGTGCTGCTGGCCGAGATCGCGATCCCCTACGCGGAGCGCGGCGAGGCCCGTACCAACGAGCTTATCACCCAGATCTACGAGGACGTGCGCAATGGCGGCGACTTCCGAGCCGCCGCGCGGGAGTTCAGCCGGGCGCAGACCGCGCGCAACGGGGGCGAGATCGGCTGGGTCGCCACCGGCGATCTGCCGGGCCCGATGCGGGCGGAGATCGACCTGATCGATGCGGGCGGCGTGACCCGTCCGATCCCGATCACGCGCGGCGTCTCCCTGCTCGCCGTCCTCGACGAACGGCGGGTGCCGACGCGCAATTCCGGCCTCGTGACAATCAGCTATGTCCGCGCCACCTTCCCCATCGACGGGGGTGAGGCCGCGGCGCGCACGGCCGCGACCGAGGCGCGGCGGCGGCTCGACGGCTGTGCCGACATGACGGCGCGCGCCGACGAGTTCGGCCCCGGGTCCGGGCGCTTCGGGCCCGAGCCGCTGTCCTCGGTCAACCCCGCGCTCTTCTCCGTGCTGGCCACGGCGCAGCTTGGGCAGATCAGCCAGCCGGTGCGCATCGGCGACTCGATCTCGCTGATCGCGCTCTGCTCCCGCGACGTCTCGCTCGACGCCGATCAGCGCCAGCAGGTGCAGAACCAGATCTTCGCCGACCGGGTCTCCGCCTTCGCCGACGGCTACCTGCAGGAGCTCCGGCGCGACGCCGTCATCGACGTCCGATGACCCTCGTCCTCTCGCTCGGCGATCCCGCCGGGGTGGGGCCGGAGCTTGCGGTGCGGGCCTGGGCCGAAGGGGCTGGGCCGTTCACGGCGCTCGGCTCAGCCGATCATCTTGAGAAGCTGGGTGCAACGGTTGCGCGTGTCGACGCACCGGACGCCACGCCGTGGCCCGAGGCGCTGCCGGTCATCGACATCCCGCTCGCCGAGGACGTCACACCCGGCACCCCGTCGCTCGCCAATGCACCCGCGGTGGTCGAGGCGATCAACCGCGGCGTGCAGCTCTGCCTCGACGGGCACGCCAGCGCCCTCGTCACCGCCCCGATCGCGAAATGGGTGCTGAAGGAGGGTGCGGGTTTCGCCCATCCCGGCCATACGGAGTTCCTGGCCCATCTCTCCGGCGCACCAAGGCCCGTCATGATGCTCGCGGGGCCGGAGCTGCGCGTGGTCCCCGTCACCATCCACATCCCCATCGCCGACGTGCCCGCCGCCCTGACGCCGGAGCTTCTGGAAGAAACCATCCGCGTCACCCATGCGGGCCTCATTCGCGACTTCGGTGTCCCCACACCCCGCCTCGCCATCGCGGGCCTCAACCCCCATGCAGGCGAAGGCGGCGTCATGGGGCGGGAGGAGATCGAGACCCTCACGCCTGTCCTCGACCGCCTGCAGGCCGAGGGCTTCGACCTCACCGCCCCCCTGCCCGCCGACACCATGTTCCACCCGGCGGCCCGCGCCCGCTACGACGCGGCGATCTGCATGTATCACGACCAGGCGCTGGTGCCGCTGAAGACGCTGAGCTTCGATGACGGGGTGAACGTGACGCTGGGCCTGCCCTTCATCCGCACCTCGCCCGACCACGGGACCGCCTTCGACATCGCGGGCACCGGCCGCGCCCGGCCCGATAGCCTGATCGCCGCCATCCGGCTGGCGCAGGAGATGGCGGCCCGCCGTGCCTGACGCCCTGCCCCCGTTGCGCGAGGTCATCGCGAAGTACGAGTTGCGCGCCAAGAAGCAGCTCGGCCAGAACTTCCTGCTCGACCTGAATCTCACATCGAAGATTGCCCGTCGCGCCGGTGACCTCGCCCAATGCGATGTGCTGGAGATCGGCCCCGGCCCCGGCGGCCTGACCCGTGCGCTGCTGATGGAGGGTGCCCGCCACGTCGTCGCCATCGAACGCGACGCCCGCTGCCTGCCCGCGCTGGCGGAGATCGAGGCGGCCTATCCCGGCCGCCTGACGGTGCTGGAGGGCGACGCGCTCGCGCTCGATCCGCTGCCGCACCTGACGCCGCCGATCCGCATCGTCGCGAACCTGCCCTACAATGTGGGGACGGAGCTGCTGCTCCGCTGGCTCACGCCCGACACCTGGCCACCCTTCTGGCAAAGCCTCACGCTGATGTTCCAGAAGGAGGTGGCGGAGCGGATCGTGGCGCAGCCGGGCTCAAAGGCTTACGGCCGCCTGTCGATCCTCGCCCAGTGGCGCTGTGACGCGAGGCTCGCCTTCACCCTGCCGCCGCAGGCCTTCACCCCGCCGCCGAAGGTCAGCTCCGCCGTCGTGCAGCTCGACCGGCTGGAGGCGCCGCGCTACCCCGCGGATCCGCAGATCCTCAGCGACGTCGTCGCCCGCGCCTTCAACCAGCGGCGCAAGATGCTGCGCGCCAGCCTGCGCGGGCTGCTCCCCGATATCGAGGAGGTGCTCACCGGTGTCGGCATCGCTCCGACGCAGCGCGCCGAAGAAATCGGGCTGGAGGCGTTCTGCGCCCTCGCTCGCGCGGTGGCCGAGCGCCGTTAGGCGCGCTCGGCTTCCCCGTCATCGCTGACGACGACCAGCGTCGGCTGCTCGCCCTCGCCACCCTCGTCCGGCGTGTTGTTCCGCCGACGGCGGCGGCGCGGCTTCGGCGCGTCCTGCTCCGGCGTCTCGACGAGATCGGACTCGCCGCTCGCCTCGGCCGGTGCGGCCTCCACCTCGGGCTGGTCCTGCTGCTGCTCACGCTGCTGCTGGCGCTCGGCCTGCTCCTGCTCGCGCTTCGCGTTCTGCGCGTCCTGCTGGCGCTGCGCCTCGGCGAGCAGGCGGGTGTAGTGCTCCGAGTGCTGCAGGAAGTTCTCCGCATTCACCCGGTCGCCAGACAGCTGCGCATCGCGCGCGAGCGTCTGGTACTTCTCGATGATCTGCGACGGGGTTCCGCGCACCTTGCCCTCGGGCCCGGCGGAGTCGAACACGCGGTTCGTCACGTTCCCCATGCTCTTGTTGCGGTTGTTCTTGTTCCGAGAACGGTTCTTGTTCGGTTGTCTCATGCTGTCCGATTTCCACCGTTGCGCCGTCAGCGGACGCACGGTCTGTCTGTTGCTTCTGCCGGGCGCGGCGGCCCGCGATACTCATAAGCTGACGCTGATCGAAGCGGTGTTCATTGGGAGGCGGCACAAGTCATCGCCTCTGAACGTGCTCTAAGTATCGTTCCTTTGATGCGGAGTTCAACCGCAATCGTGCGTTTTTTCAGTCATACGTGCCGTCAGCGGACACGATCTTGAGCACCCGTGCGCGACCGTCGAGATCGCGCAACACTTCCACCGGCGCCGGGGCGAAGAGCGCGGCCGCACTCTCGCCCTGTGCCGCGCCGATCTCCAGCAGCATCCGGCCGCCTGGCGCGAGGTGCGCGTGGTATCCTTTTGAAATCGCGCGATACGCGTCGAGCCCGTCGCCGCCCGGCGTCAGCGCCAGATGCGGCTCCCAGTCCCGGACGTCCGGAGCGAGCTCGGCCATCTCGTCGGCGGCGATATATGGCGGATTCGACACGATCAGGTCGAAGGATCCGGTCACACCCTCGAACCAGTCGGCGGCAATCACCTCGAAGCGTCCGGGCGCGTGAGTGGCGAGATTCCGCTCAGCAACGGCCCGCGCGGGCGCTGAGAGATCGGTCGCCACGCCCCGCGCCTCCGACCATTCGGCGAGCAGTGTGGCGAGGATCGCGCCCGACCCGGTGCCAAGATCGAGGATCCGCCGCGGCGTGGGTCCGGCCAGTGCGGCCTCGATCAACGTCTCCGTCTCCGGCCGAGGGTCGAGCACGTCGGGTGTCACCTCGAAGTCCCGCCCCCAGAACGCCCGCCGCCCAAGGATCTGCGCCACCGGCTGCCGCCGCGTCCGTGCCGCGATCCGCGCGCGGTAAACCGCCGGCTCCGATACTTCGTCGCCCATCCGCGCCGACAGATGCCCACCGGCGAGATCCTCCATAAGCCGCCGCGCATCGCGCTCGGCCCCGGGCACGCCCGCCGCCCGCAAGGCCGCGATCCCTTCGGCGAGAAGCTCAGCGACCGTCACCGTCTCCCCTCCATCCAGCTTGTCGAAATATCCCGGGGGAGCGCGCAGCGCGGGGGCAGCGCCCCCTCATCCGGCCGCATCGAGTGCTGCCAGCCGTTCGGCCTGATCCGCCGCGATCAGCGCCTCGACGATTTCGCCCAGATCGCCCTGCATCACCTGGTCGAGCTTGTAGAGCGTCAGGTTGATCCGGTGATCCGTGACGCGGCCCTGCGGAAAGTTGTAGGTGCGGATCCGCTCCGACCGGTCGCCGGAGCCGACCTGCCCCTTGCGCTCCGCCGCGCGCTCCGCATCCGCCGCCGCGCGCTGCTGGTCGTAGAGGCGGGAGCGCAGGACCTGCATCGCCTTCGCCCGGTTGGCGTGCTGCGACTTTTCGGAGGAGGTCACGACGATCCCCGTCGGCAGATGCGTGATCCGCACGGCGCTGTCGGTCGTGTTGACGTGCTGGCCGCCGGCGCCACTCGCGCGCATCGTGTCGATGCGGATGTCCTCGGAGCGGATCTCGATATCGACCTCTTCAGCCTCGGGCAGCACCGCCACTGTCGCCGCCGAGGTATGTATCCGCCCGCCGCTTTCGGTGGCCGGAACGCGCTGGACGCGGTGTACGCCGCTCTCGAATTTCAGCCGGGCAAAAACGCCCTCGCCGCTGATCGAGGCGACGAGTTCCTTGAGCCCGCCGAGCTCCGTCACTCCCTCCTCGATCACCTCGAGCTTCCAGCCCTGCGCCTCGGCAAAGCGGCGGTACATGGCGAAGAGATCGGCGGCAAAGAGGGCCGCCTCGTCACCCCCCGTCCCGGCCCGGATCTCCAGAACGGCAGAGCGGGCGTCGGCCGCGTCCTTCGGCAGCAACGCGATCTGCAGCGCGCGCTCGGCCTCCGGCAACGCCGCCCGCAGCGAGGGCAACTCCTCCTCGGCCAGCGCCCGCATCTCCGGATCGGCGCGCATCTCCTCCGCATCCGCGATGTCGGAGACGAGGTTCGCATAGGCCTCCGCCTGCTCGACCACCGGCTTCAGCTCGGCATATTCGCGGGCGGTCGCGACCATCTCCGCGCCGTCCAGCCCGCCGGCCATCTTCGCCTCCAGATAGGCGAAGCGGTCGCGGAGCGCAGCGATCTTGTCCTGTGAAATCATCCGGCGATGTGGACCCCGGCAGCCACCGGGGTCAACCCTATTGCGCCACCAGGGCCGCGACCGGGCCGAACCAGGCCTGGATCCGCTCGTCCGACAGATCCGGCTGCGCCTCTGACGATCCGCGGGCGAAGATGGCGAGCGTGGACTGCCCGTTCTCCAGATCGAAGAAGCCGACGGTCATGTAGAGCGGCTCCAGATCCTCCAGCGCGTAGGTGATGCGCGGCCCGCCGGGCTCACCGGCGATGCGGCGCGCGCTGCCACCCTCCATGATCCCGGCATCGAAGACCTGGCTCAGCTCCGCCGGGCTCGCCTGGAAGATCGGGGAGGCATAGTCGATCGGCTGGTCGGTGATCGGCTGCTCGGGATCGAGCACCGGCACAATGCGGATCCCGTCGAGTCCCGCGACCAGCGGCGCGGTCAGCGGATCGACATGCCAGCCATCCTCCGCGATCGTGGTCCCGTCGCTCTCGAACTGCTGGATCGCCTGCAGCCAGCTTTCCACCCGCTGCTGGTTCACGCCCATATCCGAATAGCCGAGCCGCGCGCGGGAGAAGATGGCGAGGCTCGACTGCCCGTCCGCGAGCTCGACGAACTTCACCGAGATGTAGTCGGGAAAGCGCAGGTTCTCGCTCTCCTGCACATAGGTCATCCAGTTCTGCTCAGGGGTCCCCGCGATCCGCTCGACCCGCGGCTGGCGCAGCACGAACTCGTCGAAGGACTGGGACAGCAGCGCGGGGTTCGCGTTGTAGATCGGCGCGGTCGCGTCCACCCGCTCCTCGGTCAACGGCGCGAAACCTTCGAGCTGGGGCACCATGCGGAAGCTGTTCGGGCTCTCCGGCGTCGGGGCCGTCAGCGGATCGACATGCCAGACCTGCGCGTCGTGGCCGAGATTGCGGATCATCAGGACGGAGACGATGCCGGCGATGATGATGAGGACGGCGACGGCGAAGGCGATTTTTCCGATCACTCCGCAGCCTCCGCCGCGGCGTCCTTATCCGCCTCGATCTGCGCGGCGCGCGTCTCCACCAGTTCGACGATGTGATCGATCATGCCTTCGTTGTCCTGCCTGTGGTCTTGCTTGCCTGCCAGATAGACCATGCCATGCCCGGCGCCGCCACCCGTAAAGCCGACATCGGTCATCAGCGCCTCACCGGGGCCGTTCACCACGCAGCCGATGATGGAAAGCGACATCGGCGTCTTCACATGCTCCAGTCGCTTTTCCAGCTCCGCCACGGTGGCGATCACGTCGAAACCCTGCCGCGCGCAGGAGGGGCAGGAGATGATGTTGACGCCGCGGTGACGCAGGCCGAGCGATTTCAGGATCTCGAAGCCCGCCTTCACCTCCTCGACCGGATCGGCGGAGAGGCTCACGCGCAGCGTGTCGCCGATCCCGGCCCAGAGGAGATTGCCGAGCCCGATGGCCGACTTGATCGTGCCGGCATAGTGGCTGCCCGCCTCGGTGATGCCGAGGTGCAGCGGCGCGTCCGTCGCCTCCGCAATCGCCATGTAGGCGGCGGAGGCGAGGAATACGTCGGAGGCCTTCACGCTGATCTTGAACTCGTGAAAGTCGTTGTCTTCCAGAAGCTTGATGTGATCGAGCCCGCTTTCGACCATCGCTTCGGGGCACGGCTCGCCATACTTCTCCAAGAGGTGCTTTTCGAGGGAGCCGGCATTGACGCCGATCCGGATCGAGCAGCCATGGTCCTTCGCCGCCTTCACCACCTCGCGCACCCGCTCGGCCGAGCCGATATTGCCGGGGTTGATCCGCAGGCAGGCCGCGCCCGCCTCCGCCGCCTCGATGGCGCGTTTGTAGTGGAAGTGGATGTCGGCGACGATCGGCACCGGACTTTCGGCCACGATCTCCTTCAGCGCCTTGGTGCTCGCCTCGTCCGGGCAGGAGACGCGGACGATGTCGGCACCGGCCGTCGCACAGGCCTGCACCTGCTCGATCGTCGCCTTCGCGTCGTAGGTCAGCGTGTTCGTCATCGTCTGGACGCTGATCGGGGCGTCACCGCCGACGGCGACCGGGCCCACATGGATCTGACGGCTCTTGCGCCGGTCGATATTACGCCAGGGGCGGATGTGGTTGTGCATGGGTTTCCCTCGGGTGGCCCGCTTCGCCCCGAAGATAGGAGTCCGCGCCCGGGATGTCACCCGCGACGCGAAGGCACCGTTCGGCGTGGTCTACTGCGTGGACAGCGCCGTCTCGTCCCCGGCCGGAAGCTGGCCCGCCAGTGCTGCGCGCTGCTCGTCGGTGAGCTCGGCCTCGTTGAAGGTCGCGAGGATGTCGTCAGGCACCAGTGAGACGTTCTTGGCCACTCGCGGTCCGGCACCGAGCGGCCCGTAGAGCTGGCCGCTCACCCGCAGGAACACCGCGCCGGAATTGCCGGCGCGCAGCTCGGGGCCGACCACGTCCTGCGGGACGTCATAGACTTCACCGGCAGCGAGTATCTTTTCGAAGAGCGTGGCGCCATCGCCCTGGCTCACCCGGACCCAGGCGGGCTGGGTCGCGACGACGGCGACGCCGCTTGGCTGCTCGACTACGGCTTCCAGTGCGAGGATCGGGCTTTCTTCCTGCTCCAGCAGCGGGCCGGTTTCGGCGACGGCCACCGGTGCGGCGGTGAGGTCGGACAGCATAACCTCCGGCCGCGGATCGGTGCCGGGCGTCTCCGCCACCTCTTCGGGCCGGATCCACATGTCGAAGCTGCTGACCGACGCCGGATCGATCGAGGCGATCGGCCCGTCGCGCGGGTCGAGGCGCGGCGCATCGAGCCGGGCCGGGGTATAGAGACGTTCGAGGGCGGCGATCCGCTCGCCCTCCGCGATGATCGGCGCCTCGGGCTGCGCCGTCTCGGCATTGCCCTCTTCGGCCAGCGCCGTGGCGCGGTCCTCGACGATGGGCGCCTGTGCGACGGGCGCGAGCTCAACGCGCTGAATCTCCTGCAGGATGCGCCAGCCGCCATAGCCGACGCCGCCCAGCAGGCTCACCATGACGGCGAGCGAGGCGAGGCCGCCCAGCGTGGCGCGCAGATCAATGCCGCCGCTCAAGGACGGGCCGCCCACACGGGCGCGGGCCAGCGGATCTTCGGACAGGTCGATCTGGACCGCGGGCTGCAGGCCACGCTTGCGCGACTTGCGGCCCGTCAGCTCCGCATTGACGCCGGAGAAGCCGGATTCGGTGCAGAAGCGCTCGTACACTTCCTCCGGATCCAGGCCGAGATAACGGGCATAACTCCGGACATAGCCGGCGATGAAGCCGCGATTGGGAAAGACGTCAGGATCGCAACTCTCGATCGCGGCGATGTATGCCGCCTTGATGCGGAGGTCGCGCTGGACGTCCAACAGAGACTTGCCCTTCGTGGCACGTTCGCCGCGAAGCTCGTCCCCGAGCGTCACCTGATATGAATCAAAACCGCGCGCCGCGAACTGCGATGTGTCCACGTGCTCCGACGGTGTATGCCCGAATACGCTGTCCCGGCCCACGTCTACTGCCCCAATCTGCCCCCGATCACCATCGTGCGGCGATCATATCTATTTTGCAACGCATTAACGACGTTGCTTGTGGCTCAATCGTAACAGAGGCGGTTCAAGTGCAGAACCGATTTCGTCACGACAAGCCGCACAGAGAGGACTTTCTGGACCCTGGATCGATATTATCGGCGGAAAATCGCCGGACGGCCCCATCCGTCCCCGTTTTGGACCCCCACGGCCCCACCTGACGCGCGATGTGAGTCGCGCATCCGGCGTCTTCAGTAGATATAGCGGATCTGCTCGCCCCAGTAGACCTCGAGCCCGCGCAGATCCGCATTGATCTCGGCAATCTGGCCTGGCTGCAACACCGAACGGCTCAGGATGCCGCGCGCGTGCCGCTCGAAGAGCGCTGCAACCAGGGCGCGAATGTCCCGGCCGCGGTCGGTCAGGCGCACGCGCACGGCGCGGCGGTCGACCTCGCAGCGCTGATGATGCATGTAGCCCGCATCGACCAGCTTTTTCAGGTTGTAGGAAACGTTGGAGCCCTGGTAGTAGCCGCGGCTCTTCAGTTCACCCGCGGTGACCACGTTATCGCCTACGTTGAACAGCAGCAGCGCCTGTACCGGGTTGATGTCGATAACGCCGAGGCGCTCGAACTCGTCCTTGATGACGTCGAGCAACAGACGGTGCAGCCGCTCCACCATCGAAAGGGTTTCCAGGTACGCCGATAGAAAGTCGGAAACTTCCTGCTCCGGCGGGGCGCTCGGCATATCGGACAAATCTGTCATCACAAGCTCTCCTCGTGGACATTTTGACCGAACTTGCACGTAAAGAGCAAACGAAACGTTAACATCAAGTCCGGCTTTCCAATATCCGCTGTATTGTCAAGGCATGGGCTTCGGGCGCGGGAACTCTTCCGGAAAACCACGCGTACAGATCGTTGTCGTTTTCCCCCAGCAACGCCTCATAGGCGTCCAGTTCGGTTTCGTCCAATCGCGCAATTACGTGATCCGAGTAGGTGCCGAGGATGATATCCATCTCCTTGGTCCCGCGCCGCCACGACCGCATGCGCAGCCGCTTGAGCCTCGTTTCGCGGTCCTCGCTCATCCTCACACTCCCGAAGCGATATGGGCGGCACCCCGCACACCGGAGCTGTCGCCGTAGACCGCCCGGCGTACCGTGGTGTTGGAATAGGTCGAGTAGACATGCGGTCGCATCAGTTCTGACAGCTCCTCCGCAAGACCCGGCAGGTTCGACACGCCGCCACCCAGCACGATGACGTCCGGATCGAGGGTGTTGACCACGGTGGCAAGGGCGCGAGCGAGCCTGCGCCGGTGGCGCTGAAGCGCTGCCTCCGCCTGATCCTCGCCCGCCTTGGCACGCTCCACGATCTCCGGCACGCGGGGGCCGGTGCCCGGCGTGATGCCGCAATCGCGCGCGTAGTCGGCCTCCAGCCCCGGGCCGGAGAGCCACTGCTCCACGCAGCCGCGCCGCCCGCAGAAACATTCGGGTCCGGGAAACTCGGAGAGATCAGCGACCGGCAGCGGCGAATGCCCCCACTCGCCACCCATGCCCGATGCGCCCTCGATCATGCGGCCATGCACGACGAGGCCACCGCCCACGCCCGTGCCGAGGATCGCGCCGAAGACCACGTCGGCCCCCTGCCCCGCGCCGTCGCGCGCTTCTGAGAGGACAAAGCAGTTCGCATCGTTCGCCACGCGTACCGGCCGGTTCAGCCGCGCGGTCAGGTCGGCTGCAAGCGGTTGGCCGATCAGCCAGGTGGAATTGCCGTTGAAGACCCGACCATCGGGCGCCACCGCCCCCGGAATGCCCATGCCAACCGGACTGTCGGCGAGGCCCGTCTCCGCACTCACCTCGTTGACGAGGGTCGCGACCGCCTCGATGGAGCCCGCATAGTCGTGGCGCGGTGTGGGCACCCGGCGGCGCGCCAGCTCCTCCCCCATGTCGGAGAGGGCGATGGCCTCGATCTTGGTTCCGCCGTAGTCCACTCCGATCGGCATGCGTGCCCCACTGCGTCGATGGCTTCGAAGCGCTTTAAATCGGGTCGCTCGCGCCGTGGCAAGCCGGATCGTTCAGACGAGCGCGCGCCGTAACCGCTTTTCGATCAGGGCCATGCGCTCGGAAATGCGGAGCTGTTCGGCGCGCAGGCTGCGCAACTCGGCGAGCAGTGGCGCGACCTCCGCCCCGCCTTCGCCCTCGTCGCTGACGATGCCGTCGCCCTGCCCGCTCAGCAGCCAGGTGAGCGAGACGCCGAGCACGCCCGCGAGCATCTGCGCCCGGTTCGCGCGCGGCTCCGCGCGGTCATCCTCCCAGTTCTCGATGGTCGCGGGCCGCACGCCGAGGCGCCGTGCCAATGCGTTGCGATCGAGCCCCAGCGCCTCCCGCGCCGCGGCCATCCGGTCGCCGAAGGTCGCGGTATCTTCGTGATAGTAGTCCTGTGTCGGGCTGCTGCTCTCGTCCTGCATCGGCCGCTCAACCTCCTGTGGAACCGGGTGTTTGTCCTGCAACGTAGTGCCAAGGGCCGCATCTGTCCGCCCCAAACCGACACGCAATCCTCCCCGCGCGACCCGCTTGATCGGCGTGGCCCGGGCGCACTATGAGGGACCGACCAGTTCAACGGAGCCGACCGATGCCTTTCCTCGCCGACAGCCTCGCCCGCGTGAAGCCCTCGCCCACCATCGCCGTGACCACCCGCGCAGCGGAGCTGAAGGCCGAGGGCCGCGACATCATCGGGCTCGGTGCGGGCGAGCCCGACTTCGACACGCCCGACAACATCAAGGACGCGGCGAAGGCGGCGATGGACGCAGGCAAGACCAAGTACACCGCGCCCGACGGCATCCCCGAGCTCAAAGAGGCCATCGTCGCGAAGTTCAAGCGCGAGAACGGGCTCGACTACACCACCGCGCAGGTCAGCGTCGCCTCGGGCGGCAAGCAGATCCTCTACAACGCGCTGGTCGCCACCCTGAACCCGGGCGACGAGGTCATCATCCCCGCCCCCTACTGGGTGAGCTATCCCGACATGGTGCTGCTGGGCGGCGGCGAGCCGGTGGTCATCGAGGCCTCGATCGATACCGCCTACAAGATCACGCCGGAGCAGTTGGAGGCGGCCATCACGCCGCGCACCAAGTGGTTCATCTTCAACTCGCCCTCGAACCCGACCGGCGCGGGCTATTCGCGCGACGAGTTGAAGGCGCTGACGGACGTGCTGATGAAGCACCCGCATGTCTGGGTGATGACCGACGACATGTACGAGCACATCACCTTCGACGGCTTCGAATTCGCCACACCGGCTGAGGTCGAGCCCGCGCTCTACGACCGCACACTCACCTGCAACGGCGTGTCCAAGGCGTACTCCATGACCGGCTGGCGCATCGGCTACGCCGCCGGGCCGGAGGAGCTGATCAAGGCCATGCGCAAGGTGCAGAGCCAGTCCACCTCCAACCCCTGCTCCATCTCGCAATGGGCCGCGGTCGAGGCACTGAACGGCCCGCAGGACTACATCACCGAGAGCCGCGTCGCCTTCCAGCGCCGCCGCGACCTGGTGGTGCGCCTGCTCAACGCGTGCGAAGGCATCACCTGCCCGGTGCCCGAGGGCGCGTTCTACGTCTACCCCTCCATCGCCGGATGCATCGGCAAGCGCACGCCCTCCGGCAAGCTGCTGGAAACCGACGAGGACTTCGCCAGCGAACTGCTCGATGCAGAGGGCGTCGCGGTGGTCTTCGGTGGCGCCTTCGGCCTCTCGCCTGCCTTCCGCGTCAGCTACGCCACCTCCGACGACGTGCTGACCGAGGCCTGCACCCGCATCGCCCGCTTCTGCGCGAGCCTCGCATGAGCCTGCCCGAGCTCCACTTCCGCACGCGGGACAACGGCGCCGCCGTGTTCCGCGTGGATACAGAGAACCGCCAGCGGCGGCTGGAGCTGAAACCGCTCGCAGTGATCAACATCCGCTCCGGCGAGATAAAGCCCCACGGCCAGCAGCAGCCGACACCGGACGAGACCGCGCAGATGGAGGCTTGGATCGCCGCGCGCCGCACGGTGCTGTCCGCCCGTGACCGCGACGACATCGAACGCCTGATCGACCGCATCAACGGGGCGGCCCAATGGGCCCAGTCCCGCGCCGAGGCCGAGGACATCGCCGCCTATTCCGACCGCCTGCTGATGGCCATGCACGACCTGCGCGCAACGCTGGTCAAACGCCAGCTCGACACGCTCGACCGCAAGGCCGACGACTAAGCCCCTTGCCACTGTCGGATGCCTCCGGCGGGGATATTTGGATCAAGGTGGAAGGACGGCGGCGCGCCCCGTTCCTCCACCTTGAACGGAAATATCCTCGCGCGGCAGCGCGAAACCGCGTCTCTAAAGCCCGCCGGCCCGCTCGATGAACGCCACGATCTCGGGCACGCCGTGTCCGGATTTCACATTGGCGAAGACCGTCGGCCGTTCGCCCCGCTGCGCCTTCGCGTCCCGGTCCATCACCTCCAGCGACGCGCCCACCGCCTCTGCCAGCTCGATCTTGTTGATGACGAGCAGGTCCGAGCGCGTGATCCCCGGACCGCCCTTACGTGGGATCTTGTCGCCGGCGCAGACGTCGATGACGTAGAGCGTGATGTCCGCCAGCTCCGGCGAGAAGGTGGCCGAGAGGTTGTCGCCTCCGCTCTCGATCAGCACGACGTCGAGATCCGGGAACTTCTCTACCATCGCGTCTACCGCGTTGAGGTTGATCGAGCAGTCCTCCCGGATCGCGGTGTGCGGACAGCCCCCCGTCTCCACCCCCATGATCCGCTCCAGCGGCAGCGCCTGGGCGCGCATCAGGAACTCCGCATCCTCGCGCGTGTAGATGTCATTTGTAATGGCCGCGACCGAATATTTCGGCGCCAGCGCCCGGCAGAGCTGCGCCGTCAGCGCCGTCTTGCCCGCGCCCACCGGGCCGCCGAGGCCCACGCGCAGGGGTCCGTTGGGGGAGGTCATCTCATTCTCCTTCAGATCAGAACCGCGAGTTGGCCGAGGCCGAGGGCCAGGCAGAGCGGTCCGTAGTATCGGCGATCGAGGGTGGCGAAGGGCTCCTCGGGGCAGAGCGCGCGCCATGCCGGGATCCATGAGGCGATGCCGCGGATCCCGAAGATGGCCGCGGATCCGGCGAGCAGCAGGGAGGTGAGCCCCGGCGCCGGGTCTGCGATCCAGCCGCCCTTCGCGAGCGTCAGCAGCGCCACGATCAGCAGCGCGCCTACGACGGCCCAGCACGCCGCGACCGATGGCATCCTTTGGATACCGGAGCTGCCGACAACCATGCGCGCCAGTGCGGTCTCGTCCGCGGCAGGCCACGTCGCCCGCAGGGCCCAGGCCGCGTGCAGGCCCGCGATGGCGAGAAGGACCAGGGCCACGAGACCGGCGATCACCCGGCATCCTCCTCGGCGAAGACTTCGAGGCTGCGTTGAGCCCGTTGATCGCTGCAGGGAAGCCGCCATAGAGGCTCATCTGCCAGATCGTCTCCGCGATCTCCTCCCGGCTCAGCCCGGCCTTGCGCCCGCCCGCGATGTTCACCTTGAGCTGCGGTCGCGTCTGCCCGCCGAGCGCGGTCAGCGCCGCGATGGTCGCGATGTAGCGCTCGCGCAGCGGCAGGCCGGGCCGGGCGTATTGCCGGCCATAGGCGAAGTCCACGACGCCCTCCGCCATGCCCGGCAGCAGATGGCCGTAGCGGGCGTCGAGGGCCGCCTCCATCCCAGGGTTGAGTTCTTCGGACAGGCGGCGGCCGGCCTCGATGGTGTCGCTCATGACCGGAACATCCTCGAGTACTGGGTTTCGTGGTGCAGGGAGGCCATGTCGGCGCGGACCGCACAGGAGCCTGCCTCCTCCAGATCGGCCTCCGCCGCGCGCGCTGCAAGGGTCTCGCAGAGCGGGAGGAGGGCCGTGACGATCCGCTGGCCCTCCGCCTGACCCAGCGGCACCGCGCGGACGGCGGCGCTGACGAGGTTGGCGGCGAAGGCCTGGAGGTAGAGCGTGAGGGTCAGCGTGAGCTCGATCTCCTCCCGCGCCGCGAGAGCCCCAACGGCCACGGGATAGGCGGCGGGCCGGCCGCCGGCGACACGGGCGAAGCTCGCGCCCTGATCTGTGGTCTCCGCATGGCGCTCGCGGGTAGGCGACAGGGCGGCGGCGAGCTCCGCGATCTCGGCATGCCGCGCGGGGTGGCGGTGCGCCTGGGCCAGCAGGACCGCGTCCGACCACCCTGCCCCATATTCGAGGACGCCGCGCAGCCATGCCTCCAGCGCAGCACCGTCCGCGATCTCCCCATCCGCGATCAGCCGGTCGAGGCCGTGGGACCAGGCGAAGGCCCCCGTCGGAAAGCCGGGCGAGAGCCATTGGTGCAGCAGTTGGACGGAGCGCATCATGGCCGGCCGGGCTTGCGTATTTGGGGAAAGATGAAGGGGCTAGTGCGCATGATCATGGGTACGGCCCTGCCCGTAGGCCCCGCCCTCGGGCTGGAACGGGCCGTCGCGGAAGGTGACAGTGCAGCCGAGCTTTTCGAGCATCTCGGCGATCACCCGGTCGGCGCGCAGGATCAGGCGATCGGCCCCGATGCGGCAGGTCAGGTGGCGGTTGCCCACGTGCCAGGCGACGCGGGCGAGATCGGCAGGGTCGGCGGGGGTCGCCTCCATGATCGGCTCGTCTGCGGCGACGATGCGGATCAGCCGCCCGTCCTCCAGCACGAGGCTGTCCCCGTGGCGCAGCTCCGCCGCCTCCGGCAGGTCGAGCAGGAAGGACAGGCCATTGTCCGAGGACATCGCCACCCGCCGCCGGAACCGGTCGTCATAGGGCAGCGTCAGGGTGTCCGCGGGGGTGTCATGGGAATGGGTGAGGTGGGTGGCGCGCACAGTATTTCCGAACACTTCTTTTTATGCTTCAGTTCAGACGGTTCTAACAACAATTTGGCTAAGAATGGATTTCTCATTTAAGTACGATGGACGGGCAGCTGCCGAGCACCACGTCGATATGCGACAACTAGGTGAAAGCCTAATCGGGCTAGATCGGATAGCAAACACTGGTCTCATCGCCCTCTCTGACTACCGTTTCCCTAAGCAACGCGAACGTTTTCCACTTAACATTGTTGCTGAAAAACCCCAAGCGGGTTCACTGGAAATCGTAGCAACGCTGCAGTCCGTTGGCCCGGTTGTCATGCCTCTGGTTCATGATATGTTCCGAGACAGAGCGAAGGCTATCCTGTGGGACTGGACGAGTTGGGTATTCTTGATGGCGGGCGGTAGGGAAAGCGATGCAGCAGGGCACTTCAATAAGCTCGCCGAGCTTACAAAGGAGATACATCAAGGAAGATTTGAGAGTGAACAAGCTAACCGAGACTTTATGCTTGAAGTCTTAGATAAAGTTCTTCCTGCAACCAAGAAAGCGGTATCTCCGGTTGGCTATACCGCTGATGAGTTGATCATCCCTCAACCAGATAATCCGTCCGTGCTGACTAGGATTGACCATCCAACAGCAGATGTAATTCGTTCCGGCGGTCAGCTAGAGATTGGAGATATGGCAACTTTCGTGGTGCGTGTCGACGCTCTGACGCGCCATAATCGTACCGTTCGCTTGGAACTGGAGGGTGACGAGGGAAGATACATAACCGGCTTCGTATCCGATCCGCTATTTGACGAGGTCGAAAATATGTATCTTTCAGCCCTAGCTAACCGTGGTTGGATCGCTGTCACAGCCAAGCCGGGTTTGGCTAGAGACCAAAGCGTCAGGAGACTGTATATCTCGGACGCTCGTTCGGAATAGGTCAAAACAAAAAATACCGCTGCGCCATCGGAAGGACCTCGGCGGGTTCGCAGGTCAGCAGCTCGCCGTCCGCGCGGACCTCGTAGGTTTCGGGGTTCACATCGATCTCGGGGCAGTAGGCGTTGAGGATCATAGCGGATTTGCCGATGCCGCTGCGGGTGTTCTCGACCGCCACCGTCTCCTTGCGCAGGCCGAGCGCCCCCACCTCCGCCGCGCCGCTGACGAAATGGACCGAGGACGCCTCCTGTGACCGGCCCCAGGCGCCGAACATCTCCCGCGAGTAGACGGGCTGCGGCGTGGGGATCGAGGCGTTCGGGTCGCCCATCTGCGCCATCGCGATCGTGCCGCCGACCAGCACCATCTCGGGCTTCACGCCGAAGAAGGCGGGGTTCCAGAGGCAGAGATCGGCGCGCTTGCCCTCCTCCACCGAGCCGATATGGGGGCTGATCCCGTGGGCGATGGCGGGGTTGATCGTGTATTTCGCAATGTAGCGGCGGACGCGGAAATTGTCGTTCTCGCCCGTCTCCTCGGGCAGGCGGCCGCGCTGCTTCTTCATCTTGTCCGCCGTCTGCCAGGTGCGGATCAGGACCTCGCCCACCCGGCCCATGGCCTGGCTGTCGGATGCGATGATGGAGAAGGCGCCCATGTCGTGCAGGATGTCCTCGGCCGCGATGGTCTCCCGCCGGATCCGGCTCTCGGCGAAGGCGACATCCTCGGGGATCGACTTGTCGAGGTGATGGCAGACCATGAGCATGTCGAGATGCTCTTCGAGCGTGTTTACCGTGTACGGCCGCGTGGGGTTGGTGGAGGACGGGATCACGTGATCGAGCCCGCAGACCTTGATGATGTCGGGTGCGTGCCCGCCGCCGGCCCCCTCGGTGTGGAAGGCGTGGATCGTCCGGCCCTTCATGGCGGCGACGGTGTTCTCCACGAAGCCGCTCTCGTTGAGCGTGTCGGTGTGGATCATCACCTGCACGTCCATGTCGTCGGCCACGGAGAGGCAGGTGTCGATGGCCTGCGGAGTGGTGCCCCAGTCCTCGTGCAGCTTCAGCGCACAGGCTCCGGCCTTCACCATCTCCACGATCGCATCGGGGCGGGAGGCGTTGCCCTTGCCCGAGAGCCCGAAATTGATCGGCATCGCGTCGAGCGCCTGGAGCATCCGCCCGATATGCCAGGGGCCGGGCGTGCAGGTGGTGGCGAGGGTGCCATGCGCGGGGCCTGTGCCGCCGCCGAGCATGGTGGTCACGCCGGAGTGGAGCGCGTCCTCGACCTGCTGCGGACAGATGAAGTGGATATGCGCGTCGAAGGCCCCTGCGGTGAGGATCCGGCCCTCACCCGCGATGGCCTCGGTGCCGGGGCCTATGACGATGTCGACGCCGGGTTGCGTGTCGGGGTTGCCGGCCTTGCCGATCTTCGCGATCCGTCCGTCCTTCAGGCCCACATCGGCCTTGTAGATGCCGGTGTGGTCGACGATCAGCGCGTTGGTGATGACGGTGTCCACAGCCCCTTCGGCCCGCGTCGCCTGGCTCTGCCCCATGCCATCGCGGATCACCTTGCCGCCGCCGAATTTCACCTCTTCGCCGTAGGTTGTGAGGTCTTTCTCAACCTCGATGATGAGGTCCGTATCGGCGAGCCGCACCCGATCCCCGGTGGTGGGACCATACATGTCGGTATAGGCGGCGCGGGGGATAGATGTGGGCATTTACTAGAATCTCCGAAGGGCTGGCGCCACGCGCCTCAGATGGTTCAGACCAACGCAAACACGCGCGCCGGGCCGCCGGTGCCGCCTGCCCACTTCGGCGCGCCGATCACGATGGTCGCACCTGCGGCGGGGACCTCTTCCAGCCCGGCCAGGCACTCGATGCCGAAGCGGCCCGCGGGCAGCCAGGAGTAGTGCACCGCGAAGTCCGCGGAGTTCCCCGGATCGAGCGACAGCGTGTCCACGCCGATCGAGGCCGCTCCGGTCCCCAACAGCATGTCCGTCGCCTCCTTGTGGAAGCCGGGGAAGTGCATCACGCCGTCCGCGTCCGCATTCCGGAAGCCCTCGCCCCCGGCGCGCGCGGCCCAGCCGGACAGCATCGCGACGCACGCACCCTCCGGGATCTCGCCATGGGCGTCGATCCAGGCCTGCACATCGTCGGGCGTCACCATCGCGTCGGAGTCCGTCTCCACCTTCTCCCGGATGTCGATGCAGACGAGCGGCGCGACCAGCTCGCCCATCGCGAGCTCATCCACCGCGGTCCCGTCCGCCGAGAAGTGGAGCGGCGCGTCGATATGGGTCCCGGAATGCTCGGCGAGGCTGATCTGATTGAGGTTGTAGCCGTTCTCCGCGAAGTTCAGCACGAGGTCCATCGCGATCCCCGGATCGCCGCCATAGGTCGGAAACGATGGCGACAGGGTATGAGTGAGGTCCACGACCCGCCTCGCCCCCTGCGCGAGGCTCGGCGTCGCCGCGACAGTCCCGACGGCCACGCTCGCCGCAGCCCCCCGGAACAGGTCGCGCCGCGACAGCATCCGGGCCTTCACGCTCTCGATCACGCAGATATCGCACATCGTCTCGCCTCCCTCTGGTTCACCGTCAGCAGACTAGCACGGCTCAGAGATCGCCCATCACCTTGCCGTTGAAGCCGAAGACCCGCCGCGCGCCGCCATAGGGCACGAGTTGCACCTCCCGGCTCTGTCCCGGCTCGAAGCGCACCGCGGTGCCCGCCGCGATGTCGAGGCGCAGGCCCCGCGCCGCCTCCCGGTCGAAGTCGAGCGCCGGGTTCGTCTCCGCGAAATGGTAGTGGGAGCCGACCTGCACCGGCCGGTCGCCGGTATTGGCGACGGTCAGCACCACGGCCTCGGCCCCGGCATTGAGCTCGATCTCACCGGGCGCGGCCATCACCTCGCCGGGGATCATCGCCAGACCCAGGCGAGCGCCCCGATCGCCACCACCATCACGACGGCGGCCACCAGGCCGTCCACGCCGTGCGGATGCACATGCGCGCCCCCATGCGCCATCGCCGCCCCCGGCATCGCCGCCAGCCCCACCAGTACTCTCATTGCCCCACTCCTTCTTCTTGCTCCAAATATCCCCGCCGGAGGCCGGCACTACCGGATCGGCGCGTGCACCGTCACGAGCTTCGTGCCGTCCGGAAAGGTCGCCTCGACCTGCACGTCGTGGATCATCTCGGGCACGCCCTCCATGCACATCTCCCGCGTGACTACGCCCGCGCCTGCCTCCATCAGATCCGCCACCGAGCGGCCGTCGCGCGCGCCCTCCACCACGAAGTCGGTGATCAGCGCGATCGCCTCGGGGTGGTTGAGCTTCACGCCCCGCTCCAGTCGGCCCCGCGCGACCATGGCCGCGAGGCTGACGAGCAGCTTGTCCTTCTCTCGGGGGGTCAGGTTCATCAGTCCTCACATGTGCCAGACGCGCGGCAGGGGCAGGCCCCGGAACCGCGTCAGGAAGTCGATGAGCGCGGCCTTCAGCGGCCGGTTGTCCGGCGCGTGGAAGCGGCAGACAAGCTGGCCGTTCCAGGCCGAGGCGCCGCAGATCACGCCCTCGGGCAGCATCGCGCGCGCGGCGTTTAGCCGGTCATGGGCGTCGGGTGCCGAGTAGATCAGGGTCGCGACCGCGCGGATGCCGCCGAGCGTGGCGGAGCCGTTCAGCGCCTCCTCCAGATCGCCGCTCAGCCGCAGCGCCTCGGCCTGCACCAGCACGCCATCGCGGCGGATGCGCCAGTTGTCGGTGAAATGCGCGTGGGTCAGAACCTCGCCCATCGCGGCCCGGCCGAGCACGATGGTCTCCACCGCCAGGAAAGCGGCGTCACCCGCGAGGTCCACCTCGATCCGCCGGTCGACGGAGCAGCGGTCGAAGAGGATCGTCTCCATCGGCAGCCAGTCGAGCTGCGCGCCGGCGCCCGCGCTCAGCCGCGTCTCGATCCGCCCGCGCCCGCCGCTCGCCGCATAGAGCCGCTCCGCCGCCTGCGTGGTGCCGACGCCGTGACCGCTCTCCACATTCAACGTCCAGGAAAACCGGTCGCCGCCGGTCACGCCGCCACAGGTGTTGACGAAGACCGCCTCGGCGGGTCGGTCATGCACCCGGGGCAGCATCGCCTTGCCGGAGCCCTGCTGCCGCAACCCGGCGAGTTGACCGTCCACGAACCGCACCGACGCCTGCCCACGGGCCCGCTGATGAGCGGTGGGAGCGGTCGAGAGGTCGCGCGAGTGCTGCATGGTCTGAGCCTAGGACACGGTGCCGCACGATCTCAACGGGTTAGCGCAGCGTCCGGCACGCTCGGCGCGTTTTTGCCTAACTGAGACGCAGAAATCCCGGTTCCGCACGAAAATCAGGCAACCGCATCCTCGAGCACCCGGTTGCGGAAGGCCGACGGGCTCTCGCCCACCCGCTCGCGGAACGCCCGGTTGAACGGCGCCAGCGAGTTGTAGCCGAGCGCGAAGGCATGGCTGATGATCTGCGCCCGCGCCTGGCTGGGATCGGCGAGGCGCCGCTTCGCCTCCTCCACCCGGTGGTCGTTGAGGAACGCTGCGAAGTTGCGATAGCCCAGCCCCTGGTTGATGAGGCGGCGCAACCGATGCTCCGGCATCTCCAGGCGCTGGGCGAGCGCGCCGATGGTCAGCCCCGGCTCGAAGCAGACCCCCTCGGCCACCGCGCGCGTCAGTTGGTCGAGCTCCAGCCGGTCGGCGGCGGGCAGCGGCGGCGTGCGGCGCGGCTCCTCCGGATCGGGGCTCGCGATGAGCCCCTCCTCCATCCGCGTCAGCCACACGGCGAAAAGGAAGCTCAACAGAGCGAATTTCGACGCCTCGAACAGATCCACCCACGGCCCCGGCTCCGTCAGCACCGTGTTCATCAGCGTCGAGGAGATCACCATCGCCGGCACCAGGAAGGCGAGCGCCATCCGCAGCCGCCGCCGCAAATCCACCAGATCGCCGTCCAAGTCCCGCAGCCCCAGCACCATCACGTGGAGCATCAGGACGACGACGAGCAGCGCACACAGCCCCTCCGTCCCAGGAATCAGCGTGAGCGTCAGCATCAGGACGCCGGGCGCGAAGTGCCAGTTCTGCAGCCTGAACCGGTCGTCGAACATCGCCATCGCCATGACCCAGAACGCCACGGTATCGAGCCGCCCGGCCAGATGCGCAAGCCCCGCCCAGCTCAGCGTGTCGAGCCCATAGCCCGAGGGCGTCGCCACCATGCCCAGCGTGTGCAGCGTCGCGAACGCGCAGAACAGGAAGCCCGCGGTGTCGACCACTGTCCGGCAGCCCATCAATGCGAAGCGCACCGCGAGAAACAGCGTCAGCGCCGCACCGCCACCGCGCACCAGCAAGGCGATCGTTTCGAGTTCACCGGCTTCCATTCTTCGCACCTCCCGCACGCCGCACCCCATCCATTTGGGGGAACGCCGCGTCAAATGCCCGTCGATTCCGAAAATAGCAGATCGTTTTCTTCCAATCCCACCCGGATTTCGAGATCGCGCGGTGTCGTGAACACGCCTTTCCCACCTCCGCTGCATCGCATCATCGACACGAAGGAGACCTCGAATGGTCCGCACGATCGCAGCCCTCGCCCTCGCCACCCTGCTCGCCGCCTGCGCCATGCCCGACAGCGCGTCGATGGCGCCGACCGAGGGCACGAACCCCAACGCCTCGGGCCTGACGACGCTCGCCCCGGGCTTCTGAGACCCGCCCGCGGATCGGTTCCGGAAAGGGTCGCGCGATTTCGAAACGGCACGAGGTTCTTCGAAATCGCGCAGACCGCCTCCGCCCATCCGCGGCATCCAGACGAGGCAGACCGACCCATCGTCCAAAAACACGAGAGGAGACCGAAGATGACCCGTCCGCTGATCGCCATCCTGCTGCTGACCGTCCTTGCCGCCTGCGCGGGCGGGGAGCCGACCATGAGCTTCGCGCCCACCACCGGCAAACTCGGCACTGCACCGCAGGTCCAGTCCATCACCACGCTTCTGCCCGTCCAGCCCTGATCCGTGACGGCGCTGAGGCGGCGCGGCCCTTGACGCCCGCGCCGCCCTCGCCTAGCAGGATGAGGCTGGAACGCGGGTGTAGCTCAGTTGGTAGAGCATCAGCTTCCCAAGCTGAGGGTCGCCGGTTCGAACCCGGTCGCCCGCTCCAGCGAGATCTCTGACAGACCATGTTGCTTTACATGTCCTTTGTCCGCGCCCCTGCCCGAACCGAGACGGACCGCATCGCGGCGCTGTGGCACGAGGGCTGGCACGACGCCCATGCCGATGTCGTCCCGGCGGAGCTCGTGGCCCTTCGCACACGCGACAGCTTTGCCCCACGGCTCGACACGCTCTGGCCCGGCCTGCGGGTCAGCGGCGCGGCCGAGGCGCCGACAGGCCTCTGCATCATCAAGGGCGACGAACTCAACCAGCTCTTCGTCAGCCGCGCCGCCCGCGGAACCGGCATCGCCCGCGCGCTCCTCGACGACGGGGAGCAGCGCCTGCGCGCCGCCGGGGTGCGCACCGCCTGGCTCGCCTGCGCCATCGGCAATGCCCGCGCCGCGCGGTTCTACGAGAAATCGGGCTGGACCCTCAGAGGCCGGTCCCTCGTCGACCTCTCCGCATCCGACTACGCCTTCCCGCTCGAGGTCCTGCGCTACGAGAAGCGGCTCGCCTGAGCCTTCATCTTTCCCGAAATACGCAAGCCCGGCCTCACACCTTGTGCCACAGCCGCTCCGGCGCGCGCTGCATTGCCCAGGCGACAAAGCGCCAGCGCTTAGTCACCGTGACCCGGCTGCGCCTGGCCTGCATCCCCGCCCAGATCTGGTCCACCGCCTTCTCGACCGGTTGCAGCCAGAAGACCTTGCCCTGCACGATCGCCGTATCGACGAAGCCCGGCTGCACGTCCGTCACCGTGATCGGCAGCCCCTTTCGTGCAACCCGCTTGCGCAGGCCCTGCGCGTAGCTCGCCTGGTAGGCTTTCGAGGCATTGTAGGCCGGTGCCGCCCCGTCCCCGCGCCGCGACGCGATCGAGGAGATGATGACGAGGTGCCCGGCTCCCGCCCCCTCGAAATGCCGGATCGCGGCGAGCGCCATGTGGGTGAAGCCCACCACGTTGACGTCGATGGTCTCGAGCTCCGGCCCGGTCTCCAGCGCCTTGTTGAGGCGCCCGATGCCGGAGGAGACGACGATCATGTCCGCCCCGCCCATCCGTTCGATGAGCGCGGCGAGCCCCGCCTCGGCGGCCACCGGATCGGTCACGTCCATCCGCTCGGCAAAGACCCGGTCGGGCGCGGTCGCGGCCATCGCCTCGAGCAGCTCGATCCGGCGCCCGGTGACGCCGACCTGCCAGCCCTCGGCCAGCATCTTCTTCGCCAGTCCCTCGCCGATGCCGCTCGTCGCCCCGATGATGATCGCCCGCATGCATGCCTCCCCTCTTCGTTGGCCGGAGCGTGGCGGAGAGCCGGTCCCGCGGCAAGCGGGCCGCGACGTCAGACCGTCCCATGACACCGGAGGCCCCCATCCGCCGGTCGGGCTTTGCCCGTGACCGGGCGAAATCGAAAGCCTCTTCGTCCGACCAAAGACAAACCGCGTGACGTGCCGGTCCGCCCGATGCACTCTCGCGCGGACCGATGGAGGCTCCGATGACCACCGCCCCCGCAACGATGCGCCGCGACACCCTGCTCGCCTGGGGCGCCGTCGCCGTCACGCTCACGATCTGGGCAAGCTATCTCATCGTTACCCGCGCGGCGGCCGCCGCACAGCTCGGGCCGGTGGACGTCGGCATCCTTCGCTTCCTGCCCGCGGCGCTGCTCTTCGCCCCGATCTGGCTGCGCCGCTCCCCGATCCCGCCCTTCGCCACCTGGCGCGAGGTCGTCACGGTGGCACTGACGGGAGGTTTCGCCTTCGTCTTCCTGCTGAGCTGGGGGCTGCAATATGCGCCGGTCGCCGATTCGGGTGTCTTCGCCCCCTCGATGCTGCCGCTCTACGTCGCGCTCCTCAGCTTCTTCGTGCTGGGCGAGCGCTTCTCCCGCCTCCGCGTCATCGGCTTTGCCCTGATCCTGGCCGGAGCGCTCGGTGTCGGCGGGTGGGAGGCGCTGACGAATGCCGCCTCCGGAAGCTGGCGCGGGCACCTGCTGATCTCGGCCGCCGCGTTCCTCTGGGCCTGCTACACCATTGCCTATCGCCGCAGCGGGATCGCGCCGCTGGATGCGGCCGCCATGATCTGCTTCTGGTCGGCATTGGCGTTCATCGCGATGTCCTTCGTCATGCCACTGGGGCTCACGACGGCGCCGCCGGACGTATTGGCACTCCAGATCGTCATGCAGGGGGTGCTGTCCGGCTTCGTCTCGACCTTCACCTACGGCTATGCGCTGTCGAAGCTCGCCCCGAGCCGGGTCGCGGCCTGCGCGGCGTTGGTGCCGGTCATGGCTGCGATCGGCGGCTGGCTCTTCCTCGGCGAGCCCGTCGGCATCGTGAAGTCCATCGGCATCGCAATCGTCGCCACCGGCGTTCTGCTCGCCTCCGGCGCCATCGCGGGTCGCGCGCCCTGGATGCCGGGTCGGATGGGCTGATCGGGCTTCTCGGAAATCATCCAGTAGACGATTTCGCCCGATCACGAGCGGGACGGTTCCTCGGGTTGAAACCGCCCCGGACCTGATCCGGGGTCTTTCGCTGCGGGGCGCTTCATATCGGAGCGGTCCCGGCTCTGCGGCCGGGACGGTATCGCACTACCGCGCAGCCAACTCCTCCACCAGCAGGCCCCGGACCACGTCCATGTCGACATCCCGCGCGACGAACGCCTCACCGATCGCGCGTGCGAGGATGAAGGTGATGCGCCCGGCCTGCACCTTCTTATCCTGCGCCATCAGCTCCAGCAGCCCGTCCGCATCGGGCAGCGCGCCCGGCACATCCGCCAGCGACGACTTCATGCCCATCGTGCGCAGATGCAGCGCTAGGCGCCCCGGCAGCTCCTGCGCGCAGAGCCCCAGCCGGGCCGAGAGCTGGAAGGCCAGAAGGCAGCCCACCGCCACCCCCTCGCCGTGGAGCAGCCGGTCCGAGTAACCCGTCGCGGCCTCCAGCGCGTGCCCGAAGGTGTGGCCCAGGTTGAGGAGCGCCCGATCCCCGCGCTCCGTCTCGTCGCGCGCCACGATCTCCGCTTTCATCTCGCAGGACCGGCGCACCGCCCGCGCCCGCGCCGCGACATCTCCGGCGGCGAGGCCCGGCCCCTGCGTCTCCAGCCATTCGAAGAAGGCGGCGTCGCCCAGCAGCCCGTACTTCACCACCTCGCCATAGCCTGCGAGGAAATCGCGCTTCGGCAAGGTCCCCAGCAGATCCGTATCTGCGAGCACCAGCCGCGGCTGGTGAAACGCCCCAATGAGGTTCTTGCCGCGCACCGAGTTGATGCCAGTCTTGCCACCCACCGCCGAATCCACCTGGGCGAGCAGCGTTGTCGGCACCTGAACGAAGCCGACGCCCCGCCGCAGGATCGCGGCCGCGAAGCCGCCGAGATCGCCGATCACCCCGCCGCCGAAGGCTACGACGAGATCATCACGCTCCACCTTCTGCGCCAGAAGCCATTCCACCGCGCGCTCCAGCCCGGCCCAGCCCTTCGTCGCCTCGCCGGGCGGCAGCGCCAGCGAGACCTGCTCGATGCCGGCCCGCGCGAGGCTCGCCTCCAACGCTTCCAGATGCAGGCCCGCGACCCGCTGTTCGGTCAGCACCGCTACGCGCGGACGCTTCAGAAGCGGTGCGATCCGCTCGCCCGCTTCGGCCAGAAGGCCCGGTCCGATCTCGATATCGTAGCTGCGCGCGCCGAGCCCCACCTCGACCGTTTCGCGGATCATTGCCCCTCCTCCAGTTGCTCCAGCCCCTCCAAGATGCGCCGGACCATCTCGTCATGGGCCATCCCGGACCGCGACTGCACCGTCAGATCGGCCTCGGCATAGACCGGATAACGCTGCTCCGCCAGTTGCGTGAGCACGGCGTGCACATCCTTGCCGTGCAGCAGGGGCCGCCCCGGCTTGTCCTTCACCCGGCCGGCGAGCGTCGCGACGGTCGCCTTCAGCCAGACGGACGTCGCCCCCTCCCGGACCAGCGCGCGGGTCTCGGCATCCATCCAGGCCCCGCCGCCTGTGGCAATGACGGACGGTGGCCCGGCGAGCAGCCGTGCGATCACCCGGCGCTCACCGTCGCGAAAGGCGGGCTCGCCCAGGGTCTCGAAGATCTGCGGGATGCTCTGGCCCGCCGCCTCCTCGATCTCCGCATCGCTGTCCACGAAAGGCAGGCCGAGCCGTGCGGCGAGCCTGCGGCCGACGCTCGTCTTGCCGGCCCCCATCAGCCCGATCAGGACGATGGAGCGCGCCGGCGCCGTGTCGTCCTGATCTCCTGTCATCGCCGGTTCGCCTCGCCTTGCCTGATGCGCCGGGCTTCCGGCGCTGGACCGCCCGGCCCCTTTGCCTTAGCATCTGGCAAAAAGCTGTTGAGCAGGCAAGGGCTTTCCCGACCCTGGGAAGTGGGGGCAGATGGGGCGTTTTCTCGCTTATCTCTTCGTTTTCGCGTTGCTGGTGGGCGCGGGCTTCGCCGTTTACGCGATCATCGTACCGCCCGAGGCGCCGCGCGCTCCGGTCGAGATCGATATCGACCTGCAGGCCGGCGGATAGGCCCATGCGCCTCAGCGCCCCGATCCTCGCCCTGGCACTCGCCGGTGCGGTGCCTCTGATGGCCGAGGAGGCGGAGCCTGTCGAGCTGCCGCGCAGCGCCATCGAGTGGCTGCGCCTGCCCCATGCATCGGTGGAGGTCGAGGAGCCGGTCCCGGTCCGCCCGTCCCGCTCGGTCGAGACGCAGCCGCTGCCGACGCTGGAGCCCGATGCGCTCGGCCTTCTGCCCAGCCGGGCAACGGGTTTTCCGACCGATCTCTGGGGTCTCTCCACCGCGCCGCGCATCGTGCAGCGGATCGAGGCGGTGCGCGCCACCGGCGTGCCGTCTGCGCGCACGCTCTACCACCGGATCCTCCTTGCCCAGGCCCGCCCGCCGCGCGGCTCCCCCGGACAGGTGCTCACTGCCCGCGTCGAGGGGCTGGTGAAGACCGGCGCGCTCGAAGCGGCGGAGGCGATGCTGAGCCGCGCCCCCCGTCCCGACGCCACCACCGCCCGCCTTGCGCTTGAGCTCGGCGCGCTTACTAATCGCGGGGACGAGGCCTGCGCTCTGATCGAGCAGTTTCCGGAATTCGCGCCCGACCTCTCCTGGCGCGTCTGGTGCTCCGCCCGCGACGGGCGCTGGGTCGATGCGGCCCTGACGCTGGAGACGGGGCTCGTCCTCGGCGCCATCGACCCCGTGCGCGCCGATCACCTGAGCTGGTTCCTCGATCCGGAGTTCTTCGACCTCTCCGAAGAGCTCCCCCTGCCCGAGCCGATGACCGCTCTCGACTTCACGTTGCGCGAGGCGATTGGCCTGCCGCGCCCGCCGGGTGATCTGCCGCTCGCCTGGCTCTACGCCGATGTGGAGGGGCAGCGCACCCACCGCGCCAGGATCGCGGCGGCCGAGGCACTGGTCCGCCGCGGCGACCTGCCCCCGCCGGTGCTCTTCGCCGCCTATAGGCAGGAGCGGCCTGCGGCCTCCGGCGGGATCTGGGGGCGCGCGGGTGCCGTGCGCGATCTCGACGCCGCCCTGATGGAGGATGACGGCATCCTCGCCGCTGTCCGTGCCGCCGACGAAGCTCTCGCCCCCCTCGGCCTGCGCACAGCACTGGCCCACGAATACGGCGCGGCGCTGGCGGAGATCCCGGCCGAGGCGCCCGATCCTACCGTCGCGGCATGGCTCCTCCTCGACGAGCGGCCCGACGCCGCCCGCGCCTGGCTGCCGCCGGTGCCCGGCCCCACCGCCCGCGTCGCCCTCGCCCTGATGGACCCCACCGCCGAGCCCCTCGCCCTGCCCGTCCCGCGCACGGATCAGGAAAGCCGCGCGCTCGCCATCCACGACGCCCTGCTCGGCCCCGCGACCACCCTGCCCGCCGTCGCGCAAGGCCGCCTCGGCGAGGCGCTGCTCATCGCCCTCGCTACTCTCGACGCAGGGACGGAGATCGAGGCGCAGGACCTTGGCGAAGCCCTCTCCACCCTGCGCGCCGCCGGGCAACTCAACATCGCCCGGCGCATCGCGCTCGAAACCCTGTTCCAGGACGCGCTGCCATGAGCGTCACCGGCACCGCCGAGCGCTGGTTGCCGGCCTTCCTCGATGCGCTCCGGGCCGAGCGCGACGCCTCCGACAACACGCTCGCCGCCTATGCCCGCGACATCGGCCTCTTCATCGAGCATATGGGCCACCGCCCCGCCGCCGAGGCCACCCGCGCTGATATCGAAGCCTGGATCGCCGCGCTGGAGGCCGAGGGCCTCGCCACCACCACCCGCGCCCGGCGGCTCTCTGCCATCCGTCAGTTCTTCCGCTTCGCCCAAGCCGAGGGCTGGCGGGAGGACGACCCGGCGGCCCTGATCCGCGGTCCGACGAAGCCCCGCACCCTGCCCGGAACCCTGACGCTGGGCGAGGTCGACCGCCTGCTCGCGGCTGCCCGCACCCACGGCCGGACCGAGGCCGAGCGGCTGCGCAACACAGCACTCCTCGAAATGCTCTACGCCACCGGCCTGCGCGTGACGGAACTCGTCTCGCTCCCCGTCGCCGCGGTCCGGGGCCGCCCGCGCATGATCCTCGTCAAGGGCAAGGGCGGCCGCGACCGCATGGTGCCGCTGTCCGAGGACGCGCAGGACGCGCTGACCGCCTGGCTCGAGGCCCGCGACGCCGCCGAAGACGCCCGCCCCCGCGGAACGCCGCCCTCGCGCTTCCTGTTTCCCTCACGGTCGAAGGCCGGGCACCTCACCCGCGTCAGCTTCTTCCTAATGCTCAAGCAGATCGCGGTGGAGGCGGGCCTGAGCCCCGGGAAGATCAGCCCTCACAAGCTCCGCCACGCCTTCGCCACGCACCTGCTGCAAGGCGGCGCCGACCTGCGCGCCATCCAGATGCTCTTGGGCCACGCCGACATCTCTACGACGGAGATCTACACGCACGTCCTTGACGAGCGGCTGAAGGAACTGGTGTTGGAGAAGCATCCGCTGGCTTGAAAGGCGCGTAATGGTGAAGCGACATGATGGATGGGAGACGATCCGCTACGAGATCGTTCCGGGCCGCGACGACGTGAACGACGTGGTGTCCGAGATCGTGAACGAAGCCTGGCACGTCCACCGGCATCACCCAGAAAGCTGGAAACGCGACGGCGACTTCAAAGACCGCGCCGCGGCTCGCATTGGCGTCCTTCTTGAAGACGACTCCAGCCTCCGGGCCTCGATGCTGGCGCAAAAGGACCGCGTTCTCTCCATGCTCGTCTACCGCGCCGCGGAATTGAAGGAAGCGGGTGTCGATCTGCGCGACGCAACAGGAGCAGAAATCCATCCGGCTGCTGAAACATGATGACACCTTCTCGGAGGATACCGCCGGATTTTCAGAAGCATCTGAACGGCTGGAGCCCACCCATCACGCCCGAAGCGTATGTAGAAGTGCTGGGCGATTACTGGCTCACCGTCGGATACGCGGAGATCTTCTGGCCCGACTTCCAACTGATCGACGACCACATCCTGCGCCCCGGCATCACACGCGAAGCGATCGACATGTGGAAGGATCAACTCACCGACCGTGCCTCCATGGAAAACATGCTCAATCACTTTCATCTGGCACACATCCACTTCAACGCCTCTCTTGAAGGGCGGGTGACCGCTGACGCCTGCATTTATCTCGGCGAAGTTCTGGCCGAGGCGTACGCCGCCAAGCTCGCCCTGCAGTTTCCCGATCGACCATGCGAGGTGTCGTTCTTCCGACCCGACGACCGCGAAGACATTCACGAGTATCAAATCACGTTCTGGCAAAAGAACTGACCTCGGTTGCGTTCCGCCCGGCGGCACCGCCGGGCAGCGCCCGACCCTCCCCACGGGAGGGCGCTTTTGCGACGGATCAAGCGGTTCCACCCCTTCAGCTCACGCACAAAGAGCACGCAGAACCACCGCTCCAAGGCGCCCACCCAGGGTCGGGCGCTGCCCTCGCCGCACTGCCCGACCGTTGCGCCGCCGCCTCTGGTCCCTCCCCCCAACATCTGGTCTAATACGCTCCGGGCAGACACCATACTCGGGGAACAACCCTTGGCCGACGATCTCTTCAACGACGACGCGCAATCCTATGATGCCTCCGCCATCGAGGTGCTGGAGGGGCTGGAGCCCGTCCGCAAGCGCCCCGGAATGTACATCGGCGGTACTGACGAGCGGGCGCTGCACCACCTGGTGGCCGAAGTCCTCGACAACTCGATGGACGAGGCGGTGGCGGGCCATGCCTCCCGCATCGAGGTGGAGCTGCACGCCGATCACTCCGTCACCATCCGCGACAACGGCCGCGGCATTCCGATCGACCCGCATCCCCGCTTTCCGGACAAGTCGGCGCTGGAGGTGATCCTCTGCACCCTGCACGCGGGCGGCAAGTTCTCAGGCAAGGCCTACCAGACCTCCGGCGGCCTGCACGGCGTCGGCATCTCGGTGGTCAACGCCCTCTCCGACCATGTCCGCGTCGAGGTGGCCCGCAACCGCGAGCTCTTCGCACAGGAGTTCTCCCGCGGGCTGCCGCAAGGTCCGGTGGAGAAGATCGGCCCCGCCCCCAACCGCCGCGGCACCTCCGTCACCTTCCACCCGGATGCGGAGATCTTCGGCGCATCCGCCCGGCTGAAGCCCGCGCGCCTCCTCAAGATGGTCCGCTCCAAGGCCTACCTCTTCAGCGGCGTCGAGATCCGGTGGAAGACCGCCGTGCCCGCCGACGACGTGCCGGACGAGGCCACGTTCAAGTTCCCCGGCGGCCTCGCGGACTACCTCAAGGAAATCCTGGAAGGTGCTGCCACATATGCCGAAACCCCCTTCGCGGGCCGTGTCGATTTTCAGGAGCGGTTCAACCAGCCCGGCTCCGTCGAGTGGGCAATCAACTGGACGCCCGCGCGCGACGCCTTCACCTCGTCCTACTGCAACACCGTGCCCACGCCCGAGGGCGGCACGCACGTGGCGGGCTTCTGGGCCGCGCTGACCAAGGGCATCCGCGCCTACGGTGAGCTTGCCAACAACCGCAAGGCCGCGCAGATCACGCGGGAGGACGTGATGGCCGGTGCCTCCACCCTCCTCTCCGTCTTCATCGCCGAGCCGGAATTCGTGGGCCAGACCAAGGACCGGCTCGCCACCACCGAGGCGCAGCGCCTCGTGGAGACCGCCGTCCGCGACCGCTTCGACACCTGGCTCGCCGCCGATCCGAAATCCGCGGGCGCCATCCTCGACTACCTCGTGCTCAAGGCCGAGGAGCGCCTGCGCCGCAAGCAGGAGAAGGAGACGGCCCGCAAGTCCGCCACCAAGAAACTCCGCCTGCCCGGCAAGCTCGTCGACTGCTCCACCAACACCCGCGACGGGACGGAGATCTTCCTGGTCGAGGGCGATTCAGCGGGCGGCTCCGCCAAGATGGCGCGCAACCGCAAGACCCAGGCGCTGCTGCCCCTGCGCGGCAAGATCCTCAACGTGATGGGGGCCGCCTCCGCCAAGCTCTCCACCAACCAGGAGATCAGCGACCTGACGCAGGCGCTCGGCACCGGGTTGGGGACCAGGTTCAACCTCGACGACCTGCGCTACGACAAGGTCATCATCATGACCGACGCGGATGTGGACGGCGCGCATATCGCGGCCCTCCTCATGACCTTCTTCTTCACCCAGATGCGGCCCCTGATCGACGGCGGCCACCTCTACCTCGCCGCCCCGCCGCTCTACCGCCTCAAGCAGGGCGCGATCAGCGTCTACGCCCGCGACGATGCGGAGAAGGACGCCCTCTTGGAAAAGGGCCTCGGCGGCCGCGGCAAGATCGACATCTCCCGCTTCAAGGGCCTGGGCGAGATGGACGCGAAGGACCTCAAGGAGACCACGATGGACCCCGCCCGCCGCACGCTCATCAAGGTGACGGTGGATGAGGACGCCCCCGGAGAGACCGGCGGCCTGGTCGAGCGCCTGATGGGCAAGAAGCCAGAATTGCGCTTCCAGTACATCCAGGAGAACGCTAGGTTCGTGGAGGATGTGGATGTTTGACCGGGTTGTTGCCGCCGAAAAAAACCTTCAGAGACAGATTGATTTCGTTGCCCGCGCAGATCATAAACTTGAGATAGCGCTTGGTGCACTTATTGTAATTGGAAGCGCGCTCTTCTTTGCTATAAAAAATATTTGGAGCGCAAGCTCATTTATTCCACCAGTTTTGTTATTTAGTACGTTCTGCTTGATTGTATCTATCTTGCTGTGGCTTTCGGCATACAATCCAAGACTAGCGGGCGCCAAGGGGTCTTTAATTTTCTTTGACCACATCGCTGGTCTGAGCCGTACTGAATTCATCAAAAACTGGAAGATGCTGACAGAGGAAAATTACGAAGAAGATCTTTTAAATCAGATTTTTGTTAATTCGCAGATTGCAAGGATTAGGTATAAACTGCTACGTCGTATTTTACTCTGGGGCATCGTATCGGCAGCCACACTTCTAGTGGGTTTTTCAATATCATTCTGGTGAAAAATGACCATCGACTATGATGCTCGCGTACGAGCAATTATATCTCAGAGTTGGGATAATCGAGAGATCAAAGATATGCCTAACTCGCAGAGTGTTGCACTTGCGGGTGGTGCTGTTGATCTTGAAGCTGCGTATTTTTATGCTGACCTTGCTAATTCATCTAGAATGATCGAGTCGTATGATCGAAGAGTGGCTGCAAAACTTCTCAAATGCTTCCTAGATGCTTCAGTTAACTTGATCAAGGCTGAGGTAGGCAAAGTTGTAAGCTTTGACGGAGATCGCGTTCTTGGTGTTTTTGTTGGCAATGATGCCGCAACACGCGCCGCTCGCGCCGCTTTGAAGCTTAACTATGTTCAATCTGAAATAATAATTCCTCGATTCAATCAGCATTATGTAAGTGTACAGCGCTCAAGCTTAAAAATCAGCCACTGCGTCGGTATCGACTTTGGCCGAGTTTGGATCGTTCGCGCAGGTGCTCGCGGCCAGAATGATTTGGTCTCGATAGGTAAACCAGCGAACTTTGCTGCCAAACTGTCAGATGTACGCGCCGGTACTTATCGAACGTACATTAGCAACGAAGCTTATCTTCGCCTTGATGATGGAGTACGTTTTGGGGGAAATCCTAGAAGGAATATGTGGGAGGCTGCCCATGAAGAATACGTTGGCACACTACAACCCGTGTATCGCTCCACCTGGCGCTGGAAGCCATAACATACCTTGACTTGCCACCCCGCCCAACCGCGCCACCTCCTCTCGTAACCCACGGAGGAGACCTACGATGATCCGGATTGCCCTGCCCGCGCTCGCCCTGCTCGCCGCCTGTGAACCGGGCGATCCCGTGGGCCGCGACGGCACCCTGTCGATCGTGGCGACCTCCCGGTCGGAGGCCTTCGTCGCGGGCGAGATCTGCGAGGTCTCGCTGGGTGGGGAGGCCGCGACGTTCGCCACGCCCGCCCTCCTCGCCGTGCCGTCCCGCGCCGATGGCTCGCCGGCCGTCGACTCCATGTCGTGCACCCACGAGGGCGTCATCCTGCCCCTCGACCAGACGGTCCGCGACCGCACCTCCCAGGTCGAGTTCCGCTTCCAGTGAGCCGTTAGCCGCTCCGCCCGATGTCCTTCGCAATGTAGTGGAGGACGCCGCGGTAGCCGTGCGTCGAAGGCCGGTCCCTGAGATCGATCGTCACCAGCGCTCCGTCGAACATCCCGGCGAGCTCCGGCTTCGTCTCGTTGAACCACGCTACGGCCTCCGCGATGTGCGGCAGATACCTCGCCTTCTCAGCCAGACTCACGGGGTGCCCCTCATTGTCGGTATCGGCAATCGTCAGCTCCGCTCCGCCGACGCATTCCAGCTTGAGGAAGCAGGGTTCGGACGAGGCAAAGGTGCGGCTGTAGACTCGGGTCACGCGCTCGCCTCCAGCCATTCCTCCTCGACCGCGGCGAGGCGTTCCTGCCGCTCGACGAGGCCGGCGGTGGCCTTCTCGAACTTGACCGGTTCGCGAGTGAAGAGCTCCGGATCGGCGAGGAAGTCCTCAAGCTTCGCGATCTCCGCCGCGAGCTTCTCCATCTCCGCCTCGAGGGCTGCGACCTTCACCGGGTTCGCCTTGGGCTCCTCAGGTTGCTCCAGCGTCATCCTCGGACCCCGATCCGAGGATCTCCCGGACACCTGAGTCTTTCCGTTGGCATACGCCTGGTGCACGGGTTGTGCACGCTTTTCATACGCCGGTTTTCCGCCCTGGCTTAGCATATCGGACCACCCGCCGGCATAGACCGTGGCGCGCCCGTCCCCCTCCATCAGCACGGTGGTCGTGGCCACCCTGTCGAGGAAATCACGATCGTGGCTGACGAGGATTACCGTTCCATCGTAATCACTTACGAGCTCCTGCAGCAGGTCCAGCGTCTCCACATCCAGATCGTTGGTCGGCTCGTCGAGCACCAGCAGGTTCGAGTCCCGCGCCATCAGCTTCGCGAGCAGCAGCCGCGCCCGCTCCCCCCCGGACAGCGCCTTGACCGGCGATCTAACCTGCTGATCCGTAAACAGAAAATCCTTGAGATAGCCCACGACATGCCGGGGCGTGCCGCGCACCATCACCTGATCCGCCCGCCCCGACACCCCGATCTCCGGATCCCCGGTCAGCGCCTCCCAAAGCGAGCTCTCGGGATCCAGCGCCGCCCGGTTCTGATCGAGGAAGACCGACGCCAGACCGGTGCCGAGGCGCAGCTCGCCGGAGTCCGGTTTTTCCAGCCCGATCAGCATCTTGAGCAGCGTCGTCTTGCCCGCGCCATTGGGCCCGACCAGCGCCAGCCGCTCTCCGCGCATCACCCGGATGGAGAAGTCGCGGACGATGACCGTCTCGTCATACCGCTTCGCGATCCCCGTCGCCTCGACCACCAGCCGCCCGGATTTGCCCGACGAGCGAAACTCCATCGCCGCCGTCCCCTGCCGCCGGATCTGGCCCGCGCGCTCCTCCCGCAGCTCCCCCAGCCGCCGCACGCGCCCCTGGTTGCGCTTGCGCCGGGCGGAGATGCCCTCGACGGCCCAGCGGGCCTCCTCCTTGATGAGGCGGTCGAGCTTGTGGCGTTGCAGGTCCTCCTCCTCGAAGACCTTGTCGCGCCAGTCCTCGAACGCCTCGAACCCGCGGTCGAGGCGACGGACCTCGCCGCGATCGACCCAGAGCGTGGTGCGAGTGAGCGCGCGCAGGAACGCCCGGTCGTGGGAGATCAGCACATAGGCGGAACGCGTTGATTTCAGGTGCTCTTCCAGCCACGCGATCGCCTGGATGTCGAGGTGGTTGGTGGGCTCGTCGAGCAGCATCAAGTCGGGCTCGGACGCCAGCAGCCGGGCGAGCGCCGCGCGCCGCCGCTCCCCGCCGGACGCCTGTGCGGGGTCCTGATCCAGCGCCAGCTTGAGCCCCTCGGCCACCGCCTCGACGCGCCATTCGGCCCCGGGCTCCAGATCAGCGCTCGCGAACTCGCCGAGCGTCGAAAAGCCCGCGAAATCGGGATCCTGCTCCATGTAGCTGACGGTGGCGCCGGGCTGCACGAAGCGCTCGCCGCCATCGGCCTCCCCCCGGCCCTCCATCACCTTCATCAGCGTGGACTTGCCGGAGCCGTTGCGGCCCACGAGGCAGATACGCTCGCCCGGATGGATGGCGAGCGACAGGCCGGAGAAGAGGGGATCGCCGCCGAAGGTCAGCGCGATGTCGGTGAGGGTCAGGATCGGGGGCTGTGCCATGGCGCCCATCTGCGGAGTGCGGCGCACGGCGTCAAGGCCCCCCGAGGGGGCGGAGGTGCGGCCCCCGCCCCGGACAGCGTCAGTTCAGATCGCCGCAGGTCCGCTCGATGATGCGCCGGATCTGGCCGCGGGTGGAATCCTCATCCGCGCCGTCATTCGCCACCAGGGCGGAGATCGCGCGCACGTCCGTCATCTGGATCTGGCCAAGGCAGTCCTCCGGCACGCCGAGCCGCAGGAGCTCGCGGCCGATCGACTGTTCGAGGTTGGTGAAGCTCTCCATGCCGCCCGCCTCGAACTGTTCCCTGGCGGTCTGGGCCGTGGCGGGGCCCATCAGCAGGGTTGCGAGACCGGCCGCTATCAACGTCTTTTTCATCTGCCTTGTCCTTGTTCGCATCGGTTGCCGCTTGCAACCATGGCGTGATCATCGAAGACGCCTTCGCGTGCGAACAGGACCGCTTGGTCCCGAAACCGGACCCTGCGCGCCAATCTCCGCGACCCCTTGTGATCCTGCGCCGAAACGCGATCTGAGAAGGGGCAGGTGCGGAGGCGGTCGATGACGGGCGAACTGGAAGAAGGGATGCTGCGCCGGGCGCTCTGGACCGCCTATTCCGACGATACGACACGGGCGAGCATCATCTCCACTGTCGCCAACTACGCGATGTCCCACGGCATGACGATGGCGGAGATCGAGGCGGCGACGGGCCTCACCGGCTTCGACCTCGTGGATCCGGAGCGGCGGCTGCCCGACGACGTGCTGCCGAAGCTCTGGAACGCCTTCGCGGCGAAGAGCCCGGTGCAGGCCAACCCGATGGAGCTCGCCCGCGCGGCCCCGCTCAGCGTCTTCGGCGGCCTGGCGCATGGGGCGCAGTTCGCGGGAACGTTGCGCAGCGCCCTGAAGCTGTTGAGCGACAACGCCATCCTGCTCTCGAACAGCGCCGTCATCACGCTGGAGGAGGATGCGCACGAGGCACGTTTCATCAGCCATCACCCGAAGAATGCCGAGGATGGCGGCCGCATGTCCCAGTTCGCCATGGCGCTTGCGGTGCGGCTGCTGCGCGATCTGGAGGGGGCGCAGGACTTCCTGCATCGGATCGACTTCGCACAGCCCGCGAACGGCCCGGTGGAGAGCTATGAGCGCGTTTTCGGCGTGCCGGTGCGCTTCGATCAGGCGCGTAATGTGATGGTGGTGGTGCGCGAGAAGCTCGACACCGCGATCCGGCACGCGAACCCGGAGCTATTCGCTTATGTCGAGGCGCATTTCGCGCAGGAGCGGCACCGGTTGGAGGAGAGCATGGATCCCGCGCCGCTGAAGAAGCTGCGCCGGGCGATCCTGCGCAATGCGCTGTCCGGCATCTACCGCCCCGCGCAGGCAGCGGCGGAGGCGCGGATGAGCCTGCGGGCGGCGCAACGGCTGGCGCGGGCGCATGGGACCACGCTGCAACGGCTGATCGATGAGGTGCGGATGGCGGCGGCACGGGCCCTGCTCGCAGCACCCGACTCCGACATCGCCAACATAGCGGCCATCGTGGGCTATGCCGACGAGCGGGCGTTTCGGCGCGCCTTCCGGCGACTGGTCAGCCAGTCGCCCTCGGCCTACCGGGCGGATCACGGACGGCGGGTCGCACCGGCCCCCGGCGGTTTCCTTTGACAAGCCCCGCGGTGCGCCGTCACCTGCGGGGATGACCAGCCCGATCAATCCCGCCCTCGCCGCCACCTTCGCCCCGCCCGTGATGGAGGCGCGGGCCTGGATCGCGGAGGCGACCTTTCCGCCCGAGCGGCCGCTCCTGAACCTCTCCCAGGCCGCTCCCGTCGATCCGCCGCCGGAGGCACTGCGCGCGGCCATGGCGGAGGCTCTGGGGGATCCTGCCGCCCATGTCTACGGCCCGGTGCTGGGATTGCCGGAGTTGCGGGAGACGGTGGCCGAACAGTGGTCGGCCTCCTATGGCGGCGCGATCGCTGCGGATCAGGTGGCGATCACCTCGGGCTGCAACCAGGCCTTCTGCGCCGCGATCGCGACGCTGGCGCAGGCGGGCGACAACGTGATCCTGCCGACGCCCTGGTACTTCAATCACAAAATGTGGCTCGACATGATGGGGATCGAGGCGCGGCTGCTGCCCTGCGGCCCCGACATGATGCCGGAGCCGGAGCGGGCGGCGGAGCTGATCGACGCGCGCACCCGCGCTGTGGTGCTGGTCACGCCCAACAACCCCACCGGCGCGGAGTATCCGGGCGGGCTGCTCGACGCCTTCATGACGCTCTGCCGGACCCGCGGCCTCGGCCTGATCGTCGATGAGACCTATCGCGATTTCGACAGCCGGGAGGGGGCGCCGCACGCCCTCTTCGCCGATCCGGACTGGGACGACACGCTGATCCACCTCTATTCCTTTTCCAAGGCATTCCGGCTGACCGGGCACCGGGTCGGCGCGATGATCGCGGCGCGCGACAGGCTGGCGCAGGCGGAGAAGGTGCTCGACACCGTCACCATCTGCCCTAACCAGATCGGGCAGCGCGCCGCCCTGCACGGGCTGCGGCACCTCGGCGACTGGGTCGCGGGCGAGCGGCGGGAGATCCTCGCCCGGCGCTCCGCGCTGGAGGGCGAGTTTGCGCGGCTCGACGGGTGGAAGCTGCTCGGCTGCGGCGCCTATTTCGGCTATGTCCGCCACCCCTTCGAGGCCCCCTCGGACCGGACTGCGAAGGCGCTGGTGGACACGCAATCCCTCCTGATCCTGCCCGGCACGATGTTCGCGCCCACGGACACCGACGGCTTTGCGGAGGGGACGCTGCGCATCGCCTTCGCCAATGCCGACGCCGCCGGACTGGCCGAGATGGGGCGGCGGCTCGCGGCTTTCACGCCATAGAGACCGGGGGCCGCTTGCCTTCCCCGGACCCATCCCGTAGCACTCCTTGAAACCAAGCAAGACAGGGGTCTGCCGTCGATGCTCTCCGCCATGCGATCCTCCAAACGCAGCTTCTTCGGCTGGGTCATCATCGGGCTTCTCATCATCGGCCTCGGCGCCTTCGGGTTTACCGACATCCTGACCGGCGGCAGCTCGCAAAGCGTGGCGCGCGTGGGCAAGACCGACGTGACGGTGACGGAGTTCCGCGTGGCCTTCGAGAACCGGATCAACGCGCTGCAACGCCAGTTCGGGATCCGTATCGATGCGGCGACAGCGCAGAACCAGGGCATCGACGATGCGGTGGTGGCGGAGCTGTTGCGCAGTGCCGCCTATCGCGACGAGGCGGCGCGCGTGGGCCTCTCGACCCCGGACGAGGCAGTGCAGGAGGCGGTGCTATCGACCCCCGGTCTCGCCAATGCGGCCGGTGAGTTCGATGCGGCGACCTACCGCTATTTCCTCCAGCAACGCGGCCTGAACCCTGCGCGCTACGAGACGCTGGTCCGTCAGTCCGAGACCGTGGCGACCCTTCAGAACGTGGTCGCCGCCGGCGCCACCCTGCCCCCGGTCGCGGCGAATACGCTGATGACCTTCCTAGGTGAGGAGCGCTCGATCGCCTGGGCGCTGATCGCCTCCGACCCAGAGGCGGTGGAGGATCCCGGCGACGAGACGCTCCAGACCTTCCTGGAGGAGAACGAGCCGCGCTACCGCACCCCGGAATACCGCCAGATCACCTTCGCCCGGCTGATCCCCGAGGAGCTGGCCGAGACCATCGAGGTGAGCGACGAGGAGCTGCGCGAGATCTACGAGGCCGAGATCGACCGCTTCCGCCAGCCGGCCCGCCGCATCGTCGAGCGGCTGTCCTTCCCGGACGAGGCCGCGGCCGAGGCGGCCCGCACGGCGATCGAAGCGGGCGAGACCAACCTCGTCGAGCTCGCCGCCGAGCGGGGCCTGACCTCCGGCGATATCAGCCTCGGCCTCGTGGCCGAACGCGATCTCGACCGTGCGGCGCGCGAGCCCGTCTTCGCGACGGACGAGACGGGCATCGTCGGCCCCATCGCGACCGATCTCGGCCCCGTGCTCTATGCCATCAACGCAATCCTGCCCGCGAGCGAGGTGAGCTTCGAGGACGCGCGCGACGACCTCGCCCGCGAGGTCGCTTTGCAGGAAGCGGGCGACCTTGCCATCGACGAGAACATCCGCGCCGAGGAGCTGATCGCCGGCGGCGCCACTCCGCAGGAACTCGCCGACGAGACCGCCTATACCCTCGGCACCGCCCGCGTGGCGCGTGGCGAGGCGGGCGATGTGCCGCCCGAAGTCGTGGCCGAGGCCTTCGCCTCCGACCTCGGCGAGGATCGCGACCAGATCGAGGTGGGCGAGCTGAACTTCTATGCCGTGCGCGTCGACGAGATCATCCCGCCCGAGCTGCCGCCACTGGCCGAGATCCGCGCCGACGTGCTCGCCGACTGGCGCGACGCCGAGGCGCTCGCCGCCACGATGGAGCAGGCCGAAATGCTGCGCGCGGAGCTGGAGGAAGGCCGCACGCTGACCGCCATTGCCGAGCGCGACGGCCTGATCGTGCAGGAGGACAGCGAGATCACCCGCGACGGTGAGCTCGGCCTGCTGCCCCCCGACCTCCTGCCGCAACTCTTCGAGGCGGAGCCCGGTACCCCGCTGGTGGTCGAGACGGAGGCGGGAGCCGCACTCGTCGTCCTTACCGACATCACCCCGTTCGATCTGGAAGGTGAGGAAGCCGCGACGCTGCGCGAGATCTTCACCACCCAGACCTCCATCGATGTGGAGCAGGACGTCGCCGCCTATTTCGCGAACTCCATCGCGGACGAGCGCGGCGTACGCATCAACCAGACGGTGCTCGACCAGATCGTGCAGAGCCTGCGCTGATGCGTCTCCATCCCGAAAAGGAGGCCGTCGCGGCCGAGCTCGCGGCGGGCCGCAACGCGATCGTCTGGACGCGGCTCGTCGCCGATCTCGACACGCCGGTGAGCGTGATGTTGAAGCTCGCGGGGGCGCGCACCGACAGCTTCATGCTGGAATCGGTCACGGGCGGCGAGAACCGCGGCCGCTACTCCGCCATCGGGATGAAGCCCGACCTGATCTGGCGCTGCCGGGGCGAGGAGGCCGCGATCAACCGCCATGCCCGCTATGACGCGGACGCGTTCGAGATCGACGACCGCGATCCGCTGACGTCGCTGCGCGCGCTGCTGGAGGAAAGCCGGATCGACCTGCCCGCGGACCTGCCGCCGATGGCCGCCGGGCTCTTCGGCTATCTGGGCTACGACATGGTCCGTCACGTCGAGCACCTGCCGGACGTGAACCCCGACCCGCTGGGCCTGCCCGACGCGCTGATGATCCGCCCGACTGTGGTCGCGATCCTCGACGCGGTGAAGGGCGAGGTCATCGTCTGCTCCCCGGTCTGGGCGGGCGACGGCACCTATGACCAAGCCGCCGAGCGCGTGATGGACGCCGTCGCCGATCTCGACCGCGCCCCGGTGGGCGAGACCCGCGACATCGGCGCGGAGGCAGAGATGCCGGAGCCCGTCTCCAACACCAGCCGCACCGAATACGACGCGATCGTGGAGAAGGCGAAGGACTACATCCGCGCGGGCGACATCTTCCAGGTTGTGCCGTCGCAGCGCTGGTCCCTGCCCTTCGCCCAGCCGCCCTTCGCCCTCTACCGCGCGCTCAGACGGACGAACCCGTCGCCCTACATGTTCTTCTTTAACTTCGGCGGCTTCCAGGTGATCGGCGCGAGCCCCGAAATCCTGGTGCAGGTCCGCGACCGGAAGGTCACCATACGCCCCATCGCGGGGACCCGGCCGCGGGGCCGCACGACGGACGAGGACGTGACGCTGGAGGCCGATCTGCTCGCCGACCCAAAGGAACGGGCGGAGCATCTGATGCTGCTCGACCTCGGTCGCAACGATGTGGGCCGGGTCGCGAAGATCGGGACAGTCACACCCACCGAACAGTTCATCATCGAGCGCTACTCCCACGTCATGCACATCGTCTCGAATGTCGAAGGGGAGCTCTCGGCGGATCACGACGCCCTCTCCGCCCTCCTCGCCGGTCTGCCTGCGGGCACCGTCTCCGGCGCGCCGAAAGTCCGCGCGATGGAGATCATCGACGAGCTGGAGAAGGAGAAGCGCGGCGTCTATGGCGGCGGCGTCGGCTACTTCTCGGCCGCGGGCGAGATGGACATCTGCATCGCGCTGCGCACGGCGGTGCTGAAGGATGAGACACTCTATGTGCAGGCCGGCGGCGGTGTGGTCTATGACAGCGACCCGGCCGCCGAATACCAGGAAACGGTCAACAAGGCCGGCGCCCTGATGGCTGCCGCGCGCGAGGCTGTCGGGCAGGCGCGCCGGGGCAACCGCTGACGCCTGCGGCCGGTCTTTCTTGAGTATTTGAACGAAGTCGAAGGCCGGGGCGCACGACACCCCGCTTTCGACTTCGCCGAAATACTCGAATGGGACGCCCGCAGCCGGGCGCGCCGTTCCTTACTGGGTAACCACTGCGCTGACCGGCGCGAGCGCGATCTCGCGATTCCCCGACGTGATGGCCCAGGTCAGCAGCGTGGTGATCGTCGCGGCATCGCTGTTGCCCATCACGACCGAGCTGCCGGTGCTGCGCGCATCGACCGCGACCCGCTGCAGCGCGTTCTGCATCGCGGGCACCCCTTCGCTCGCATCCAGCACGCGGGAGATCGTGGCGGCGGGCACGTTCGCCGCCTCCGCCAGACGATCGGGCTGCGTCAGGCCGATGCTCGGCTGAACCAGCAGCGCGTGGCCGGAGAGCTCGACATAATCGACAACCGCTTGTGCCGTCGCAGTGGAGGAGCTCACCACGCCGCCGGTGCGGTCGATGAGCCCGACCGCCTGCGGGACGGCGGCGAGGATCTCGGCCAGGCGCTCGCGCTGGCTCGTGGTGTCGAGCGTGTTGAGATCGCCCAGCGTGCCCTCCGGGATCATCGCGAGCACCTCTACACCGGCCGAGCGGAACGCCGCGGCGCGCTGTGCGGCGTTGGGCAGGTCCGCGGGGATCGCGATCGTAACCGGCAGGCTCAGGTTGTCGAGGGTCGAGATCGGGAACTGGTCCTCGCCGAGATCGACCAGAACGACGGAAAGCAGCGCCCGCCCGCCCGGATCGTTGAAGCGGGCCGCGTTGAGCCGCAGGGGCGAGCGCTCCTGCGCCACGGCCTCGGTCACCGGATCGGCGTCCGGTAGGCTGGGCGGCGGGGCGGCAGCCTCGGGCGCCTGCGGGGTCGGATCGCTGGAGGTAGCACCCGCCTCCGGCTGGATCGAAGCGACCGGCGGCCGCGACAGCGAACCGGTGGCGGAGGCGCGCGGCAGGCTGTTCGGCGCGCCCGTCGTCGGCGTGTCGAGGCCGAGCGAGCGTCCCGGCGCCCCGGTCCCGGCCCGCGGGCGGGACGGCGATGCGGAGGAGGCAGACAGGTTCACGACCGCCGTCTCCGGCGCATCGAGCGCGCTGGAAGTCGACGGGATCGTCACGCCGCCGGTCGAGGAGCTCGACGGGCGCGGCGCGCCACTCTCGGCCGTGATCTCGGATTCGGGCAGCGGGATCGGCGCCAGCGCGATCTCCCGCTGGGAAATCGGCGGATCGACGGCCGGCGTCGGCGCCGGTTCGGTCGGCACACCGCTCGCCGACGGCTGATCGGGTGCGGATTGCGAACTCGGCGTCGCCTCGCCGGAGATCACCTCGGGAAATTGCGGCGTGTCCGGCGGTGGCGCCTGTTCGATCGCCACCTCGACCGGAGCGGCCGGTTCCACGACTTGCGGCGGGATCGCGATGGTCAGGCCGACAAAGGCCGCGGCGCTGACCACGAGGCCGCCGAAAAAACCACTCAGAAAGCTACCGCCCCCAGACGCCATAGCCATATCGTTGCCCCCTCAGGACTGTCCCCGCACGGGCGGATGTTCTCTTGACCCCGTCCCGTACTTCCGACCATGTATACCCGCCACATTGCAATGTGACACCCCTGAAACGCTCAATTCGAGCCTGCGGAAGGGCATGCCAGCATGCTGTTGCTGATCGATAACTACGACAGCTTCACGTACAATCTTGTCCATTATGTGGGCGAATTGGGCGCTGAGGTTCGCGTTGAGCGAAACGACGCGATCGACGTGCCGGCCGCGATGGCGCTGCGGCCCTCGGCGATCCTGCTCTCACCCGGTCCCTGCGACCCGGATCAGGCGGGCATCTGCCTCGCGCTCGTGGCCGCGGCGGCGGAGACGCGGACGCCGCTGATGGGGGTCTGCCTCGGCCATCAGGCGATCGGGCAGCATTTCGGCGGAACCGTCACGCGGGCCGATGCGATCATGCACGGCAAGGTCGATGCGATCCGGCATGCGGGCGGCGGCCTCTTCGCGGGGCTCCCGAGCCCGTTCGACGCGACGCGCTACCACTCCCTGACCGTGGCGCGGGAGAGCATTCCGGACTGCCTCGAGATCACGGCGGACGTGGCCGACGGCACCGTGATGGGGCTGAGCCACAAGGAGCTGCCGATCCACGGGGTGCAGTTCCACCCTGAATCCATCGCCTCCGAACACGGGCACAAGATGCTGAAAACCTTCCTCGATCTCGCCGAGCCTGCCCATGTCTGACCGCCTGAAGCCGCTGATCGCGGCGGCCTGCGAACGCCCGCTGACGCGCGCCGAGGCAGAGGAGGCGTTCGACGTGCTGATGGAGGGGGCGGCCACCCCGCACCAGATCGGCGGCTTCCTGATGGCGCTGCGCACCCGTGGCGAGGTGGTGGACGAATACGCGGCCGCAGCCTCCGTCATGCGGGCGAAATGCGCAGCGGTGCGCGCACCCGAGGGCGCGATGGACATCGTGGGCACCGGGGGCGACGGCAAGGGCACGCTCAACATCTCCACCGCCACGGCCTTCGTCGTGGCGGGCTGTGGGGTGCCGGTCGCGAAGCACGGGAACCGCAATCTCTCGTCGAAGTCGGGGGCGGCAGACGCGCTCGGCCAGATGGGGATCGAGGTGATGGTGGGGCCGGAGGTCGTGGAGCAGGCGCTTGCAGAGGTCGGCATCGCCTTCATGATGGCGCCGATGCACCACCCCGCGATCCGCCATGTGATGCCCGCGCGTCAGGAATTGGGCACGCGCACGATCTTCAACATCCTCGGCCCGCTCACCAACCCCGCGGGGGTGAGTCGGCAGCTCACCGGCGCGTTTTCCCGCGACCTGATCCGGCCGATGGCCGAGACTTTGCAGGTGCTGGGGGCGGAGAAAGCCTGGCTGGTTCACGGGTCTGACGGCACGGATGAGCTGTCGATCGCGGGGGTAAGCTGGGTCGCGGCGCTGGAAAACGGCGCGGTGGTCGACCGAGAGCTGCATCCGGAGCAGGCGGGCCTCCCCGTCCATCCGTTCGAAGCGATCCTCGGCGGAAGTCCGGAGGAAAACGGCGCCGCCTTCCGCGCGCTGCTCGACGGGACCGAGGGCGCCTATCGCGATGCCGTGCTGCTCAATGCAGCCGCCGCACTCGTCGTGGCGGACCGCGTGGACGATCTGAAGGCGGGCGTCGAGATGGCACGCGAGAGCATCGACAGCGGTGCCGCGAAGGCCAAGGTCGAGGCGCTGGCTCGCGTCACGCAGGCGGCAGCGCGTGACTGACGGCGCCGGGGCGCTGCCCCGGACCCCACCGTTGTTCACCGGATGGATGGGCATTCACGACTATTTGGCTGAGCCAAAGGCTTTTTCGATAATGGCTTCGAGTTTGGCTTAGATCATAGCGCGAACATCCGCTGGGTTCCCTCTTTGATCGATGCTGCGTCGGGCGCGAATGGCGGTTTAGAGGTTCATGCCGCGACTATCGCGTCACGTTTCACGTGGCCTTAAACCTACCCCAGGTGTCGTTTTCACAAGCCGCGACCGACATATTCGCTAGTCGAAAGTGCTTCGCCTGACCGTTACGTCAGGGTACACCCAAGTGCGCCGCCGGTTCAGACGGTGATGCAGACCTCCGCGATTACCCGGCGCAGCCATGCAAGGCCCGGGTCGCCGTCGTTGCGGCGGTGCCAGAGCATCGTCTCTGTATAGGGATCCCACGGCACGGGTGCAGCGAGGCGCTGGACGTCGGCGTCGGCGAAGCGGTCCGCGACCCGTTCCGCCAGCGTGACGATCATGTTGGTGCCCGCCACGACCTCCGGCACGACGAGATTGTAAGGCAGGGCAAGCCCAAGATGCCGCTTGTGTCCCATATCGGCCAGCAGACGGTCCACGAAGCCCCACGTGTCCCCCGCCATCGTTACGAGGACGTGGGGATATCCCAGGTAGAGGTCGAGCGGGATCGTCTCCCCCTCGGGCAACCGGATCCCGGGATGGTCCGCGGCGACGAGACAGACGAAGCTTTCCTCGAAGAGATCCGCCTTGCGGATCGGAGGTGGAGCGTCGGGCAGGATCGTCATGGCGAGGTCCAGATCGCCGTCGGTTAGCGCATCTGCGACATCCAGGCGGTTCACGAAGCGAACGGACAGGGTGACGTGCGGTGCGACGCGGCCCAGCTCGGCCATCAACGGTGGTAGGAGGACGGCGGCGATATGGTCGGTCATCGACACGCGGAATGTCCTCTCGGCCCGCTCGGGGCGGAACGCCCGGTGGCCACCGAGCGCGGCCTCAAGGGTCGCGAGGGAGGCGCGCACCGGCTCGGCCAGCTCAATCGCGCGCGCGGTCGGGCGCACGCCGGTGCGGGTCCGGGTGAAGAGATCGTCGCGTAGCAGAAGGCGAAGCGTGGCCAGTCGCTTGCTCATGGCAGGCTGTCCGATACCGATGCGCGCAGCCGCCCGGCCGACATGCCGCTCGGCCATCAGCGCGTCGAAGGCGGTCAGCAGGTTCAGATCGAAGGCTGCGAGATTCATGTCATATCATTCCAGATTGGAATGATAGAATGTTCAGACCGACTTGGCGAGACGCCAAAGGGCCGGCCATATCCCTCTCATCGATGAATGCTCGCTCAAGGAGACCCCCAGATGCGCCCCATCCTATCCTTCGCCGTCGCGGCCCTCGTCCCGACAGCGGCCCTCGCCGAGCCGACCGCGCGCTACGTGGTCGCCCTGTCCGACGTCGACATGGCCGGCACCGCCTACGAGGACGACCAACTCGGCGCGCCTCTGGATGCCGTGGACACCTTGTCGATCTTCGCCATGGACGCGCCCGAGACGGCGCTAGCAACGCTCGAGGTGTCGAACTCGGTCGCAGGCCCGCCCATGGTGCTGGACGTGTCGCCCGACGGAACCCGCGCCATCGTGGCTGAGACGCTGCGCCCGCGCGGGCCGGAGGACACAACGCTGACGGAGCTGTCGGGGCGACCGGGTGAGACGCTGCGCCTCTACGACCTCTCCGACCCGGCGGCGCCCGCGCTGGTAAACGAAACCCAAGTGCCGGTGAACCCGCAAGCCGCGCGACTGAACGCGGAGGGCGACCTCGTCGCAGTGGTGGGGTTCGGGACCGACAACGGTCTGACGCTCGTCCCGCTCAGCGCCAACGGGCTGGGCGAGGCGGTAACGTTCGACCTGGGCCTCGTCGCCCGCCCCGACCTGCCATTCGATCCGGCGCATAGCGTCCAGTTCCACCCCACCGAGGACATCGTTGCGGTGAACCTCACGATCCGCAATCAGATCGCCTTCTACCGCATCGACAGGGCAGAAGACGGAACGCCGACGGGGATCGAGCCGTGGGGCAATCTCGTCTCGACCAACAAGTTCCCCTTCGTGGGCGCGTTCACGCCGGATGGGCGGCACTACGTGACCTCGGAGTTGATGTGGGGTCCGGACGTCGAGCGGTTCTATGGCAGCAGCGCCGGCACCGTGACGTCGATCCGGGTGGCCGATCCCACCGATACCGAGCCGCGCCACGTGATCCAGTCCATCGCACAGGGCGGATATCAGGGAGAGACCCTCGCGATCAGCCCGGACGGCGACCGCGTGGCGATCCTGTCGTTGCGCAACACCGGCCTCACCCAGGATGATCCGCGCTTCGACCCGATGGCCTCGGTCTCGCTCTACGCGCTGGACAGTGAGACGGGCGCACTCGGCCTCATCGAGGAGGAGATGTTCGAGGCGCACCTGCCGCAGGGCCTCGCCTTCGACCCCTCGGGCACCGCCCTCTATGTCGGCGTCAACGAATACTTCGATGCGACTGATCCGGTGATGCGGGGCGCGGTGGAGCTGTGGACAGTCGAGGCGGACGGCGTGACCCGCACCAACACACGGATGCCCGCGCCCCGGGGTGTCCATGGGGTCGAGGTGGTCGAGTAGGCGCATCCGATCCGCCTCGAGGGAAGCGGTGTCCTACTAACAGGCACCGCTTCCGTATTGCGTTCTCTGAGTGTCTTGCAGCAGTGGCCTAGTGACGCGCCAGAAGAAGCTGACCTTAGAGTGAGTGCAGCGAATTTCCCCTTTGTCCCGCTTAGGCGACGTTGGCCTTGTGGTACTTCGGTTATCGAAGTTTGGATCGATCGGAGCACGGCAATCTCCCAGCATCGGATCGCTCAGGTGGTGATGCTTCTTCAGTCGGCTGCGTTCGGAGTTCACTTCTTGCCATCCATCTCGACACCTGCGAGGAGGCCGTTCTGTGTGGGATGGATTGTGACCTGCATGCCGTTAGGGGCGGTGTCGTCGGGTGTGAGGGTGATGCGGCCTATGAGGCGGGTGAGGTGGTCGTGGGCTTCGGCGACGAGGTCGGGGTTGCCGAGGAGGGTTTCCATCCGGTTGAGGGCGGCGTCGAAGAGGGCCTCGGCGGTGGCGATGCGGCGGTCGAGATCGGTGAGATCGGCCTTGATGGCCTCGACGCGGGCGCGGAAGACGTCGTAGGGCGCGCCCTCCGCGATGGCCTGGAAGATGGGCACGAGGTGAGCATGGGTCTCTTGTCGGGTCCCTTTCAGTTAGGTGAGGTCGCCGTCGCGCAGGCGCTTGAGCTCAGCCGCGACAGCTGCGTCGAAGCGGTCCCGCAGATCGCGAAGCCGCCATTCTGCAGCGATACGCTCAACCGCCGCTTGCCGACAAAGCGCGTCGACCGGTCGAGCCCCGCCGCGAGACGATCGCCGCGGGTGCGGACATGGGTCTCGTAGCCAATATTGGTCTTGCGCCTCGACGTGGTGCCGTAAGCCAGAACGACGCGGCGGTCGTCACCGCTCCGCTCGACATCGAGCACGAGACAGGGCCTCGCCTTCGGACGGCCGACGTCATCTTCTTCGGCGAGCGGGAAGCGGAATGAGACGACGTCCCCGGGTTCGAGATGATCGCGCCAGTCCGCCGTCATCTTCGGATCGGGGATCGGAGTGCTGTGCAGCATGAGTTGGTCCTTCAGAACGTGTTGCGGGATGTGACGCGCTTCACTTCTTTGCCGGATCGGCTCCGCTGCGATGCGCGTCACCCCGAGTGCGCATCGCAGCGGAGGCCGTCCGCCCCTTGCCCAAGCCTCCCGGAAGATCCGTCGCGCTCAGTCCGGGCGCCGGGACCCGTTCTCCGCCTGCCGACGCTTCACCGTCTCGGCCGCCGCCCAGGCCTCGGCGAGCCCGCGGGCATCGGCTTCGGCGCGATGCGGATGCGGCGCACGGTCGAGAGCCTTGTAGAGGGCGAGGATCGGGCCTTCGTCATCGAGACTGCGGGCCGAAAAGGCGTCTGCGGCCGCCGCATCGAGATCGTGGATCTTCGGCCCCTCACCGATCCCGCCCGCCGCGAGCAGCCGGTCAAGCCACCGCTGGTCGAACGTGGGCGCATCGGATAGCAGCACGGCGTCGCCGATTACCTCCCGCGCCCAGGCTGCGACCTCCGCAGCCGGCACCGCGGCCTCGAGTGCGGGGCGCGGGATGCCATGGACCGCGGCACTGGCGGGCGACCAGTCGGCCTCGTCCCAGGACGGATCCGGCTGGATCAGCCATCCTGTCGAGGCAACGGACCCATTGCGGCCGATCCAGGCGAAACCGATCTCGATCGGCCACGAGCGGACGGAGAGGCTCGAGGCCTCGAAGTCGATGAACAGGGGCATGGGAGAGGGTCCTTCGAAGAGCAGTAGCGGTTGGGCGACGAGATCGGAAACGCCGACGGCGCTTCGGCCACACCGCATCCCGGCCCTCAGGCCTCACATTGCCCGAGCGATCCGACATGCGCGTCGCCCAAAGCGCGCATGTCGGATCGCATGCCGCACGTTCTCGCCCGTCATCCGATCCCGGTCCGCATTATCGGGGAGAGCGTCGAGAGGGGACACCCCTCTCGACCCGGCCGAGCCGGCGCGCAGGCGGGTTCGGGAGGAGTGCAGAACGACGCTCCCGGGAGCAGGGGGTCCGGGGGAGTGCGGAACGACGCCCCGGCCCGTCGGGAGACGCCAGGGGAAGCGGCCGGATCAGGCAGGGGCTCAACGGCCCCATGCCCGGCCGCGCGGGGAGTGGCGAACGACGCCCGCCGCCGTCCGCGCAGGACCGCCGTCCGCGTCGGACCGCTCGCCGCGCAGGCGCCCCCGGCGGGCGGGGTTCGGGGCAGCACCCCGACGAACGCGCAGCGCGTGCACAAAGACGCCCCCGGGGCGACGACTGCGCGCGCTGCTTAATGAGTAAACACACCCGCGCAGCACACCCTCATCCCAGCTCCCTGCTCTCCACGCATGCTCCAGAACCAGTTCAACTTCGACCCACAGCTGCCGTTCGCCGACGCCTAACGATGCCACGGTGCGGCCCGTCGAAGCCGCTGTTCGTTGCGACGTCGAAACCTGGGCAGGCTCAGAGCTCCGAAGCGGATGAAGCTGGCGTTCGCTATAGTCCGTACAAAGGTCTGGTTCTGAAGGTCATAAATACTGAACCGTTCCAGCCTGTATTCACAGGAACAGTTTGCATTCCGAGGCGCTTATGGCGCACATCGCTACAGTGGGGAATGTAAGCTGAGGCACCGTTCGAGACAGGTTGCCGGACCGGTCTCCGCCACGCTACCATGGCGTGGTCCGAAACGCTAACCAGGGAGGGTCGAATGATGCCGAAGCGCTTCCACGATCGCACCCGAGGTCCCGTTCGGGCCCTGCGAACCCGTTCGCAGGGCTGATCGGACAGAGACGCCCGGCACCCGCCCCGTCACGACGATCGGCCCTTTCCTGACCAGCCTTCGGGTTGCGCCCGCTCAGCCGAAAGCCGTGACCCATGATCCTCCTCCAGACTCGCGCACTGGGCGCGATCCGTTCTGCCTCCCTGTTCCGAAACCTCGACCTTATCGTCGAGCGCGGCGACCGCATCGGCCTCGTCGCAGCCAACGGACGCGGCAAGTCCACACTCCTGCAGCTGCTTGCCGGCATGGCCGAGCCGGACCAAGGCGAGGTCACGGCCGCTCGGGGCCTCGTGATTGGGCTCGTCCCGCAGCACGTCCCCGAGCTGCTGCTACCGCTGACCCTCCGCGATGCCGTCCTGGACGCACTATCCCCGGATGTGCGCGAAACCGAAGGATGGCGAGTCGACGTCGCACTCGACGAACTCGGCGCGCCACTCGTGCTGAACGACCGCCTGCTGCACTCGCTCTCGGGCGGATGGCAACGCACGGCACTCCTCGCCCGTGCCTGGGTCTCCGAGCCGGACCTGCTGTTGATGGACGAGCCGACGAACCATCTCGACCTCGGCCGCATTGGCCATCTGCAGCGCTGGCTCGCAGGCCCCGCGCGCGGCGTGGCCTGCGTCATCGCAAGCCACGACCGCGCCTTCCTGGATGCCGTCACGAGCCGCACCTTGTTCCTGCGGCCCGAAGCCTCGGCTGGCTACGACCTGCCATACGTCGCTGCCCGCGCTGCGCTGGATGAAGCCGATGCGGCTACGGCGCGCCGACACGAGACGGATCTTGCGAAGGCCGGCCAACTGAGGCGGCAGGCGGCGAAGCTGCAGAACATCGGTATCAACTCCGGCTCTGACCTGCTGGTGGTCAAGACGCGCCAGCTCAAGGAGCGTGCTGCGCGGATCGAGGCGACGGCGCGGCCCGCACATCGCGAGCGATCGGCCGGGGCAATCCGGCTCGACGGGAAGGGATCGCACGCCAAGGCGCTCGTCACGCTGGACGACGCCACGGTAGCGGCACCCGACGGCACCGCCCTGTTCGAGACGGGACGGCTCTGGATCGCGCCCGGGGACCGGGTGGCCCTGCTCGGCAAAAACGGCACCGGCAAGTCGCGCCTGCTCGCGGCACTGGAGGAGGCCATCGTCACGCCCAGCCGCGGTCTGCGCATCGCGCCGAGCGCGACAGTTGGCCTATCTCGCCAGGACCTGGGTCAGCTTGACGCCTTCACGTCGCCTCAAGACGCCGTCACGCGCCATGCGGCCATGGACGACGCCCGTGCCCGCGCTCTGCTGGCAGGGGCAGGCATCGCAGTAGAGAAGCAGTGTGGACCTGTAGACCGCCTGTCGGGCGGACAGCGCGCGCGGCTCGCCTTACTACTGCTGCGGCTTGCGCGGCCCACGCTGTATCTGCTCGACGAGCCGACGAACCACCTCGATATCGAGGGGCAGGAGGCGCTGGAAGGTGAGCTCGCCCGCGGCGATGCCGCCGCTCTGATCGTAAGCCACGACCGCGCTTTTGTCCGCGCGGTCGGAACGCGTTTCTGGCAGATCGAAGGTCAGAGGCTGCGCGAGCTGGACGGACCGGACGCGTTCTTTGACAAGATGATGGCGGACTGACCCTTACGATGTGCCTTAGCGCGTCGGAGCATCCGTGCGGCATTCGCGTGGATCAATGCGATTTATCCGGCGATCGCGACGCTCTTTGGAATGCAGCTTCGCGTCGCGTTTGAGGCCGTTCCAGTCGGATGTCATAGAGTGACACGGTCGGCATCGACCTTCCTGAAACAGATTGCGGTCGTCACGCAGGCATATGTCTGGAGCGTCAGGCAGGGAACCTCAGGAGCGTTCGCTGTGAGCCAAAGTCACCAGGCTTTGTGATGTATAAGCGCTAACTTTTGCTGGCTAGAGTTTTGCTCCGCGATAGGGGTTATGGACGGACACAAGGGACTGGTGCGCAAAGATGCCGGCCCGATTTCCGTCTGCACCTGCCCAGACTGCGTTGAAGGCGGGTCGGGTCATGTCTCCGGCTGCGAACACACCACGCTCCGTCGTCTCTTGCAGGTCATCCACCGTGACATAGGGGCCGAACGTACCTTCGGTTTCGCCACATCCGAGTTGCTTGTGAAGATCGGAGGCGAAGGCGGCTCGGGGCAGCACATAGAGGGCGTCGCGCGCAATCGCGTCACCATTTGCGAGGACAACGGCTTCCATAAGCCCATCCCGATGGGCAACGTGAGACACCTTCCCCGCCTCGATGCGATATCCCCTGCTTTCAAGGTCGGACTGGTCGGCGTCCTCAAGCTCTGCATCGTTCGTGAAGTAAATCAGATCGGTCGCGTAGTCCGGCAGGTTCCTGGCCTGGTGTACGGAGGCCGGACCTCCATGGAGGATGCCGGTTGGGACATCCCGGTGCTCGTATCCATGGCAATAGGGACATTGCAGCACCGACCTGCCCCAACAGTCTTCAAGACCGTCGATGCCGAACGGAAACGTATCGCGCATACCTGTGGCCAGGACCAGGCGTTTGGCCCGAACTGTGGTACCTGAGGCCGTTGTCAGCTCGATGATGGACAGCTCGAGATGTCGGTCAGCTTTGGATCGCTGCGCCGTGACGACGCGATCTTGAAGCTCCGAGAAACACTGATAGCGAGAGAGTTCTTCGATCCCCTTGCCGTGCACGGCTTCAGGCGTGGCGCCGTCAAGGGCAAGCCAGTTGTGGCTTTCGGGCGAGAAGCGGTTTCGGGGGCTTCCATCATGAATGAGCAGCGTTTTGCGCCGTGAGCGGACCAGCGGATACGCGGCGGAGAGGCCAGCGAAGCTGCCGCCGACGATCGCGACATCCACGTCATCGAGGCGCCGACCGCATGGAGCGGCTTGGGTTTTGCTCATGATCCTGCCTCCCAAAAATCGCAACCGTGATTGTTACTTTTTCGAGCCAAAAGTGCAACTATAATTGTTGCGGTGAAACGAAACAGTAAGCTGTCACTCGCGCTCCACGCGCTCGGCCATCTCGGCCTGGAACCGGATCGGCGCTTCACGTCCGAAGAGTTGGCCGTGCAGAACGCGACGAACGCAGTGGTCGTGCGACGGGTCCTGGGATTGTTGCGTCAGGCAGGCCTGATAACATCCGAAACGGGACGTACAGGCGGGTGGACGCTGAGCCGAAGCGCGGACACGATCACAGTTGCTGACGTCTACTGCGCCCTGGGCTCAACTCTGTTGCCACGGGATGGCGACGGTCCGGACAATCCAGCCGACTGCCAGATCGAAGCCGCGCTGCATGGCGTTGTCGACCTTGCGCTGCAGGACGCGGAGAAGGCTCTGATCGCGCGTCTGGAGCAGGTCACCATAGGCGATCTCAGCCGAGGACTACGGGTGTGCAGTGGAGGGAGAATGAGCTGACAGCATCACAGCTAGTTTCATAGAACCGGGTTCGACATCCAAAGTTGAACGGCCGCCTCATCCGCAGATCAGCATGTCTATGAAGGGCCGTTTTTGAGCGCCTCTGTTGCCAAAAAATGGGGCGTTTTTGGCAGTGGCGAAATCGATTGTTTTAGTTGAGCGGGTTCTAGGAGGAATCCATGTCGAGAAACGAATGAAGCAGACGTCTACTGTGCTTCTGTGAAGATCCGTTTCTTTCACGTATAATCGCGTAACTTTTGCGCTTTCGAACAGCTTCTGGCAAATGGAACATATGTAAAGAGCTTTCGAGCTTGCCTACTCCTGATCAATGAGTTTTCCGGGGTTCAGCATGTCATTGGGGTCCAGGCCCCGCTTAACGATCCGCGAGATATACCGCTTTCCGGGATTACCATAGGTTAGGTTGAGGTCGAGCTTTGCTTGGCCGATTCCGTACTCCGCTGTGTACGTGCCGCCCATGGCTCGGGTCAGGTCGTAGATCTGCGGCGACACCTCCGTCTCCGCGCGATCGAGAATGTCAGCCGGGGCATTGGGACGACCAACAAGGTTGAGGTGCACGTTGCCGTCGCCGATATGGCCGTAGATGGAAGGCAGTATTGGCAGGTTCGCCGCTTCGATCAGCTCCACGACCGATGCGACGAGCTGAGGTACGGCGGAGACGCGGACCGCGAGATCGTGCTTGAGTGATCCTCCGCAATGGACCTCGGCCTCGGGGATCGTTTCGCGTGCGCGCCAGAGCTCGGCGCGCTGAGCCTCGCTGGCCGCGATCACCCCGTTCGTCACGATGCCCGTTTCCATCAGTTCCACGAGCAGCTCTTCGACGGCAAGCTCGATTTCGAAGCTCGGCGCGGACGTCGCCACCTCCATCAGGATCGCATGGTCAAATGCCTCGGTCAGCGGGTGTGACGGCCGCCCCCACAGGGCTGCGACAAGATCCAGCGACGCGCGCGAAACATATTCAAAAGCCGAGACACCGTCGCCCGTGACGGCACGCATGCGGCCCAGCAGGTCAGGCGCATCCGCGAGATCGCGAAGGGCGAGCATCACCGTCGCCCCGCGAACCGGCATGGGCGACAGCGAGAGGGACACAGCTGTCACGACTCCGAGCGTTCCCTCGGTGCCGATGAACAGGTCCTCGATCCGCAGGCCAGAATTGTCCTTGCGCAAAGGTGAGAGCGTGTCGACGATCTGGCCGTCGGCCAGCACTACCTCCAGACCCAAAACGAGCTGTCTTGTCATCCCGTAGCGTAGGACGTTGAGTCCGCCAGCATTGGTGCCAATGTTGCCGCCAATGCGGCAGCTTCCCTGCGCCCCCAGTGAGAGTGGTAAGAGAAGGCCGTGAGATGCCGCAGCTTCCTGCGCTGTCTGAAGGATCACACCAGCCTCGACCGTTATGGACCGGTTCGCGGCATCTACCTCGCGGATGGAGACCATGCGGTCGAAGCCGATCAAAATCGCATCCCCCGATGCGTCAGGCGTAGCGCCGCCGCAATAGCTTGTATTGCCGCCTTGCGGAACGACAGGGACACCCGTGCGGGCGGCGGCGCGAACGATAGCAGCGACCTCCTCCGTGCTCCGCGGCAGCAGGAGAGCCTGCGCCGCTCCTTCGTATTTATTGCGGAAGTCCTTAAGCCGCGGTGCGAGAAGGTCGGCATCCGTCACGACGGTCCCTGCAGGGAAGATGGAGGTGTCCATTCTTTTCTCTACGCTCCAGATTTCTTTTGGGTGGGTGCGGGCTTGCTACTGCCAAGGGGCGCGAAGGTGCCTGGCCGCCTCAAGAGGCCTGCGCCGTTCCGCGCACCATCCGTGCCAGCAGGAAGAGGCCGACGGCGCCGCCGATGCCGATGAGGTCGGAGATAAGCCCGCCCTCGATCATGAAGAGCGCCACGACGATCAGGCCCACCCGGAAGAGCGCGTTCGCCCGATCCCCGACCCACCAGCCCTGCACGCCGGAGGAGAGGAGGAACACGCCGATCACCGCCGTCGTGCCCGCCCGGATGACCTCGAACCAGCTTCCGTCCATCAGGATCGCGGAGTTGTAGAAGAACATGAACGGCACGATGAAGGCCGAGATGCCGATCTTGAAGGACGCGACCGACGTGGCCATCGGGTTCGATCCGGATATGCCCGCCGCCGCATAACTCGCCAGCGCCACGGGCGGCGTGATGGCCGAGACCACGGCGAAGTAGAAGACGAAGAAATGCGCCGTCAGCATCGGGATGCCGAGCTGGACGAGGCCCGGTGCCACCACCGACGCCGCCACCGCATAGGCGGCCGTCGTGGGCATCCCCATGCCGAGCAGGATCGCGATGCACATGGCGAAGAAGAGCGCGACGAGCTGGTTCGCCTCCGCGATGTTGAGGAGCATGGAGGAGAAGCGCGCGCCGACCCCGGTCAGGGAGATCACGCCGACGATGATGCCCGCACAGGCACAGACCGCGATGATCTGGATCGACATGTAGCCCGCGATCTCGAACGCCTTGGAGATCGAGCGCGGCCCCATGCGGTAGGGCGTGAGCCAGCTCACCACCGCCGCGGCCATCGTGGCGAGCGTGCCCGCCCGGATCACGGAGTAGCCGAGGAACAGCGCCACGATCAGGATCAGGATCGGCAGGAACAGGAAGACGCGCCGCGCCATGTCGCGGAACTTCGGCAGCTCGTCGTCGCGCATCCCGCGCATGCCGAGCTTGGCCGCCTCGAAGTCCACCATGAAGTAGATCGAGACGAAGTAGAGGATCGCGGGGATGATCGCAGCGATCGCGATCTCGGTGTAGGGAATGCCCGTGATCTCCGCCATGATGAAGGCGCCCGCGCCCATGATAGGCGGCATGATCTGCCCGCCGGTGGACGCCGCCGCCTCGACCGCGCCGGAGGTGGTGGGGCGGTAGCCGACTTTCTTCATGAGCGGGATGGTGAGCGAGCCGGTGGCAACCACGTTGCCCGCGCTCGTCCCGTTGATCATGCCCATGAGACCGGAGGCGAAGATCGCGACCTTGGCCGGGCCGCCACGCGCCCGGCCCGCGACGGCGAAGGCGAAGTTGACGAAGTAGTCCCCGACCTTGGAGGCCTGCAGGAACGCCGCGAAGATGATGAAGAGGATGATGTAGGTGGACGACACGGCTGTCGTCGGACCGAGGATCCCGGCATCGGTGTAGACCTGGCTGAAGAACCGCTCCCACGCGATGGCTGGCGCGTTCAGGAAGCCCGGCAGCAGGTGCCCGACGAAGACGTAGATCAGGAAGACGGCGGCGATCACGATCAGCGCGAGGCCCGCGACGCGGCGCGTGAGCTCCATGATCAGCGCGGTGCCCGCCACGGCGGCGAGGCTAATGCCGATCGGCGCGAAGGGCGTCCCGGTGGAGCTGCGCATCAGCGTGCCGTAGATCGTGATGAGGTAGATCGCGACGCCGATCCCGCAGACGCCCAGCAGCAGGTCCGCAGGTGCAATGGCCCCGCGAACCCGGGGACGCAGCCAGCCGATCACGATGCCCAGCGCGGTGGCCGCGATCAGCGGCACACCGTATTGCCAGATCTCCGCGCTTCGGATCCCGGTATCGACCCCGTTCCACATCACCCCGTCGCGGATCTGCGCGGCGAAGCCCAGCGCCGTCCAGCAGGCGAAGAGCGCGGGCAGCATCCCCGCCCAGGCCAAAAGGTCGAGCGGATGGCGCCCGCCGCGGTCGTCGTCGGGAAACTCGCGGGGCGCGTAGAGGATGAAGCCCAACAGCACCGCGCCCGCGATGTGGACGATGCGGAAGTTCCAGGTCTCCAGCGGGAAGACAGGCAGGAGCGGGACGGTCACGCCTGTCCACTCCCGGATCGACCAGCCGTTCAGCGCCGCCATGTGAAACAGCGCGTAGACCGCGGACATCACGGCGATGACCAGGTAGGTCGGGCCGGTGAAGACGCGGCGATTGCGTTCGACCGGTTCGTCGTCGACGCCCTCCGCGATCACGGGGCCATCGGTCTCCATTTCGCTCCGCCCGTCGAACAGCGTCTCCACCGGACCGTCCGTCAGATCATCGGTAGAGTCATCGAGGCGACGCGACGCATGTTCGCTGCTCTCATCGGTCATGTCGCTGACTTCCCTTTTGCCTGGTCCCGCTCGAGGCGCGGTGACCGTGCTGCCGCGCCAGCGGCTTCACCCTGTCCGAGGAGCGTGGCCCGCCCCGTAGAAACCGGGACGGGCCCTCGGATCACGAGCCGCCGTGGATCTGATCGGCGGGGATGTCGGCGCCCGCATTGTCAATGAACCACTGGGCAGCACCTGGATGCCAGGGAAGGACACTGGCATTCTTGTCCCAATGCTCTGGAAGGGTGGAACCGGCCGCACGATGGACGTTCACCATGCGCGCATTATCCGACATGACCACGTCGACCACCGCATTCACGAACGATGCGGGCAGATCGCAATTGGCGATCGCGAAATTCCACATCGAGACCGAGCGAGCATCAGCATCTAGCGACTCGTAAGTGTCGGCCGAGATGGTGAACGGCGCCACGGGGAATGCGTCGACGATCTGCGCCTGCTCTTCCTCCGTGAACTCGATGATGTTCACGTTGGTCTGAACCTCTAGCTGAGTGACGAAGGGGGTCGGTACGCCAGCGGCATAGGCGATCACGTCGATCAGTCCGTCTTGGAGCTGTCCCGCAATGTCACTGTAACCGCCATTGCGCCGCTCGAATGTTTTCCCAAGCGCTTCGAGCATCAGCGGCATGTAAGTATCACCGGTGCCGCCGGCAGGGCCGAACGCGATGCGCGCGCCGTCGGGGATATCCGAGAAGGATTCAATCCCGGACGAGGCGATCGCAACCGCGCCGAACGGAGTCTGGTACATCGGGAACATCGCGCAGGCATTGGTCATCTGGAGCCCGGGCGCGATCGGGTTGGTGCCAGCGATCGACTCGGCGGCCGGTCCCATCGTCGTCATGCCGAACTGGGTGTCACCGGTGTGAACCAGCGCCATGTTCTGCATCGGTCCGCCCGTGACCTCGCCGCCGCCGGTCACGCCCAGCTCTTCCGCCACGAGGTTGGCCCAGCCGGACCCGTAGGCGAAGTACGTGCCCCCCTGGCTTGCCGTGCCAACGGTAAAGCTGCTCGGCCAGTCGCTGCGGTCCTGATCCGCCTGCGCGAAGGCGGAGCCGGTCAGCGCAAGCGTGGCTGCTGCGGCGGTGGTGATGTATCTGGACATGGTATTCCTCCCTGTTATAGCCCGCGTCCGTCGTGGGCTTTCTTTCGTCTTCGCTTCGCGAGGAACCGGCTCGGGTCGCGCCCCCCTTGGGGACGGACGTTTCTTCCGTTCTCGCTCCGGGCTACGCTGCCTCGATGGCTCGCACGACGGCGTCGCCACAACTCCGCGTGCTGGCTCGACCACCCAAGTCGCGCGTACGGCCCTCCGGCATCGCGAGGACGGTCTCCATCGCACCCTCGATGAGCGCGGCGGCCTCGGCCTCACCCAAATGGTCAAGCATCATTGATGCGGTCCAGACGGCCGCGATCGGATTCGCGACCCCCCTACCCGCGATATCGGGCGCCGAGCCATGGACCGGCTCGAACATCGACGGGTTCCGCCCCGTCGGATCGATGTTGGCCGAGGGCGCGATGCCGATGGAGCCCGACACCGCCGGTCCTAAGTCGGACAAGATGTCGCCAAAGAGATTCGATCCTACGACCACGTCGAACCAGTCGGGGTTCGTGACGAAGCGCGCGCAGAGAATGTCGATATGGAACTGGTCGGTCTCCGCGTTCGGGTGGCGGCCGCGCGCCGCCTCGAACCTCTCGTCCCAGAAGGGCATCGTGTGGACGATGCCGTTGGACTTGGTCGCGCTCGTGACCTTGCCGCCCTTACCTGCTGCGCGCCGATCAGCGGCGAGCGCGAAGGCGTAGTCCATAATCCGGTCGCAGCCGCGCCGGGTGAAAACGGCCTGCTGATAGGCGGCTTCGTGCTCGGTACCATCGTACATGCGGCCGCCGATGGCGGAATACTCGCCTTCCACGTTCTCGCGTACCACGACGAAATCAACCTCCTCGGGGCTTCGGTTCGCCAATGGTGAGGGCACACCAGGCATCAGCCGGACAGGACGTACGTTCGCGTAAAGGTCGAGCTCACGCCGTAACGGGATGAGCATGCCCCATAGGGAGATGTGATCCGGCACGCCCGGAGAGCCGACCGCCCCGAGATAGATCGCGTTGGCATCGCGAACACGGTCGATACCATCCTCAGGCATCATGCGGCCGGTGGTGCGGTAGGTTTCGCAGGACCAGTCATACTCGACCCAGTCGATGCTGCGGCCCACAGCGGCTATGGCGGCATCCGCGGCACGGCGTCCCTCGGTGATCACTTCCGTCCCAATACCGTCGCCTGGCAGCGATACGATACGATAGGTACTCATCTTCTATCTCGCCCCCGACAAAGCCTGCTTCCAAGCGCATTGACGAAAGCGTCGATTGTCCCGATCGGGAGATCAATCTCGGATCGGAGTTCAATTTTTTGGATCAATCGCGACCGCGTCTGGCGGCACCGCTCCACCGTGAACCGCATCCCGCACGATCCGGCGGAGGGTGGCGACAGTCTCTGACGGGTCGCCATTGCGCCAGCACAGAGCAAGGGTAAGAGGAGCGGCGGCGGCAGAGAGCGGACGGAAGACCACACGCGCGACGGGCAGACGAGAGACCCACGCCGGTAGGAGCGCGCAGCCAACGCCGTCGGAGACCAGTGTCAGGACGGTGAGTTTCTCGGACAGCTCCAGGGCGATGCGCGGCGGGTCGGAGGCCGCCTCCAGGATGGCACGGACCGCCTCGTGGAGGATCGGGCGCGCGTGGCGCGGGAAGGCGATCATCGGCGTATCACACAGGGCATCGGGGTCGACATCCGAACGGCGAGCAGCCGGGTGATCCTCAGGCAACGCCACGACCACCGGCTCACGCCAGACGCCCATCCAGGCGAGACCGTCGATCGCCTGCGCGGGCGGTCGCACGAGCGCCGCGTCGAGCCTATGGTTCGCGACCGCCGCGGCCCCGTCACCGGAAGTGACGATCTCCGTTATGGCGACGCGCTGCGCCGGATCGTGCCTCGCAAGCCCCTTCAGGATCGGCGGGAGCAGCAGGTTAAGGGCGCCATCGATGCCCCCCAGCCGCAGTATCGGTAGACCACCCGCGGCGGCTTGGCGCGTCGCGCGAAGCGCGGCGTCCGAGCGGTCCAGGACGGCGCGCGCCTCCTCCAACATCGTGGCCCCGGCGGCGGTCAGACTCACGCTGCGAGTTGTTCTCAGCAGGAGCGGGGTGCCGACCTCATGCTCCAGAGCTTGGACGTGACGGGACACGACAGCTTGGCCGACTCCCAGCCGTTCCGCCGCCCGGCGGAAGTGCAGAAGTTCGGCGACGGCGATGAAGGAACGAAGGGTCGTCGGATCCATATTCTCTACCCTATAACAGATCGCAACTTCGGCGTTAGGATAAGCGAGCCTGTGTTGTTCGAGAACGACTGTCCTCGGAGGTCCGTCCCCCCTTAGAACTGTGCCATTACGTTTGTCCTTCCCCCCTAGAACTGGGCCATTACATTGGCCGCGAGAGGGGGATTGGGCATGGCGAGGAAGCGACATTCAGACGAAGACATCTTGAAGCTGCTGCGTGAGATCGAGCTGAAGCTGACGGCGGGCGATGACGTGGCCACTGCATGCCGCGGCGTCGGGATCAGCGACGCGACATACTACAACTGGCGGAAACGGTTTGGCGGGATGGGCCGGTCGCAGCTGTCGGAGATGAAGAGTTTGGAGAAAGAGAACGCCCGACTGAAGAAGATCGTCGCCGAGCTCGAACTGGACAAGCTCATACTCAAGGAAAGCCTGAACCACCTAAAGCCCAGGGCCTGACCACAGAGGAGCTTCGTCAGGCCGTCCTTCACACACGCCAGAAGCTTGCCACGTCTGAGCGGCGGACCTGCCGGGTGATTGGCCTGGCGCGGAGCTCCCTGCAATATCAGCCAACACAGAGAGACGATGATGCGCTACGGTTGGCTCTGATCCGGTTGGCGAAGCAGTACGGGCGATATGGCTACCGCAAGATCACGGAGCTGCTTCACATGGAAGGCTGGCGGGTCAATCACAAGAAGGTCGAGCGGCTCTGGCGTGAGGAAGGATTGCAGCTTCCGCAGCGGCACAAAAAGCGCAAGCGGCTCTACCACAAGGGCAGCTCGATCATCCGGCTTCGGCCCACGCACCCGAACCATGTTTGGGCAATAGACTTCGTGCATGACAAGCTCAGCAATGGGCGCAGTTACAAGATGCTGACGGTTCTCGACGAGTTCACGCGGCAGGCCTTGGCTGTTGTGGTCCGCACCAAGATGGGTGCCGACGAAGTTCTCGAAGCACTCTATCCGCTCCTGCTGCGCCACGGTTCCCCGGAGTATATCCGGTCCGATAACGGACCCGAGTTCGCAGCAGAGGCGATGCAGGGCTGGCTTCGGCGTGTTGGGATCAAGCCCATCCGCATCTACCCAGGATCACCCTGGGAGAACGGATACAACGAGCGCTTCAATGGGACATTACGGCGAGAGGTTCTCAATGCGGAGTGGTTCACGACGACCAAGCAAGCTCAGATCGTCATCAATCACTGGCTCAGGCAGTACAATCACACCTGCCCGCATCAGGCACTCAACATGCGCCCACCCGTTCCTGAAACAATATTAGAGAAAGCCCCGATCAGTGACCCAGACACAGGGGGCTAGACAATATCAGTATCCAAGACCGACCTGAGATTTAAAGCGCAAATAGGCGATGAACAAATTGTAAGGTCATTAAATAAAGCTCAAAGAAACCGCATCACAACAGCGCTTCTATAATATAAGCACAATGATCGCGCGCTAGCTCAAGGTGTAGTTGATTCATTGCACAAATTTGATTAGAGATGATACATGAACTGAATTGACGCTTCGACGTCAACCAAGCTGGGCCACTTTGCAATGGCTAATATAAATAAGAGAATAAATGACATTTACTACTTTCTATTATTGATGATGTAGAGTTCAATAGATTCTCGATGGTGTCCATGGGAAATTGGGTATGCGGACCCTCATAAGTAGCCTAAGAAGCTTCTCATTATCCCAAATCGTGATGGCTACTCTAGTAATGGCAGTGAGTATCTTGAACCCTATCACCGAATTTATCTCTGAAGCGATGGGGCTCTAGGCGAATTTGGTTCAGGGCCTTTCATTGGAACATAGTTACAGAACCTTCGCTATTGCTCAAACTATTTGGTAGGACGCTGATCTAGATGTCCAGTCTTCCAATCTTTGTTGCTTGCAACGCTCGCATTTGAAAAGTTTAATGGCGGCTTTCGCCTACAACGCTTGTGACCTTGCGGCTGCCGCGAATTTCTGTTTCCCCGCCTATTTCGCCAACGAGCCTTCCCTCGGATCAGGCTGCGAAGCCCTTCTCAGCCTCGCTCCGGCGCGATTTCCGGGCGGCTGACGGCGTTATCAATTTCCCGACCTCACAGAACGGAGGTCGAGAGATGGAGCACGGTGGAGAGTATCCCATTGTCATGCGGATGGCGGGGCTGTGGCCCGAGAACATCGGCGGTTACGAGCGGCATCGCATGCGCCAGGGTGGCGATCTCGGTCACGTGGAGACGCATCGCAGCACGCTCAATACGCGGCTCATCGGGGACGGGAGCTGAGCACAGGCGGCGCACCGGGCGATCTCGGAGATGCGGCTCGAGAACTTCGCTAACGAACTCGAAAAGCTGAAACGGCGGCGGCGCAGGAAGGAGATCGAGCGCCGCCTCGCCGAGGGACCTCGTGATCCGTGGCGTGCCACGCGGCACGGCCCCATGCGCGAGATCATCATCACCGCGAACCGCAAATGGTTCGACGACGATCTCAGCACGTTTCTGGGCGAGAATGATCCCGCGCGCGAGGAGCAGTTCGAGGATCTCGCGGTCCGCTGGCTCAAGCAGTAGTTTGGCGAGGATTGTATCCATGCTCGCTCGGATCGCGACGAGCTGGCATACCATATCCACGCTATCATCCTGCCGCGCGTGCGGCTGGAGGACTGGCGGCACATGCTACAGCCTTCGAAACATGCCGTCATTCGGGACTACGAACATGGTCAGGACAGCATCGGCGCCTGGTTCGAAGCTGCGCGGATCGGACTGCACCGGGGCGAGCGGCACAAGGAGAAGATCCGGCAAGCCCTGCAGCACAACCGGCAGGTCCGCGAGGCCCAGGCAACGGCTCAGACTGGCGACACCGTCCCGGATCTGGTCGAGGTGCCGAAGCACCGCGCGCATGTCAGCCCGCGCCAGTGGCGCGAGGCGCAGGAGACGCGGCTCATGGAGCGGGACGATGTCGTCACCCGAAAAGAGGTGGCTGTTTCGCGACGCGCCGGAGATCTGGACGCGCGAGAAAAGACTGCCGAAACCCAAAAGCGGCGGGCGGACATCGTTCTCAGAACCGCCAAACAGATCGCCAACGGCGAGATCACGAGCGAAGATCTTGGTCGTATGGCGAGAGACACCGATGGCAGTGTCTCATCGGAGGGAGACACTACCTCTCGCACCGCGGCACAGATCTTCGCGCGCGCAATGCGCGTTCTGAATGACCGCGCCGAGAAAAGGGCTCGTGCCCATCTCGGGGACGAGTTCGAGGCGATCCGGCAAGCGGGCAATGTCATTGTCTCCATCGCGCGTCGTCTTCCGAGCGCTCTCCGCGCAAGGATTGCTAATGCCCGCACGTCGCTGACGAGCCGCATCGTTGCACTCGATCGCATGCTCGGCCGCGGCACTGAAACGGATCGGTCCGGCGGGCGCGAGGACTGAGATATCGCGGCTCTGCCAAGTTTTTTCTCCCCGATCCCGCAAGAGATTCACAAATCCTCGGAAGTCGCGAAGGCGCTCCAAAAAGGCGCTTCTGCGGCTCATTCGAAACTCGCCGTCACAGGAACACAACATGGCTCAAAACGACATCACCACCGCCGCCGCGGCAACCGACGCTTCCAAAGAGGACAAATCCTTGAAGCGAACCAAGACCCGCGGAAAGATCAACTTCAATCAGCTCTCCGCATCGCAGATGAAGCAGATCGAGCGGATCTCGAATGTGGGCGCAAAGATCGGCGTCGACCAGGAGAAGGAGCGTGCCGCGATCCTGGACGCTATGCGCGATACCTTGGATGCGGTGTTCGAAAATGAAGAGAACGAGAAACTCGTCGTCGATCTTTTCACCGCCTTCGCCCGCAAAGCCACCACCGCCCGCGCCCGCCGCATCGCAAAGCACCCGGCCTGCCCGCCAGCCGTCGCAACCGCGATCGAAAACCGGCTGTCCTGAGGAGCACTGTCCTCCCCGGCGATCCGCCACCTGCACTGACAGTGGTGGATCACCGCGAGGCTCGCTCGACACTCCCAAAAGCCATGAAAAAGGGCGCGAACCATCGGTTCGCGCCCTTTCTCGTGTGACTCGCGGCTCATGAAAAGCTACCTAAGTCCGCGAAAGACCGAGCGAACAGCGCCCCCAAATGACCGACCCAGCCAACCCGGTGAACAACGGTGGGGCCTCCCCCCAGACCCCGGGATACTTTGAGACAGATAAAGGCGGGCCGCCGCGCGCCTGGGCGGACCTGCCGTTCTTTGCCGTGGATTATCCGGAGATCGCGCGGCGGCTCGCAGACGAACAGCGGGAGGTGTTGCCGCCTGCGTCCTTGCGGTTCGCGGCGCTGGAGGCGGTTGCGCCGGAGGATGTGGCGGTCGTGATCCTCGGGCAGGATCCTTATCCGACGCCGGGGCATGCGAACGGGCTCGCGTTCTCCGTTGCGGCGGAGGTGACGCCCCTGCCCCGGTCGCTTGCCAACATTTTCAATGAGTTGCAGGAGGATGTGGGTTGTGCACCCGCGACCGGCGACCTGTCGGGCTGGGCGCGGCAAGGGGTGCTGTTGCTCAACACGGCGCTGAGCGTGCCCGCGGGCGATGCGGGCGGGCACGCGCGGCTGGGCTGGCAGCGGTTGGCCGAGCAGGTGCTCGATCACGTGTCGGGGCGTCCGACCGCCTTCATCCTCTGGGGCAAGCACGCGCAGGGGCTCGCGAAACATATCCGGCCCGGCGCGCATCTGATCGTCGAAAGCGCGCATCCCTCGCCCCTGTCGGCGCGGCGCGGGTTCTTTGGATCAAAACCCTTTTCGCGGGTGAACGACTGGCTCGCCGCACAGGGTCGCCCGCCGATCGATTGGTGCGCGTGACAAGCGCGCGGGCGCGCCGTAAGAGGATGGCATGACCAACGTTCTCGACCGCATCAAGGCCTACAAGCTCGAGGAGATCGCCGCGCGCAAGGCGGCTCGATCCCAGGGCGACATGGAAACCCTCGCCTGGGAAGCGCCCAAGGTGCGCGACTTCGCCGGGGCGCTGCGCGCGACGGTGGATTCGGGCCGCTATGCGCTGATCGCCGAGGTGAAGAAGGCGAGCCCGTCCAAGGGATTGATCCGGGAGGATTTTCACCCCGCGGCGTTGGCGGCGGCCTACGAGAAGGGTGGCGCGACCTGCTTGTCCGTCCTGACCGATGCACCCAGCTTTCAGGGGCACGAGGACTATCTGGTGGCCGCCCGCGGCGCGGTGGACCTGCCAGTGCTGCGCAAGGATTTCATGTACGATCCATGGCAGGTGGCGGAGGCACGCAGCCTCGGCGCCGACTGCATCCTCATCATCATGGCGAGCGTTTCGGACGCGCAGGCGGCGGAGCTGGAGGCGGCCGCCGAGCAGTGGCGCATGAGCGTCTTGATCGAGGTCCATGACGAGGCCGAACTGGACCGCGCGCTGAACCTGCGCTCGCCCCTGATCGGGATCAACAACAGAAATCTCAAGACCTTCGAGACCTCTCTTAAGACGACACGTGAGCTGGCGACACGATTACCCGCCGACCGGCTGCTCGTCTCGGAGTCCGGTATGTCGAGCCCGGCAGACCTCGCGAAACTCTCCGGCTACGGCGCCCGCGCCTTCCTGATCGGGGAGAGCCTGATGCGGCAGGAGGACGTGGAGGCGGCGACCCGCGACCTCCTCGCCAATCCGGTGCCCGCATGAGCGGCCTCACCCATTTCGACGCCAAGGGCGACGCGCAGATGGTCGACGTGTCGGAGAAGGCCGTGACCACCCGCACCGCCACCGCCCGCGGCCGGGTCGAGATGTCGGCGGAGACGCTGGAGATCGTACGCGCGGGAACGGCGAAGAAGGGCGATGTGCTCGCCGTAGCACGCCTCGCCGGGATCATGGCGGCGAAGCGGACGGCGGACCTGATCCCGCTCTGCCATCCCCTGCCGATCAGCAAGGTTGCGGTGGAGCTCGACGCCTCCGGCACCGCGGTGGAGGTCGAGGCGACGGTGAAGACCACCGGCCAGACCGGGGTCGAGATGGAGGCGCTGACCGCCGTCAACGTCGCCGCCCTTACCGTCTACGACATGCTCAAGGCGGTGCAGAAGGATATGCGCATCACCGATATCCGCCTCACCTACAAGGACGGCGGCAAGTCCGGCCGGTTCGAGGCGGACTAGGACGTTGCGCGAGGACCGCCCGTGATCTCCGTCGCCGAGGCCTTGGAGCGCATCCTGTCGCTCGTTGCGGTGACCGAGGAGGAGACGGTTCCGCTGCGGTCCGCCTCCGGGCGGGTGCTGGCCCGACCGCTGGCGGCGCGGCGCACGCAGCCTCCGTTTGCCGCGTCGGCGATGGATGGTTACGCGGTGCGGGCGGCGGATGCGCAGCCGGGCGTAGTTCTGAGCGTTGTGGGCGAGGCGCAGGCGGGCGGATGCCACGACGGCGCCGTCGGTCCGGGCGAGGCCGTGCGGATCTTCACCGGTGCGCCGGTGCCGGAGGGCGCGGATCGCGTTGTCATCCAGGAGGATGTGACGCGGGACGGCGACCGGATCACCATCGGTGACAGGCTTGACGAGAAGACGCATATCCGGCCCGCAGGCGGTGATTTCCACGAGGGTGACGAGGTCCCGGTCCAGCGCATCACACCCGCCCTCGTCTCCCTGCTTGCGGCGATGAACCACGCCGAGGTGCCGGTGCGCCGCCGCCCCGTGGTCGCCCTGATCGCCACCGGCGACGAGTTGGTGGTGCCGGGCGAGATCCCCGGCCCGAACCAGATCGTGAGCTCCAACATCTACGGCGTCGCGGCGCTGCTGGAGGCGCAGGGGGGGCGCGCCCGGATCCTGCCCATCGCCCGCGACACCCGCGAGAGCCTCGAGCAGAGCCTGGCGCTCGCCGAGGGGGCCGATCTGGTCGTGACGCTGGGCGGCGCGTCCGTGGGCGATCACGACCTGGTGGCGGAGGTCGCGGGCGCGCGCGGCCTCGCCCTCGACTTCTACAAGGTGCGGATGCGGCCCGGAAAACCGTTGATGGCCGGGCGGTTGGGCGATGCGGCGATGGTGGGCCTGCCGGGCAATCCGGTCTCGGCCTTCGTCTGCGCGCATCTCTTCCTGCGGCCCGCGGTCGACGCGGCGCTCGGCTTGCCCGCCGGACCGCTGCCGCGGCGCGCCCTGCCCCTCGCCCACGACCTCGCGGCGAACGGCAGCCGGGAGCACTACATGCGCGCGCGGCTGCGCGGTGACGGGTTGGTGGAGGTCGCGGGGCGTCAGGACAGTTCGCTCCTGACCGTGCTCGCCGGTGCGGACGTCCTGGCGGTGCGTCCGCCTGAAGATCCGCCCCGAAAAGCCGGTGATCTGGTCGATATCGTGACTCTTTGAGGGGTGTTGCGCGAACAGGTTGACACAAAAGGAGAACTTTTGTAGAACCGTGTGAAAACGTGACACCAGCGGCAGGAGAGGGTCACCGCCATGCTCACGCGCAAGCAACTGGATTTGCTCAACTTCATCCACAGCAGGGTGCAGCAGGACGGCGTTTCGCCCTCCTTCGACGAGATGAAGGAGGCTCTGGATCTCCGCTCCAAATCCGGCATCCACAGACTGATCACGGCGCTCGAGGAGCGCGGCTTCATCCGCCGCCTCGCCCACCGCGCCCGCGCGATCGAAATCGTGCGCATGCCAGACGCGAACGAACCGAGCGGCTTCCGCCCGACGGCGATTCCCGGCGGGCTCAGCGAGCGCCCGGTGGCCGCGCGCGTGGTCGAGGCCTCGGCCTACGACCTGCCGGTGATGGGTCGCATCGCGGCCGGTACGCCGATCGAGGCGATCCAGCAGGTCTCCAACACCGTCTCCGTTCCCGGCGGCATGATCTCCCGCGGCGGGCGGCACTACGCGCTCGAGGTGAAGGGCGACTCGATGAAGGATGCCGGGATCAACAACGGCGATATCGTCGTGATCCAGGAGCAGGACGACGCGGATAATGGAGACATCGTCGTCGCCCTTGTCGAGGATCAGGAGGCGACGCTGAAGCGCCTGCGCAAACGCGGCTCCGCCGTGGCGCTGGAGGCCGCGAACCCGGCCTACGAGACCCGCGTCTACCGCTCCGACCAAGTGAAGGTGCAGGGCAAGCTGGTGGGTCTGATCCGGACCTACTGACGGCATCTCAGGATGCGGTTCCGCGCTGCCGCGCGGGCGTATTTTCCGGAAAGATGAAGAGGTTGGTCAGTCGCCCCGGATCCAGGGGCGGCTGCGGGCGCGGAGCGCTTCGCTGTCGATCCTGATCCCGTCCTCCTCAAAATAGAGGGCGATCGGACCGGCGGCGGAGAGGCGTGGGCGGTCGAGGACGAGGGCGCATCCCTCCGGTGTGTTGCCTTGCCAGCTCGACAGAAGCAGGACGGTGCTTGCGTCGCAGTCCGGCAGCGTGTCCGGCCAGCGGCTGCGGGCAGTGACGATCTGGAGCTGCCGGTTGCCGAACATGGCGCGGGTCCAGCCGTCACCGCGGTCGAGGAGAGCCCAGCGGTCGGCGGCGAGCTCCTGCTTCACCGGCGCGCCGTCATTCTCCAACCAGCTCCGAACCACGAAGCTTGAGCCGCGGCCGCGGTTCACCGCCCGCCCCTCCTCCGTCATCGCGCCGACGAGACGGCCGTTCGAGGCGATGAGGACGTCCGGACGCTCATGATCCGACCAGATGAAAAGCGCGAGCCCGAGGGGCAGCGCCGCCAGCCAGCGCCCCGGCCCGCGCCACAGGATCGCCCAGACCATCGCTCCCGCGATCAACGGCAATGCCGCCAGTGGCCCGGCCGGGATCGCACGGCGGGCGCCGTCCATCTCCGCCACCCACTGGGCAATGCCGAGCACCGTTTCGATCCCGAAACCCATCACGGCGAGCGCCGGGCCCTCCAACCCCAACGGCGCCAAGACGCCCGCCACGACGCCCGCGGGCATGATGACCATGCTCATGATCGGCACGGCGAGCAGGTTGGCGAGGAGGCCGAACTGCGAAACCTGATTGAAGTGGAACGCGCCGAAGGGCGCCGTGGCGAGCCCGGCGACGGACGACGTGATGAGCAGGGCCAGCGGCGCGCGGAACCGCGTGACCCAGCCGCGATCCTCGTCCCGCCACCAGGCGCGGCCTCTCAGATCCTCGAAGACGGCGACGAGGGCCGCCGTGGCGGCGAAGGAGAGCTGGAACCCGGCCTCCAACAGGCTCTCGGGCCGAACGGCGAGGATCAGGGCGGCCGCGAGTGCGACGGCGCGCAAGGTGAAGGCC